>JAJDEQ010000187.1 GCA_029259695.1 Planctomycetota bacterium
ATGGCACCGCGGCAGTGGGTGCCCAGCTCGACGAGTTGCACCGGCTCGCCCGGTGCGGGCACGTCGAGCAGGCGCGTGGTGTTCGCCTCCAGGTAGGTCGAGGCCATGCACACCGCGCGCTCGTCGTCGAGGATCAGCTGCTCCAGGGTGCGGGTGCCATCGCCCGTCACCGCGGGCATGCGCTTCTCGGTGACGGAGATGATGCGCCCCTGCTCGGCGTCCGGTTCGCGCACGTAGAACACGCCGTACTCCACCCCCGGTACGTACTCCTGCACCAGGGTCGGCCAGTTCGACGCGTCGAGGTAGGCGCGCAGTTGCGTCTCGTCGCGGATCACGGCCACGTGCGCACCGCGCTCGCCCACGTCCGGCTTGAGCACGACCGGGAAGGCGAGACCGTGCCGGCTCAGGAAGCTCTCGACCGCGGCCACCTGGGCGTCGCGCCCGCCGGGGGCCGGTGGAGGCAACGCCGCCGTGGACGCGACCCGCTCGCCGGCCGCGGCGAGGCCGGCCAGGATCTCGCCCTTCGACTCACCCACCAGGCCGCCGGTGGGGATGGCCGGGTTGACCACCGACACGAGCGCCGGGCTGCGGTGCCGCAGCGCCAACCAGGCCACCCAGGCGAGCACCGGCGGGTAGAAGACCCAAGGCGGCCAGAACTCCCAGCGGGTGAGTCGGCCCCAGCGTCCGGCGAGCATGCGCCGCCCCCGGTGGGTGGCCGAGAGCAGTCCGATGCGCACCACGAGCAGCAGACCGATGGCCAGCAGCCCCAGGCCGAGCAGGCTGGTGCCGTCCACGGCTTGCGCGCCCTGCCCGGTGAGCATCGCGAACCACACGAGCAAGGGTGTCCACAGCAGGGCGGCGGCAAGGAAGCAGGCCGAGAAGGCCAGCAGGCTCGTGCCCAGCATGCCGGCCGCCACGTAGGTCGGCAGTCGCGTGCCGGGCAGGAAGCGACTCAGGAAGACGAGCGACAAGCCCTTGCTCTGGAACCAGCGGGCGCTGCGATCGACGCGCTCCGCGGACACGAACCAGTTGAGCGGCGCCCGTTGCAGCGCCGGGCGACCCAGGTAGCGTCCGGCGAGGAACAGCAGCAGGTCGCCCACGAAGATGCCGAGGATGCAGGCGGCCGTGGCGGCCACGAAGGACAGTCGACCCTGCGCCACCATGAGCCCGGCGCCGATGCAGGTGAGGTCCTCGCTCACGAACGTCGCCACCGCGAGCAACAGCATCACCACCACCAGGAAGAAGCCCTCGATCGGCGGCACGTCGCGGGGGTCGAAGGGGCGCGCTGCGGCGGCGCTGCGCGCGGGGTCGGCCTCGCCCCGGGTGACGCCCGCGCCGCGCTCCGCTCGCGCGATGAACGCGCCGATCGTGGCGGCCAGTTCGGGGGCCTGTTGGAAGACCAGGAAGTGGCCCTCGGGGCGCAGCACCAGTTCGCTCTGGGGAACCAGCCGGGCGTGCTCGGCGGCGGCCTCCACCGGCACGAGGAAGTCGCGCTCGCCGTGGACCACCAGCATGGGACCGTCGTAGCGTTCCAGGATGCCCCGCAGCGGGCGCTGGTCGGTGTCGTAGAAGCTGCGCGGGTAGCCCTTGCCTCCGAGCCGCTCGTCGAGCGCCCCGAAGTGCGGGACGAGCTCCAGCGCTGCCGTCATGAGCGCGAGTTGCGTGCCGTGCAGCACGCGGTTGAGCCGGTAGTCGCCCAGCAGTTCGAGTTCCTGGACGCCGATCGACGACAACAGGGTGATCGACGCCACCCGTTCCGGGAAACGCTCCCACATGCGCAGGGCCACCCCGCCGCCGAGGCTGAAGCCGACCACGTGGGCGCGCCCCGTGCCGAGCGCGTCGAGCACCTGGACGACGTAGTCGGCCTGGGCGCGCACCGAGTAGTCGGGGGCCAGCGCGCTCGAGTCGCCGAAGCCCATCAGGTCGGGGGACACCACGCGCCACGCCGCCGGCAGCGCCCGCGCCAGAGCCGCCATGTGTTGCTTGCGCCCAGGGCTGCCGTGGAGCAGCACGACCACCGGGGGCTGCGCGTCGGTGTCGCTCGCGTTCGCGGCGTCGAGCGCCGGTTCGCGCACGCTGACCGAGACCACCCCGTGCTCTGCCAGGCGGCGACCGTCGTCCACCAGTGTCACGTCGAGCTGCGCCGCCTGCACGCGGTCGCCGAGCGCGATCCAGTCGGAGGGTTGCCGCTCCTCGTGGCCGGTCCGCCGCACGACGTGCGATGCCGCCAGCGCGAGCAGCCAGGCGACGAGCAGCACGCGCCCACGGAGAACGCGGCGTGTCATGGCGTCAGACGGCGGCTTCGTCCGCTGCGCCGGACTTGATCCAGAAGCGCAGCGTCGAAGGCGCCACGCCGAAGTCCGGGTGCACTTCGTAGTCCTGCGTGCGGAGGATCAGGGCGATCAGCGCGTAGTGGTGCACCGTGTGGCTCATGGCGAACTGCAATTCGCGCGCCAGGGTCGAGGTCGCGTGCAGTGGCGCGTCGTCCGAGGCCACTGCATCCTGCTTCACAGTCAGGGGTGTGTCGCCCAGGCGTGCGGCGCGTCGCGGCGTCCCGCTCGAAGCGGACCCGGGCGTGCCCGCTCCGCTCCGTTCCGCTGCGCTGTGCTCATCCACCAGGGCGCGCAGGTCCTGGGCGACGATGCCGAGGCGACCGGCCGCATGGGCCCGGTCGGCCTCCACCTGTTCGTCGCGCTCCCGTGCGTCGTAGTCGACGTGGCCCGTCGACACGCCCGCCAGCAGGCAGGTGTAGTAGTCGAGGCAGTGCCGGAAGTGCGTGCCCACGCTGCCGTGCCGGAACCCGGGCCCGTGCGCCATGTAGCGCTCGTCGTCGAGCTGCCCCACGAGTTCGGCTCCTTGTCGGAGGAAGCCGATGCTCTGGGCGATCAGGTTCTGCACGCGGTCCATGCTGTCTCCAGGGTGGGCGCCGGGTCGATCCGGGAGGCCACCGCATGCTGCAAGCGGGTCGCAAGCTGGTGTCGGTTGGGCTCGGTGATGGCCTCGGCGCCGAAGGACACCGTCGCTAGGAAGCCGTCGAGCTTCAAGAGGGCCCATAGATGGGGCCACAGGGTCATGTCTCCCCACCAGCACACGGCGGTGCGCGCCGGGGGGGCCCCCGGGCGGGTGCGGTAGGCCAGGGTCGCCGTGTGGACCGGCCATCGGCGGTGGGCCGCGGGCTGGAGCAGGGAGGAGCGGAAGGGCAGCACCGAGGTGCCGTCGCCGCTGGTTCCCTCGGGGAAGAGCACCAGGCCCCGGTTCTGGTCGAGGACGCGGTCGATCGCCGCCAGGCTGGCGCGGACGCCGCTCTTGCGGCTGCGGTCCACGAAGATCGTGTGGGCCAGGCGCGCCATCCAGCCGATCAGCGGCCACGAGGCCACCTCGGACTTGGCCACGAAGACCCCGTCGACGAGGGCCCCGAGGGTCAGGATGTCGACGTAGCTGACGTGGTTCGAGACGAGGAAGAACGGTGGCCTGGGAGGCCGGCCGTTCACCTCGATGCGCACGCCGATGATCGCCAGGCAGCCCCGGGACCAGCCCCGGCCGATCGCATCGCGACCGGCGCCGGCGGCCCGACCCAGCGCCGACGGGCCGATGGCGGAGGCCAGCAGGCGGCAGAGCAGGTAGGGCACGTAGATCGCCAGCGAGATGACGATCAAGCCCAGGACCCGGAGAGCGGCGCGCAGGGAACTCACGAGCGCGTCGGGTGGCTCGTCCCGAAGAAGAGCTTCCAGGTACCGGGGTCGAGGTCGTGACAGTCGGTCACGACCAGGTAGTCGATGGTCTTGAACTCGCGGTCGATGACGGGCGGGCCGTAGACCTTGGCGTGGTAGCGCAGGTACGTCGCGAAGAGCGGCGGCACCTTGGCCTTCTCGGCTCGGGCGGCGATGGCGGCTCGTTCGTCTTTGGGCAGCGAGCACTCGAACCCCGGCAGGGGGCGCACCGGCTCGTCGGGGTGGACGTGGCCCTGTCGGCGCAGGTGCTCGTAGACGCGCCAGGCCTCGTGAGCGTCCTGGCTGGTGAGTGAACAGCAACCGAAGAGGTAGTGCTTGCGGTTGAAGGTGAGGTACGCCGCCAGCCCCTTCCAGAGCGCGAACAGGACCCGTTGCTTGCGGTGATCACGGTGGATGCAGGCCCGCCCGATCTCGATCCCGTGCTCGCGCACGGACGCGGGCAGGCGCGACAGGTCGAACTCCCCGGCCGAGTAGTAGCCGCGGCCGGCGGCGGCCATCGCGGCCGTCTGCAGGCGATAGGTGCCGATGATCTGGTCGTGCCGGGTGTCGACCACGAGCAGGTGGTGGCAGGTGGCGTCGAACGGATCGGCGTCGCGGCCGGTGATGTGGGAGCTCTCCAGGCCCTCACCGAGTTCGAGGTTGAAGACCTCGTATCGCAGCCGCTGGATGGTGTCCAGTTCGTCCGGGTCGTGGGCGAAGCGGACCTGGTAGCGCCGCTCGTCGATGCGCACGTCGGGCAGGTGCGCGGGATAGGGCGGGAACGGCTGCACGCTGCCATGGGCCCGGGCGTGGTCCGCACCTGCCGGGTCCCAGGCGCCCGTGGTGGCGCCGGGGGCGTCCGATTGCGCGGACCCCGGGCCGATGGGGGCCGGCTGGCGTCCCTGCGGGTGCGGTGTCGGTTCGATTGCACCCATCACGCTCGAGGTCGTTCGCGTCGGGAGGCGTGGGGTCGAGAGCTGCACATGGCGCGGTTTCCGGTCTCTGCGGCGCGCGAGCGGGATCATTATGTCCATCCTTCCGCGTCGACCAACGTCGCGGCCTCGCAATTTCGGCGCGGCTGATGGTCTCGCATGGATGTGGCCGCAGGCCGCCGGAAGACGGGCCAATCGTCTGGCGCATTCGTGACGCGGTGCGGGGCGTCGGCCGGGGACTCGCGGCGCGGGTGCCGGCCGGGTGCCGGCCGGGTGAGTCGGCCGGGGAGTCGGCAGGGAGTCACGGCGCGAGTGCCGGCCGGTCCCGATCCCGCCCCGCTGCGTGACCTGCCGGGTGACCTGCCGGGTGATCGCTTCAGATGAGCGCTTCGGGCGAACGCTTCCGGGGGGCGGCTCGATGGGCCTCGGGATCGAGCGCCGGAAGGGCGGGGCGAGGCGGGTGGTGTTGAGCTCCGTCGGGTACTTCGCGCGGCATCGCGGGTCGACGCTCCGCCCAATGTGTGAACGCACTCTGTTGCTCGCAATCGGAGGCGCCGGGGGCTCACTTCTGCGGGCGTTGATCACGCCCCTCGAGCGACGTCGCGCGATAACGAGACGCCGCTCGACACCGCCCTTGACGCTCTTCGGAGGCTGTTCGAGAGTGGTCGTCACGTGGACGGGAGCGGGCAACCAACGCACTCCTCACACTCATCCGAAAGCGATCTCGTACGAAGGGTGTTCCCATGAAGAAGACAATCGTTCTCGCAACGCTTGCCCTGGGTCTGGGCGCGGTGCTCATGCACGTCAGCGCAGGGCACGCAGCTGCGCAGACATCGACATTGGCGGCGAACGGTCATCAGATCGGCATCTCCGTGTTGCCCGGCAACCTCCAGATGCGCGAACCGATCCTCGTGTTCGACGTGTCGGGCAGCAGCCTGCTCGGGCCGCTCCACTCGCGCTTGAGCGTGTACAACGATGGCCTGGCCACGGTGTCCCGCTGGAGCGACAACGTCGTGTTCGGTGGTGAGGACGGCGACGCCGCGATCAACTACGTCGGGAGCGAGGCCGTGGACTCGCTGCGCAAGCAGCTGTCGGCTGCCGGTGCCTTCTCGCTCACCGATCAGCTCCTGATCGTCGCCGACCTGCCGCTCTCCACGGTGACGTTCTTCCGCAAGCCCGGCACGCGGTCGGTGGCCAACACCTACAGCTACTGGGTCGGGACCGGTGAGTACGGCGCTGTCAACACCGTCATCGCCAACTTCATCGACGCGCATTTCCCCGGGTTCTGAGCCCGCGGGACGTCACACGGCGTTCGGCCGGGGCCGGCGGTGCACAGGGGGTGTGCGCGGTCGGCCCCGGTGTCGTTCGAAGTCGCGGTGTCGTTCGAAGTCGCGGTGTCGCTCGACGGGGTGGCACCCCGCCTCCGCGCCGAAAGCGACGATGCTCCTTGCCCTCCAGCACCAGTCGCACCCTCGCGACGAAGCTGGTGAGAAGTCCGGGCTAGCGGGCGGCGAGCGAGCTGCGCTCTGCGTCGGCGCGGGCCGTGTGCTGGGTCGCGCGCGCGCGGGAGTCCTTCAGGAACAGGTAGTAGAGCTGCCCCGGTGAGCGGGTGCTGCCCGCGCGGCGCTCGGCGCTCAGTCCGGCGCCGAGGTAGATGTCGGCGCGTCCGGCCGTGCGGATCGCGCCCCCGGTGTCCTGGTCGAACATGAACTGCTGGAACGGACGTCCGCGCGCCCCGGTGCCCACCTCGGCGTCGACGAACACGATCGCGGCGCGGGGGAAGAGGCTCTTGTCCGTGGCCAGGGTGCGTCCGGCGGTGACCTCCACGTTGAGGCTGCCGCGCGGACTGCCCTCGATCGGTGTGAAGAAGACGTAGCTCGGGTTGTGGTTCAGGTAGCGTTGCACCACGGTGGGATCGCGGCTGCTGCCCCAGCGCCGGATGCCGGAGAGGTTCGCGTCCTCCTCCCTGATCTCATCGCCCTCGAGCAACCGGTTGCGCAACGAGACGTACTCGCGGCCGTTCTTGCCGGCGTAACCGAGGCGCATCACGCTGCGGTCGGCCAGCCGGATCACCGCCGAGCCGTTCACGTGGGCGATGTAGGCGTCGAGCGGGTCGGCCAGCCAGACGAGCTCGAGCTGCTTGTCGGCGAGCATGTGCGTGGCTTCGATCGTGCGGCGCTCGGGGTAGGGGCGCAGGGAACCGTCGGGCATGCGCTGACCCAGGATGCGTCCGCCCTCGCCCTTGACCAGGTCGTCGGGCAGGGCGTAGAGCGGGTAGCGGTACTCGGCATCGGGTGCGAGTCGCCCGTCGAGGATCGGGGTGCAGTAGGCGGTGAACAGCACGCCGCCGCCGCGACCGTCCCAACCGGCGCTCTTGTAGACCTCGAACTCGCGCTCCATGGCCCGGGCGAACTCCGCCGAGCTGGCGGAGCTGCCGAGCACTTCCCGGAAGCGCTCGAGGCTCGCGACCGTGCGCTCGTAGCTGATGCCCGCCGCGGGGAAGTGCGTGCGTGCCGAGGGTTTGGCCACCCAGTCGATCGACCGATCCAGCGCTTCCAGGATCTGGTCGCGCTTGCGCCAGTCCGCTGCGAAGTCGGGCGGCGTGTCATCCGGCCCGAGGGGCAGCAGCGCGTCGGCGCCATGGGGGAGTGGCTTGCCGTAATCAGGCTCGGCGGAGCGCGGCGTCGTACAGGCCGCCAGTCCGCAGAGCACACCCACCGCCAGGAGGAGTTTCCGCATGGGGACCCAGGTTAGCGGTCGAAACCCGGGTCTCAAGTCTGCTCCCGGTGACGTTCCGCGCGCTCGGCCCGATACACTGCAGCACTCCTTCCCGCCGTGGACCGCGAGCCTGTCACCCGTGTCTCGTCCTCGTTCCGCCGCTCGACCCGTTGCCGGGGCCCGGCCAGCGCGCTCGGCTCCCGGTCTCCGATCGACCCGGGCCGGCAGGGGCGCTTCGCCGTCGTGGTGGGCCGCGGCCTTGCTGCTCGCCTCGCTCGTCGCCTGTGGTGACGACGCCGGGCGGGCCGAGGGCCACGGCAGCGGCCACGGGGGACTGCCCGGTGCGGGGCCAGGGGCCTCCACCCGCGCCGAGCGTCCGAAACAGCCCGAGCCCGACGAGCGGGTGCCTCCGCCGGCCGACGACCGGGCACGCCTGTTCGCCCGCATCCACGCCGAGACCCAGGCCGGCCTGGCGCCGTTCATCGGCCCGCTCGTCGTCGAGCGCTGGCAGGAGCGCCTGCAGAGCCTGGGAGCCGACGGCGACCCGGGCGACGTCTACACGGCGCACATCGGCCTGGCCGACTCGCTGCTCAACTTCGGTCGCATCGACGAGGCCATCGCGTTGCTCGAGGGCTTCCTGCCCCGGGCGACGGTGGAGCGCTTCGGTCCCAAGCGCCGCGCCGGGGTGTTGCACAAGCTCGCGGTCGCGAACCTGCGCCGGGGTGAGCGTGCCAACTGCGTGGGTCATCACAACAACGAGAGCTGCATCTTCCCGCTGAGCGAACGGGCGGTGCACATGGATCCCGCCGGGGCCCGGGCGGCGCTGGGCTACCTCGAGGCTGAGCTGGCGGTCGACCCCTACGCCCTGTCGCCCGTGTGGTTGCTCAACGTCGCGCACATGGCCCTGGGCACCTGGCCCGACGGCGTGCCCGAGGCCTACCGCATCCCGCCGGCGGCCCTGGCGTCGGAGGACGACATCGGTCGTTTCGTCGATGTGGCGCCCGAGCTGGGGATCCACCGCTTCTCCATCGCCGGTGGCGCGTCGATGGACGACTTCGACGGCGACGGTCTGCTCGACGTGCTCACGGGCAGCAGCGACAGCGGCAAGATGGTCAAGCTGTTCCGCAACCGCGGCGACGGCAGCTTCGAGGACGTGTCGGTGGCCGTCGGCCTGGGAGGCATCCTGGGCGGCCTGAACTTGATCCACGGTGACTTCGATGACGACGGCCAGCTCGACGTGCTCGTGTTGCGCGGCGGGTGGATGCGCGAGTACGGCGAGCTGCCGCCGTCGCTGCTCACGCGCACCGCCGACGGTCGCTTCGTGGACACGACCGTCGCCGCCGGTCTCGAGGTCTGGGCGCCCGTGCACACGGCGGCCGCTGCGGACGTGGACAACGACGGTGACCTCGACCTGTTCCTGGGTGCCGAGAGTCGCCGTGACCGGGACGGCCTGCACTATCCCAGCCATCTGTACCGCAACAACGGCGACGGCACCTTCGAGGACGTGACGGCGCAGGCCGGCGTGGCCAACGAGGCCTACTGCAAGGGCGCTGCCTTCGGCGACATGGACGGCGACGGGGATCCCGACCTGTACGTGTCCAACGTGGACGGCGCCAACCGCCTGTACCGCAACGACGGCGACTTCCGCTTCACCGACGTGGCCCTGGCCGCCGGCGTGCGCGATCCCGAGTTCAGCTTCCCCTGCTGGTTCTTCGACTACGACAACGACGGTGATCTCGACCTGTACGTGGCCGAGTACGGTTCGGCCGCCTACAACGGCTCGGGACGCACCGACGCGGTGGCGGCCTACTACAAGCACGGCGCCAAGGGCTTCGCCACCGGCGCGCTGTACGAGAACGATTCTTCGGGGAACTTCAGGGATGTCACCGTGGCGCGCGGCATGAATCGCGTGATCTACGCCATGGGCGGCAACTTCGGCGACTTCGACAACGACGGCTGGCCCGACATCTACCTCGGCACGGGCGACCCCGACTTCGGCTCGCTGTGGCCCAACATCGCGCTGCGCAACGACGGCGGTGAGCGCTTCCTCGACATCACCGTGTCGGGCGGGTTCGGCCATCTGCAGAAGGGCCACGGCATCGCCTTCGGCGACCTCGACAACGACGGCGACCAGGACGTGCTGACCCAGTTGGGGGGCGCCTGCCTGGACGATGCCTACTGGGACGGCCTGTTGTTGAACCCGGGTCACGGTCACCGCTGGCTCACGGTGCGCCTGCAGGGCGCGGACAGCAACCACTTCGGGGTGGGGGCGCGGCTGGCCGTGACCGTCGTCGAGCGTGCCGGCGCCGAGCGCACGATCTACGCGCACGTGGGCACCAACAGCAGCTTCGGCGGCAACAGCCTGCAGTCGGAGATCGGTCTGGGGGCCGCCGAGCGCGTCGTGTCGCTGCGCTGTGAATGGCCCAGCGGGAAGGTGCAGGTGTTCCGCGACGTGCCCCTGGATCAGATCGTCGCCATCCACGAGGCGGACGAGGAGCTGCGCGTGCTCGAGTCGGAGCCGATCCGATTCTGAGGGTCGGTGTGGACTACTGGCCGGCGGTGACCCACGCACCCGGAGTCGGCCGCGCCGCGCGCGAACTCGTGCGGGCGCTGGCCGCGCTCGCGGATCAGGACCTCGCCCTGCGGCTGCTCGAGTGCGGGCGCGGGACGGCGGCCGTGCACCCCGCGGCGCTGGGACTCACGGGAGCCGAGCGGCGGCGGCGACTGGCCCTGCCGCGGCGTGTGTTGCGCGGGTTGCAGCGCGTCACGGGCGTCGGCGTTGACAGCTTGCTGGGCGGGGTCGACGTCTTCCATCAGGTGCTGGCCCGCCCGCTCCCCGTACGCAACGCGCTGCAGACCATCGCCGTCTCGGAGTTCGCTCCCGCCGGCACGTGGGACGCCCGCGAGCAGACGATCCTGCTGCGCAGCATGGATTGTGTGTTCGTGTACAGCGAGCACGCGCGCCGGGTGCTGCTCGACGACATGCAACTCCCGCCCGAACGGGTCCACCAGGTCCCGGTGGGCTGCGACCACTGGGCACGGGAGCTGAGCGTGCTGCCCGAGCGCGTCGCCCCCGCGGAGATCGTGGTCCTGGGCAGCGTGGCTTCCGGCCGTCACCACGGGACGATCGTGGCGGCCCTGAGCGAGTTGCGGCGCCGCGGTGTGGCCTGCCGGCTGCGGCTCATCGGCGGCAGCGACGGTGCTCGGGGGGAGGGGCTGCG
>JAJDEQ010000188.1 GCA_029259695.1 Planctomycetota bacterium
CGGCGATGTTCGTGCGCGAGGACCTGGACGACGTGCTCTACATGTCCGAGGCCCTGGCCCTGCAGGAGGCGCCGGCCATGCGCTTCGAGGCGGCGGCCCATCGCGGCGAGGGCCTGCCCAGCAACGTCGTCTACGCGTGGCAGACGTGGGAACTGTGGAGCGCCACGTTGTGCGTGCTCTCGGGCGAGCACACGCTCGTCGCCAACCGCACGCTGCTGGCGCCGGTGCTCGTGGCCTGCGCGCTCGTGTTGTCGGCGCTGCTGCTGCGTCGCGCCCTGCCGCGGCAGCTCGTGCCGATCGCCATGCTCGTGCTGTGCGCGTACTTCCTCTGGGGCATGAGCAGTCACTGGACGGCCAACAACTCCCTGCTGACCCGTTCGGCCCAGGGCAAGACGTGGTTGGTGCACGTCGGCCTGCCCGCGCTGATCCTGCTGGGCGCCGAGGTCCTGCGCCGGCCCCGTTGGTCCACTTGGCTGCTGCTGCTGCTGGCCTCCTTTGCCGCCCTGGGCTGGGCACCCACGGCGGTGTTCCTGGTGCCGCTGGTGCTCGGTCCGCTCGCGCTGGCGCACGTCGCGGCCCACGGCCTGAAGGCTTCCCGCGGCGTCGGCCCGTTGCTGGCCGCCGTGCTGCCCCAGCTCGCCTTCGGCGCGTGGCTGGCCCTGGGCGCCGAGCGCATGGATGACGCCCTGGCCCTCGACTGGGGGACGGTGGGCCGCTGGCGCGACCGGCTGCTGTTCTCCCACCTCGACCTGGGGCACGGCGGCGGCGCGCTGGAATTGTTCGCGTTGTGCGCGGTGCCGTGCGTGGCCGTGCTCATGGCCCGGCGCGAGCAGCGCATCTACCCCGTGCTGTTCACCTGCGTGTTCTTCGCCACCAGTGTCAACCCGCTCGTCTACCCGCTGCTGTCCGAGCACGCCGTGGGCGAGACCGGTTACTCGCGCCTGTTCTGGGGCGTGCCCTTCGGGTTGTTGTTGGCGGTCGCGGGCGCATCGATCGTGGCGCTGGCCGCACGGGCGTGGCGTGCGCAGGCGGCCGCGCCCCTGGCCCTGGTCGCGGTCGTCGCGGTGTTCCCGCTCGTGGGCGGCCGCTACGTGTGGAGCGCGGAGAACGTCTATCCCGACAGTGCCCCCGTGCCCGCGCCGACCCGTGCGGAGAACGCCTACAAGATGCCGGGCGAGCTGCTGGCCATCGCACGGCGCCTGCAGCGCGCGACGACGGGGCCCGGCGCGCGCATCCTGTGCAACGTGCGCACGGCGTCGCACCTGGCGCCGTTCGAGCGCACCTTCGACTTCGTCTTCGCCCGCAGCTACCAGACGATCGCACCGCTGCGCATGGCCGGGCGCGAGACGGAGGCGGAGCAGCGGCGCGCGTTGTCCGAGGACTTCCTGGAGGGCGGGCGTAGCGTGGACGAGCTGGGCGGTGTGGACGCGCTGCGGAGCGCCCTCGACCAGGCCCGCACCCGGTTCGTCGTACTGGATCGACGGGATCCGGCGGTGGAGTCGGCCCTGGCCCAGGCGGGCTTCAGCGAGTGGGAGCGGGCGGGCGTCTACTCTCTGTGGGCGCTGCGCTGAAGCGCGGTTCGCGCGTGGGCAGCTCGCGTCGCGCCAGGCGGCGCGCGTGTTCACCCATGGGCACGACGTCGAAGCGGCGGGACGCGTCGCGCAGCAGGGTGCGGACGCGTTCCCGCTTGGTGGCACCGTCGAGCGCCATGCCGGGGAAGAACGCCAGGGCGTCCACGTCGTCCTTGCCCAGTAGGTCGAGCGGGTGCATCAGGATCGACGGCTCCACGCCGAGGCCGCTGCAGGTGGCCAGCGCCGTCCTGAAGTACGCCCGAGCGAGCGCCCACGAGTACGTGCTGAGGTAGAGCACGTAGCTGAGGTGGAACGGGGTCCGGGCCACCGGCAACGTCGTGACCGGGATCTCGAGCAGCTCGCCGTGGTCGAGGCGCCAGCGGTAGGGCTTCACCGGGCGCAAACCGTCGGCCACCGAACCGAAGAGTCGCTGGCGTTGTCGGCGCTCCTGGCGATCGAGGCCCGCGCGCAGGAAGTAGTAGGCGCGACCCAGGGGACCGATGAACGTCGGCAGCGTCGACGCGTCGTAGCTGTAGCCGCGGTCGTGCAGCAGTTCGAGCAAGGCCTTCGAGAGGCTGTAGCCGGGACCGCGGAAACCCTCCGGGCGCAGGCCCGTGGCCGCTTCGATGGCCTGCTCGGCTGTTTCGACCTCATCGATCAGTTCATCGAGTGAGTACAGGTGCAGCCACGGCTCGTGATGGAACGAGTGGTTGCCCACTTCATGACCGGCGCGCGGGATGCTGGCCAGCACCTCGTGGTGTCCCGGCAGGGCGGCGTCCTGGCCCACGATGAACACCGTGAGTTGCAGCTCGAGCCCGGCGAGCAGGTCGAGCATGCGCGGCACGAGCGTCCCCAGGTAGCTCGGCAGCTCGCGCCAACCTTCGTCCCCACGGGTCTTCATGTACGACCACTGGTTGTCCAGGTCGAGCGAGAGGCTCGCCGTGGGTCGTGGTGGGGAGGGGGACGTCATGCCGGACACCGGGCGTGGGTGCTCTGCGCAGGAAGGAACGTCAGGGTCCGGGCGGCGTGCGCGGAGGTGGGGTGAGCTCGGTGACCACGCCGCCGTGCACGGCGTAGCGCAGCCCGCAACGGGTGCAGGCCACGTCGTCCACGGCGATCGGGCCGCTCACGCCGAAGCGCTGGATCGGCTCGCCGCAGCGGCACACGATGCCCACCGAGCGGGCCGGGTTGCCGACCACGAGGTGGAAGCCCGGGACGGCGCGGGTCACGACCGCCCCCATGCCGACCATGGCGAAGCGACCGATGTTGAAGCCGCAGCCGATGGTGCAGCCGGCGCCGACGGTGGCGCCCTCGTGCACGATGGTGGGCAGCGTGTCCTCGTCCGGATCGCTGGAGCGCAACTGCTGCAGGTCCGGCGTGGTGGCGCGCGGGAAGCGATCGTTGGTGAACACCGTGCCGGCGCTCACCATCACGCCGTCACGCAGCTCGACGCCGGTGCACAAGTACACGAAAGCGTTGACCTTCACCCGATTGCCGATGACCACGTCGTAGGCGATGTAGCTCTTCTCGCCGATGATGCAGTCCCGGCCGATGCGCGCTGGAGCGCGGATGTGGACGTTGTCCCACACGCGCGTGCCGTCGCCGCACTCGACGCCCGGCTCGAGCATGGCGGTCTCGTGGATCTGCGTGCTCATGATGCGCTGGGCGTCAGGCTGCGGCCGTTCGCGACGCCGCGAGCCGCGCCGTTGGGGACGATCTGGTCGGCGTTGGCGATCGAGCCGGGCGTGCCGGCGCTGACCAGCGTGTCGGCCACGCTGACCCAGCCGCCTGCACGCAGCGACGTCTGGGCCGCCTGCATGACCTGCACCGATGCCAGCGCGGCCTCGGCCGAGATGCGCAACTCGTCCGTGCCGTGCAGGGCGTCGCAGAAGTTCTCGAGCTGCAGTCGGAAGGCGACGAACTTGTCGTAGCCGTCGCCCAGCGGGGTCCAGTCGGCCTGCGCCGAGAGGCGCCAGCAGGAGCGCTTCCAGCCCACGCGCACCGTGCCGCGCGAGCCGTGGATCACGAGGAAGTCGTCCAGCCCCTTGTTCACGCTCCACGACAGGTCGACCGACACCATCGCGTCGTCGGCGGTGCGGGCGAAGACACAGACCGTGTCCTCGACGGCCAGGTTCTGGAAGCGCTTGCCCTCCATGACCTGCACCTGGGTGATCGGGCCCAGGATGTAGCGCACGATGTCGAGCGAGTGCGTGCCGTTGTCCATCAGCACGCCGCCACCGGACCGGGCCGGGTCGGCGTTCCAGCGGGCGCTCATGTCCACCTCGCCGGTGAACGCGTTCTCGAGCATCTGGATCTCGCCCAGGGCGCCGGAGGCCACCAGGCTGCGCGCGGCGATCACGTCCGGCA
Organism: Planctomycetota bacterium; assembly: GCA_029259695.1. Taxonomy (GTDB): domain Bacteria; phylum Planctomycetota; class B15-G4; order B15-G4; family B15-G4; genus OFTM49. Next base: position 3,939 of record JAJDEQ010000188.1, read on the forward strand.
CGTGGCGGAACTTGGAGGCCATGGTGAACACGACGTCGTGGTCCCGGGCGGCGTCCACGAGCTCGCGGGCCGTCTCGAGGGCGAGCGTGAGCGGCTTCTCGCACAGCACGTGGATGCCGTGCTTGAACGCGTCGCGGCAGATGGCGGCGTGGTCCACCGGCGGCGTGCAGACGATGATCGCATCGCACTCGCCGGAGTCGAGCAGCGCCCGGTGGTTGTCGTAGGCGACACCACCGTGGCTCTCGACGAAGGCCGCGGCTGCGTCGGCACGCACGTCGGCGACGGCCGTGAGCGTCGTGCCGGGCGCCTCGGCGATGGCCTGGGCATGGGCCTGGGCGATGGCGCCCGCGCCCACGATGCCGATGCGGATCTCGCCGTCGGGGAAACGATCGCGGTCGGTGCTCATGCCGCACCGCCGTTCGTCAGCCGGGCCACCGCGTTGCGCACGGCGTCGGCGATGAAGCTCACGTGCTCGCGGGTGTAGGACTCGTTCCAGGGCAACACGAGCACTTCGGCCAGGCCGCGGAAGGTGCCGGGGTAGCTCTCCGGCGCGTAGTCGATCGCCTCGCTGCGAGCGAGGTTGAAGGGCCAGTTGCTGGTCCCGAAGGTGTTCTGCTCGCTGAAGACGCGGCACTGGAAGGCCGGCTTGCGGATGTAGCGCGGGGCCGAGGCGATGCCTTGTTCGGCCAGCGCGGCGCCGAGGGCGTCCGAGCCGCCGGGGATCACCGTCTCGTCCACGCGCAGGCAGTACTTCCAGTAGGTGTGCACGTCGCCCGGGTGCACGCGCGGCAGGGCCAGGCCGTCGATACCGTCGAGCAGGTCGTTGAGCTCCTGCGCATTGGCGACGCGCGTGCGCGCCACGTTGTCGAGCTTCCCGAGCTGGGCCAGGCCCACCGCGCCCTGCAGTTCGCTCATGCGGTAGTTGAGCGCCAGGAACTCGTGGTCCGGGCTGGACTCGCCGTAGGGCCAGGCCTTGTTGATGAACATGCGCAGCCGGCGGGCGAGGTCGGCGTCGTTGCAGGTGATCAAGCCCCCCTCGCCGGTGGTCACGTGCTTGCCCTGTTGCAGGCTGAAGCAGCCGATGTGACCGATGGTGCCCACGAGCGCCGGACCGGAGCGGGCCAGGTAGGCCTGGGCGCAGTCTTCGATCACGGTGATGCCGCGCGCGTGCGCCAGCTCCATGATCGGCCCCATGTCGCACGGGTTGCCGAACAGGTGGGTCACGATCACGGCGCGGGTGCGCTCGCTGATGCGTGCCGCGATGGTCTCGGCGGTCACGTTGAGCGTGACATGGTCGACGTCCGCAAAGACCGGGATGGCGCCCTGGAACACGATCGGCGTGAGCGCGCCCATGTCGGTGACCGACGTGGTGATGATCTCGTCGCCCGGCTCGGGGTTCACGGCGGCGATCGCGGCGTGGATGGCGGCGGTGCCGGAGCTGCACGCGTAGGCGTGCTTGCTGCCGAGCCGCTCGGCGAAGCGCTGCTCGAGCCGCTTCACGAAGGTGCCCTTGGTGGGCGTCAGCGTCCCGCTGGCGATGGCTTCGGCCAGGGCCGCGATCTCGGCATCGCCGAGGGTGCGCCCGCTGGCGTTCTGATCGCTGGGGAGGGTGGGGGCGGTGAGTGTGTCGCCGCGCGAGTGCTCGCCGGAGGGAGCGCCTGTGTTGGACCAGTTCTGGTCGGATGCCATCGTCTTCTTCTCCTGTCGTCGGGCCGGTGGCACCAATGCACCGGCCGGTCCGGAGATCGGCATGGCAGGGGGGCGAGCTTGAAGCGCTCTGGGACGATCGGGCGCCGAACGGCCGGGCGTCAGAGCGATGGCGGACTCGGGCGTCCCTCGCAGGCACCGTTCGCGGGGCGGTTGGACGCCGCGGGCCCTGGCGACCCCGTCGTCCGTTCACACCGCGTGACGGGCCGCGAGCGGCTCACCTCAGCTATCATGGAGCGCTCATGCGCGCGCTGCTCATCCGACCGCCATCGATCCTGGGCCGCATCGGTCGGCAGAACCTTCAGCACCCCACCAACATCGTGGGTCTGGCCAGCGAGCTGAACGCCCACGGCCACCAGGCGGCCGTGCTCGACCTGGAGGTGACGCCCGGCGGCTGGGAGGCGCTGGCCGCCGTGCTGCGCGAGACAGCGCCCGGGCTGGTGGGTGTCTCGCTGGTCACGCCGCACGTCCCCGGGGCGGCGGCCTTGCTGGCGGCGACCCGGCGCCTGCTGCCCGACGTGTTCCTGATCGCCGGCGGCCCCCACGCCACCGCGTTGCCCGACGACCTGCTCGACGAGATCCCCGAACTCGACGCGATCTGCATCGGCGAGGGTGACGAGTCCCTGGTGGAACTCTGCGACGCGCTGAGTGGCGACGCGCAGGTTGGCAACGGGCAGGGTGGCAACGGGCAGGGTGGCAACGGGCAGTGTGGCAACGGGCAGGGTGGCAACGCGCTGGGTGGCCGCTCGGTGAGCGTGCGCGGCGGCAGCGGCGGCGCGGCGCCCTTCGACGCGGCCCGCGAATTGCAGCCCCTGGCGAGCATCACGGGTCTCGTGTTGCGCGAAGTGGGGCACACCGGTTGGCGCGAACCCATCGCCGACCTCGACCGCCTGGCGCCCCTCGATCGCAGCCTGCTGGACTGGGCGGCCTACGAGCGCGTCGCCGGCCGCAAGGGCGTGGCCAGCCCCGGCGTGATCCGCAAGGGCATCCGCGCCACGCAGGTGCACCTGTCCCGCGGCTGTTACGCACGTTGCGTGTTCTGCAGCACCAACGCGGTCTGGGGTGAGCGCGCGCGCCCCGGTATCCGCCGCCGATCCGTGCCCGCCGTGCTGGAGGAGATCGACCGGTTGATGGCCGACGAGGGCATCAACCACATCAACTTCGAAGACGACATCTTCCCGCCCACGCTCAACTACCTGGAGGAGCTGGGCCAGGCCCTGATCCAGCGTCCCATCACCTGGAGCTGCAACGCCCGGGTGGACGGGCTGCAGCGCGAGCACTTCGAGCTGATGGCGGCCTCGGGTTGCCAGAAGATCGACTTCGGCGTGGAGAGCGGTTCCGAGCGCATCCTGGAGCTGAACAAGAAGCTCGTCACCCGCGACCGGGTGGTGACCGTGTTCGCCGAGGCGAAGCGCGCCGGCATCTTGCGCACGGCCTACTTGATGCTCGGCAGCCACGTGGACGAGACGCCGGAAGAGGTCGAGCTCACCTGGCAACTCGCCAAGCAGATCGAGCCCGACTACATCACCTACACCGTGGCCTGCCCGTACCCCGGCACCGAGCTGTGGGAGGAGTGCAAGCGCCGCGGCTACCTCGTGTACGAGGCCGACGGCCGCCCCGACTGGCGCCGCTACGGCTACTACCCGGGCCTGCCGCCCTGGCGCTTCACCCACTTCAGCGCCGAAGAGATGCTGGCCACCCAGAAGCGCTTCCTGCGCCGCTTCTACCTCGACCCGCGCTTCATGCTGCGCATGCTCGGCCGCCTGCGCGGCGGCGACAGCCTGGCGGCGCTGTGGACGGCCGGCATCGACGTGACCAGCTTCCTGTTCGGCGACGTGGGGCGCCGCTTGCGCCGCCCGCTGCGCGGCCCCTCTTCCTGACGCCGGACGCGGCGCGCGGCCGCGGTCCGCCGTGCCCGCCCGACCGGGCGCCGATCGCGACCGTGCTCGCCTGCCTGGGCGCCGATCGCGGCCGCGGTCCGCCGTGCCCGTCCGACCGGGCTCAGTCGCCGAAGCGCCGGCCCTGGCTCAGTCGTCGAAGCGCTTGCACCAGGCGCAGTCGTCGGGCTCCCAGATCACGTTGCTCGCTTCCTGCTCCGGGGCCACGTAGCCGAGCTGCTGCAACTCGCGCAGCATCTCCTCGTCCTGATTGGCGGTGCCGGCCCAGGCGCCGGTGGCCTGTTCGAGCCAGGTGACGAGCTGGCTGCGCAGGCGGCGCGCGTCGTCGGGGCGCTCGTCCACCAGGTTGACCTCGCAGTGCGGGTCGGTGCGCAGATCGTACAGCTCGACTTCGTGGGGCGCGCGCCGCTCGCGCAGCAGGGGCAGGTCGCGCGGGATGAAGTTGAGGATCAGGTGCAGCCCGTCGTGGGTGGCCGAGGCGGCGATGCCGTAACCCTCCATGGCGAAGCGCGGCGGCGCTGCCGACGGCTCGGTGTCGCTCACGGCGATCAGGTTGCGACCGGGGAAGACGGCGTCGCGCAGGCCGGCCAGGTCGAGCAGGGTGCGCGCGAGATCGGTGTGCAATACCGGCACGGCGCTGCGGTGACCGACGGGCACGCCCGGACCGGCGAGGATCAACGGCACGTGCAGCGTGGCGGGGTAGATGCCCAGGTGGTTGAACCAGATCCCGTGTTCGCCCATCGCTTCGCCGTGGTCGCCCACCAGTGCGGTGATCGCGCTCGCGAGGCGCGGGTGATCGAGGATGCCGCCGAGCAGCCCGTCCTGGTGGGTGAGTTCGGCCTTGTAGAGCGCGCGGCCGTAGTCGAGGTCGCGGATCTCGCGCATGAAGCTCGGCAGTCCGCCGCTGCCCGTGTCGGGATCGGGCAGGGACGGGTCGGTGGGGTCCTGCGACGGGTCGTAGTAGCGGGCGGTGGCGTCGTCGGGCGGTTCGTAGGGCGTGTGCGCGTCGAACACGTGCAGCCACAGGAGCAGCGGACGTCCGTCGGCGTCGGGCAGCCAGCGGGTCACGTCGGCGATGGTCTCCGCCGCGGGGCGCTGGCCGCTCAGGGGGCGTGCCATGCGGTCGAAGCCCTGCCCCAGGCCGCTGCCCGTATGACCGAGGTGACGGCTGCTCAGGGCCGCCATGGTCGTCCACCCCTGGTCGCGGAAGACCTCCGCCAGCGTGGTGGGCTCGTCGCTCACCGGCATGTAGTTGCTCATCACGCCGGTGTCGCGCGGGCTCGTCCCGGTCATCAGCGACACGTGCGACGGGTTGGTCGAGTTGGCCGGGCTGAAGCAGTCCTCGAAGTAGAGCCCGCGTTGCGCGAGCGCATCCATGATCGGCGTGTCGATCGTGACGCCCCGGCCCGACAGTCCCAGGTGGTCGCCGCGATGGGTGTCGCTCGTGATCAGCAGCACGGTCGGCGCGTCCGCCGCGGGCACCCACACGGTGGGCTCGGCCACGGCGCAGGCGACGCGCTCACCGGTGCGCTCGTCCTTCACGGCGAACACGACCTCCACGCGCTGCCCGGCGAAGGCGTCCAGTGGGATCACGGCGCTGCGCCACGGGAGGACCTTGGCTTCGGCGGGTCGGCAGACGAAGCGGCGCTCGAGCG
>JAJDEQ010000189.1 GCA_029259695.1 Planctomycetota bacterium
GCGACAGGCGGTCGCGAGCGTGTGCATGACCGCGCTCGCACTGGAACCCATGCACGCGCTGATCGACGGGATCGACAACGCGGTGGGCGAGGCCTATCGCGCCCATCCCGACCGCCTCTACCTGGTGGGCAAGGACGGCAGGATCGCCTACCAGGGCGGACCGGGACCGTTCGGCTTCGACCCGGAGGCGCTCGATGCCGCGATCCGCAGCGAACTCGGCCACCCCTCCGGCGACGAGGCGCCTGACCGCGAGACCCCTGACCGCGAGACCTCCCACGGCGAGAGCGCTGACCGCGACGCCGACGACCACTGACCCCGAGGTTCGACCATGAGCGTCCCCCGCGTCATCACCACCCTGCTCGCCGCGCTCCTCGTGCTGGCCCCCGCCGCCCGCGCCACCTGGTCGATCATCATCGTGGATCGGGCCACGGGCGAAGTCGCCGTGGGCTCCGCCACGTGCCTGGCGAACTTCAACCTCAAGCTGTTCCTGCCGGTGATCGTGGTGGGCAAGGGCGGCGCCGTGGCCCAGAGCCTGGTGGACACGAACGCGGTCAACCGCATGAAGATCTGGGACGGCCTGCAGGCCGGGCTGCACCCCGAGCAGATCCTGATGCTCACCCTCGAGGGCGACAACCAGGCGCAGGCGCGCCAGTACGGCATCGTCGACATGACCGGTGACGTGGCCCAGTTCACCGGCACCGGCGCGGGGTCGGCCAAGCTCGGCGTGTCGGGACAGATCGGCTCGCTGTTCGTCGCCGTCCAGGGCAACGTGCTCACCGGCACACCGGTGGCCTGGCAAGCGCGGGCGGCCGTGCTGAGCACGCCCGGCAGCGTGGCCGACAAGCTCATGGCGGGCATGGAAGCCGCACGCGCGTTCGGAGGTGACGGCCGTTGCTCGTGTCAGACGTTCAATCCCACCGGGTGCGGATCGCCGCCCGACTCGTTCGTGAAGTCGGCGCACGTGGGCTTCGTGATCGTGGCGCGCACGGGCGATGCCGACGGGGTGTGCATCAACGGCCCGGGCTGCGCCAACGGCGACTACTACCTGAGCCTGAACGTGAAGGACCAGCTCTTCCCCGACCCCGACCCGGTGTTCCAGCTGCAGGACATGTACGCAGCCTTCAAGCTCGACATGCGCGGGCGCCCCGACGGGGTGCTCTCCCGCGCCCAGCTCGACGCCGACGCGGTGCTGGCCGACGGCACGAGCACGCGCACACTGAGCCTGACGCTGCGCGACATCGACGACAAGCGCATCCTGCACGGCGGCCACGACGTGGAGGTCGAGCACGCACCCGACAGCTCGGCCCAGGCCACGATCGGCCCCGTGATCGACCACGGCGACGGCACCTACTCGGTGGCGCTGGTCGCCGGGCGCGCGTTCGGGCTCGATCGTCTCCGCGTGCGCGTGACCGAGGCAGACGACGTCCCGGACGGCATCAGCGCCACGCTCTTCCCCGATCCTGAACTCGCGCACCGGCCGGCGCTGCTCGCCGACGGCACCGAGATCAGCGGCGGAGCTGACGACATCGTCTTCGACCTGCAGGCCCCGAGCGACCGGGCCGGACGGTTGTACGCGGTCGGCCTGTCGATGAGCGGTTCCGAACCGGGCCAGTCGGTCAACGGCGTGCGCCTGCCGCTCAACCCCGACAGCCTGTTCGCGGCATCCCTGCCGCCGACACCGATCGCGTTCCTGCGCAACACACCCGGCACGCTCGATCCCGCCGCCCAGGCACGCGCCTCGCTCACGGCCGACCCGGTCCAACTCGCAGCGTTCGTCGGCCTCGAGTTGCAGGTGGCGTTCTACACCTACCGCCCGATCGACTTCGCCAGCGAAGCGATCCGCGTCACCGTCGTTCCCTGACGCCGCGGGACCGCGACCCGATCAGAGCGACCGGATCTGGAACGGGAGGTCCCTGGCATCGGTGGCGGTCTTGGCCCAGGTGAGGATCGCCTCGGTCAGCTCGGCCGTGAGTTCGGGGTGCGCGGCGCTCAGGTCGTGGCGCTCGGCCGCATCGATGGAGAGGTCGAACAGCAGCGGGCGGTTCATGCCGAAGACCACCTTCCACTTGCCGCGCCGCACCGCCGCGCGCAGTTCGTCCTTGGCAGCGCGGTAGATCCAGAAGTGGGTCCGTTCCCCCAGCGCCTCACCCTCCGTCAGCACCGCGACCAGGCTGTCGCCGTCCACGGGCCGTGAGGGGGCCATGCTCGTCTGCGCCAGCTCGAGCACGGTCGGCACCCAGTCGAGTGTCGTCCCGACCTGCTCCACGACGCTCCCGGCGTCGATGCGCCCGGGCCAGCGCACGATCGCCGGGACCCGGATGCCACCCTCCCACACACTGCCCTTGGTGCCGTGCAGGACGCCGGTCTCGCCCACCTTGCGTGGACCGTTGTCCGACATGAACGCCACCAGCGTGTGCTCGACGAGATCGTGCCGTTCGAGCGCAGCCAGCACGTCGCCCACGCCGTGGTCGAGTTCGGTGATCATCTCGCGGTAGGCGACGGCTACGTCCGAGCGCATGTCAGCCCGCACGACGCGCCCGTTGCGCACGGCCACCGGCGGGTCCCCCGGCCCCTGGTACGGCGTGTGCGGCGCCGCGTGCGAGACGACGAGGTAGAACGGCCGGGCCCGGTGCTGCTCGATGAACTCCACGGCGTGGTTGCTGATCAGGTGGGTCGCGTACCCCGGCTCATCGGTGCGGGCGTCACCGTGCCACCAGTCGAGCTGGTTGAAGGGCGAGGTGTGCCCGGTGTAGTCGAGGTAGCCGCCGAGATAGCCGCGGAACACGTCGAAGCCCCGGTGGATCGGGCCGGCCTTGCGCCCCGATCCCAGGTGCCACTTGCCCATCAGGCCCGTGGCGTAGCCCACAGCCTGGAGTTGCTTGGGCATGAGCTGATCGAGCGCCGCGAGGGCCTTGGTGTTGCCCGGGACGGTGACGTTGCCGTCCACGCCGTCCCGATTGGGGTAGCGCCCGGTGAGCAACGCCAGACGCGTGGGCAGACACACGGGCGAGCTGGAGTAGAACTGCGTGAAGCGCGTGCCCTCCGCCGCGAGGCGATCGATGTGGGGCGTCTCGACGTTGCGCGCGCCGTAGCAACCCACGTCCGCCCAGCCCATGTCGTCCGCCAGGATCAGCACGACGTTGGGTCGCGGGTCGTCCCCGCGCAGGACCGGAGTCGGCGCGGGTCCGTCGCTCGCCGGAGCGTCGGCAGCCTCCGATCCGTCACCGCCCGCCGGGGACGCGCCATCACCGCAGCCGAACAGCGCCCCGCACAGCAGGCCCAGCACGACGAGCCGCGCCGCGCTGCTCACGAGAGCGCGCCTCTCACGAGTCCGTACCTCACGAATCCGCATCCCACGAGTCCGCAGCTCACGGGACCGCGCCCTGCACCGCATCGCGCATTCGCCGGCCGCTCTTCACAGGGACTGCGTCTGCATCCAGAAGTCGTCCATGGCGGCCACGTCCCTGGCCCAGGTGCTGAGCTCGGACACCATGGCGCGCACGCGCTCGGGGTGCTCGGCCGCCACGTCACGCAGCTCGCCGGGATCCGAGTCCAGCTCGAACAGCAGCGGCCGGTTCATGCCGAACACGAGCTTCCAATCGTCCTGGCGCATGCCGGCCCGGATCTCCTCCCTGGTCGTGCGGTAGAGCCAGTGGAGGGTGCGCGGCGTCAGCGCGCCCTCGCCACGCAAGGTGGGCATGAGGTCGATGCCGTCGTAGGTCCAGTCGGCGGGGAACTCGCCACCGGCCGCCCCCACGAAGGTGGGCAGCAGGTCGTGGGTGATGGCGACCTGTTCCGACCTCGCCCCGGCGGCGATCTGCCCCGGCCAGCGCACGATGCAGGGCACGCGCACCCCGCCCTCCCACACGCTCGTCTTCCAGCCGCTGAACGGCCCGGTCTGCCCGTACTTGCGCGGCCCGTTGTCGGACACGAACACCACCAGTGTGTTGGGCCCCAGTCCCAGCCGATCGATCGTGTCCAGCACCTCGCCGATGCCGTCGTCCATCTCGGTGACCATCTGCTCGTAGGCGACGGGCACGTCCTTGCGCATCTCCTCCACCTCGATGTGACCGTCTTCGCGCGAGCGCACCGGTGCGTCGCCGGGCGCCTGGTAGGGCGTGTGGGGTGCCGCGTGGGACAGGAACAGGAAGAACGGCTCGTCCCGGTGACGTTCGACGAACTTCACCGCGTTGCTGGTGATCAGGTGCGTCAGGTAGCCGTCTTCGGGCGCCAGCTCGGTGTTCTCCCACCAGTCCTTCTTGCCGCTCCAGTTGCGCAGGTTGGTGTAGTCGAGGTTGCCCGACAGGAAGCCGCGGAACCAATCGAAGGAGCGGTCGTTGGGCAGCAGCCCGCGCACGAAGCCCAGGTGCCACTTGCCCACCAACCCGGTCACGTAGCCGGCATCGCCCAGCAGCCGCGGCAGGTTGTGGGCCATCGCTTCGTCGGCGGCCTCGTTCTTGAACAGTCCGCTGTTGCCGTGGATCCCGTCGCGGTTGGGGTAGCGCCCGCTCAACAGACTGAAACGCGTGGGGACGCAGACCGGCGAGTTGGCGTAGAACTGCGTGAAGCTCAGCCCCTCCTCTGCCAGACGGTCGATGTTGGGCGTGTCGTAGACTTCGTTTCCGTAGCAACTCGGCTCGGCCCAGCCCATGTCGTCCGTCACGATCAGCACGACGTTCGGCCGATCGGTGGGCGCCCGCAACGGGAGCCGCTCCTCGGTCGGACCGCAGGCGCCCAGGGCCAGCAGCGCCAGGGCCAGCAGCGCCAGGGACAGCAGCACCGGGGCCAGCAGAGCCCGGCCCGACAACGCCGGCCCGGGGCGCGCCGTCCGATCGATCGTGCGCTCGACCGCGATCACAGCGACTGCGTCTGCGCGAAGAAGTCGCTCGCGCCGGGCAGCTCATCGGCCCAGGCCTGGGCCAGCTTCACGAGTTCGCTCACGACTTCGGGATGGTCTGCGGCGAGGTCCCGGCTCTCCCCGGGGTCGGCTTCGAGGTCGTACAGCAACGAGCGATTCTGGATGAAGACGAGCTTCCACTTGCCGCGGCGCACGGCCGCGCGGAGCTGGTCGAGGTTCGTGCGATAGAGCCAGAACAAGGGCCGCTCGGGGTCGAGCCCGCCCGCCTGGGTCAGGGTCGGCACGAGGCTCTGGCCGTCGAGCGCACGCCCCGCGAAGGGGTCGGCCCCGGCCACGTCGACGAAGGTCGCCGTGAGGTCCACGATGATCGAGGGGTCCGAGTTCACGCTGCCCGGCTCGATGCGATCGGGCCAGCGGGCGATGCAGGGCACGCGCAGCCCGCCTTCCCACATGCTCGTCTTGAAGCCGCTGAAGGGCGCCGTCTTGCCGTAACTGCGCGGGCCGTTGTCCGACGTGAGCACGACCAGCGTGTCGTCGGCCAGGCCCTTGCGATCGAGGGCATCGAGCACTTCGCCCACACCCTTGTCGAACTCCGTCATCATCTCGCGGTAGGCCACATCCCGGTCGGGACGCATCTCGTCCAGCGAGTAGTTACCGTCGCCGATGGTGCGCAGCGGTTCGTCGCCCGGCCCCTGGTAGGGCGTGTGCGGTGCTGCGTGGGAGACCAGCAGGAAGAAGGGCTGCTCGCCCCGCTGTTCGATGAAGTCCACGGCGTGACGGGTGATCAGGTGGGTCAGGTAACCCTGCTCCTTGTCGCGCTCGTCGCCGTTCCACCAGTCGCGTTCACCCCGTGAGTTGATGTGCGAGACGTAGTCCAGGTTGCCGGCCAGGAAGCCGCGCCAATAGTCGAAGTAGCGCCGGGTCGGCATCAGCTCCTTCGTCCAGCCGAGGTGCCACTTGCCCACGATGCCCGTCGTGTAGCCGGCGCGCCTGAGCATGCGGCTGACGGGGTACTGCAGCGCCTCGAGCGCCTCCTCGTTGGCCCAGAAGCCCTGCAGTCCGTGCACGTTGTCCCGGTTGGGCGTGCGCCCGGTGAGCAACGCGAAGCGCGTGGGGATGCACACGGGCGAACTGGCGTAGAAGTCGGTGAAGCGCATGCCCTCGGTTGCCAGCCGATCCATGGCCGGGGTCTCGTAGTCGGTGTTGCCGTAGCAACTCGGCTCCCCGAAGCCCATGTCATCGGCCAGGATCAGCACGATGTTGGGGGGCCGGGCCGAGCCCGCCCCGTCGTCCTGGGCGCTCACGCCCAGAGCGAGCAGCACCCAGACGCACACGCCCAGCGCGTGCCTGCAGCGACCTCCCGCGTCGCGACCACCGCTGCCCGACCTCACCTGCCCGCTCACGACACCCATGTCTTCTTCTCCCACCACACACATCCGCTGACTGCTCGAGCGGACACCGCGCCCCGAGGCGACGTTCACTGCGGGGCCAGCCACTGGGTCGCGGTCGCGTAGGTCACTTCCGACGCGCGATTCCCGCTCACACCGTACACCCTCACACGGCCCTCGAACGGCCCGCCGAGAGCGTCGAGCGGCACGCGCATCACGAAGCCGGACGGCCGCAGGTTCTCGTCCTTGTACTTCTTGGGCGGCCAGTCGACCTTGACGCCCGTGGTGCCGGTGAACACGACCTTGCCGTCCAGCACCACGACCACCGAGTCGGCCGGACGCGAGCGGGCCACGTCCGCCGACCAGCCCACCAGACGCAGCACGTCCTCCTCGACCACTGCGGCGAACAGGCTGCCCTCCAGCATCCCGGGTCGGGCCTGCAGCACGCGCCCGTCGGGCAGCGTCACCGGGATCGCCGCCGCCGGCGGCTTGGGTGGGTTGTTCGCGGCCCCCAGGTTCGACCTGCGCCAGGGTCCGCTCACCGTGCTGCGTCCCACCGGCGTGCGCCGCAACGTGAGCGGCCGCAGGGAGGATCCACCGTCGAGCGCGTAGACGGCGATCTCGTTGTCACCCGGCCGCAGCGCCGCCGAATCCACCATGGCATCGAACTCGGCCGAGTCCTCGGTGCGCCCATACGTCGGCGTGGTCGCACACACCACGCCGTTCAGGGCGATCGCCACGGCCTCGGGGAGTTCGCCCGGGTCGTCGGCGCGGATGCGACCCTTGAGCAGGTTGAGCTGCATGTCGGCCTGCTTGTCGACCATCGTCAGCAACTGATCGTGGTTGATGCGCACCTCGGCGCTGCCCCCGTCACCGCTGATGTCGAGGTCAGCGACCGGGCGCCCCACCAGGTCGTGGGCGGTGCCGAACGCCAGGATGTCGTCCCAGGTGGGGTGCGGGCCGAAGAGGGCGATCTTGCGGTCCAGCGCCGGGAAGCTCTCGGGCAGCTTGCCGTCGACCTCCCACACGTTGCCGGCGCGGTTGCGGATGCGCTTGGTCGGACGCTCGGGGGGCTCCGGGTCCAGACCGGAGTGCCCGTCCACATCCCACGGGAAGGGGATACCCAGGGCGTCGGCCATGGTCGGCAGCAGGTCGGGGTGCTCGAAGTTGCGGTCGTCGATCACCTGCTCCCGTTGGAACGGGCGCTTGACGAACAACGGGACGCGCAGCACGTCGTCGACGTTCGTGTCGGTCAGCAGACGCGCCCGATCGTCGGGTCGGAAGCACACGCCGTGATCGCCGATGACCACGATCAACGCCTCGTCGTACTTGCCGACCGCACGCAGGCGGTCGAGCGTCTCACCCAGCAGCTTGTCGGTGGCGCCGAGCTGGAGCAGGTGCCGCTGGAACTCCAGCGACGTGACCCACTCCTCGCTGCCCCACTCCGACACGAAGTCGCGGTTGCCGGGGTAGTACGTCCCCGAAGGCATGTAGATCCAGGGGCTGTGCGGCAGGATCACGTGCAGGAAGTAGAGCGCGGGATCGGGGTTCGCGTCGATGCCGGCATTGAAGCCCTGGAAGGCCTTGGCCCGGAAGTCGGCGGCGATCTCCGCGGGCCGCGGCAGCTTGGCCTTCTTTTCCTTGGGCTCCTTCGGCGCGCCCGCGGCGGCGGTTCCGCCTCCAGCGCCCGGCGCCCCATCGGTTGTCTCGTCGTGCGCCCCCTGATCGCCACCCAGCACCAGGAAGCCGCTCCACGCCCCGCCGATCGACGGCAGCTCACGGGTATGGACCTCCGGCAGCACGGTGTGGCCGAAGACCACGGCCAGGTCGAGGCCGAGCCCGGTCAGCCGTTGCAGCAGCGGCTCGGCCGGCTCCTGGTCCTGCTCCGGCTGCTCGAAGTCATCGGGCACGAGGTCGGTCACGGCCTGGCGCGAGTTGATGCGGTAGTTGCGACCCAGCAGCGTGAACAGGCTGCGCGGCAGGTCGGCGGCGATCGGCAGCAGCTCCTCGTCGGTGGGGTAGTTGCCCGTGACCAGCGCGACGATGTCCTCGGCCGTGTTGTCGTGGACCGCCGATGCGTTGCGGAACCACGTGCTGTCCGCGGCGAGCGCGCCGAAGTGGGGGAACAACTGCTCGTCCACGCGCAGGTCGGGAGTGAGCAGCGAGTAGAGCGGCAGTTCGTCCATGATGATGAACACCACCGGTGCCTCGGCCTGCACGTCGACCGACTCGAAGTTGCCGGCACCGCCCCCCGCCGTGATCTTGGTCACGTTGGGATCGAACAGGAACTTGCCGGCCACGAGCGGCGGCATGAAGGCCAGGAAGGTCAGCAGCGTCTGCGCCGGCCCCCAACGAGCGTAGAGCGCGGCACCCAGCACGCCGACCAGGGCTGAGGTCGTCAGCACCCATTCACCGGGGGGCGCCATGGCACGCGTCAGCAGGGGCATCGCGATGACCGCCACCAGCGCCGCGACGAGCACGAGCTGCAGCGCCTTGCCGGCCGGGCGCCACACGAGCCCGACCAGGACGGGCACCAGCCCGACCGCCAGGGGCAGCACGAAGACCAGTCCGAGCGTCAGGCCCCAGACGTCGACCGCCGTGGAGCCGCGCGCCACGAAGAACGCGGCCGCGCGGGTGAGCACGTCGAACAGCGGCTGGGCGAAGGCGAAGGCGCTGAGCACCAGCACGTGCACGAGCGCCACCAGGGCCCAGCGACCCGCCGAGGGTTCGCCTGCCGGGACGACGCCGGGCGAGCCGCCGGCACCACCGCCGGAAGCCGCCCCGTGCTCACGGCCCTCTGCGGGGGGCGAAACATCTGCACTCATGCGCGCGAACTCGTCCGGAGCGGCGAGGTGGCCTCTGGCGCCCGCCGTCCACTCGAGACCGCACGCGCCCAATCCACTCGCGGGAAGCGAACCAGGGGGTAGCATGGCATCTTCCCACGGCCTGCGGCCGTCGAGCAAGTTGGACGGACCCCCCCATGCCCCCGCGCACGCGCGATCCGTCGAGCGATCCGTTCCGTGAGGCGTCGCCGGACGCCTCCGCCGGGGGCGCCGAACCCCGGCGCGTCCTCTCCGGCGAGCTGATCGAGCTGCTCGCTGCTCAGCTGGGCACCGACGCGATCCTCACCGACCCGTCCGAGACGTTCGTGTACGAGAACGACGGCTCGATCCTGCACCCGGCAGCCCCCAGCGCCGTCGTCTTCCCCCGCAGCACCGAGGACGTGGGCCACGTCGTGCGCACCTGCACGGCATTCGACGTGCCCTACGTCGCACGCGGAGCCGGCACGGGCCTGTCCGGCGGCGCCATGGCGCTCGACGGCGGCGTGGTCGTTGCCCTCAACCGGATGGATCGGATCCTCGACGTCGACGTGTTCAACCGGCGCCTCACGGCCCAGCCCGGCGTCACCAACCTGGCCCTGTCGCGCGCGGTCGCCGAGCACGACCTGTACTACGCGCCCGACCCGTCCAGCCAGGCGGTGTGCACGATCGGCGGCAACGTCGCCCACAACTCGGGCGGGCCGCACACGCTCAAGTACGGCGTGACGGTGAACCACGTCGTGGGCCTCGAACTCGTGTTGCCCGACGGCTCGATCGTGAACGTGGGCGGCAGCGAGCGCGGCGGCTACGACCTGCTCGCACTGCTCACCGGCTCGGAGGGCACGCTGGGCATCGTCACCGCCGTCACCGTGCGGCTGCTGCGCAAGCCCGAAGCCGTGCGCACCCTGCTGGCGGCTTTCGCCACACCGCTGCAAGCCAGCCGCGCCGTGTCCGCCATCATCGCCGCCGGCATCGTCCCCGCGGCGCTGGAGATGCTCGACGCCGAGGTCGTGGCGGCACTCGAGGCCGCCTTCGGCTTCCGCTTCCCGACGGGAGCCGGCGCCCTGCTCGTCGTGGAGTCGGATGGACCGCGAGAGGGCATCGACGAGGAGGCGGAGACGATCGCCGCCCTGTGCCGCGACCACGAGGCCATCCACGTGCGCCTGGCAGCGGACGAAGCCGAACGCAACGAGGTCTGGAAGGCGCGCAAGCAGGCCTTCGGCGCCCTGGGGCGCGTGGCGCCCAACTACTGCACCCAGGACGGCGTGATCCCCCGCACGCGCCTGCCGGAGATCCTCGAGCGCATCGCGGAGATCGGCGAGCGCCACCAACTGCGCGTGGCCAACGTATTCCACGCCGGAGACGGCAACCTCCACCCCTGTATCCTGTTCGATGAGCGGGACCAGGATCAGGCCCGGCGCGTCGTCACCGCGGGCGCCGAGATCCTGCGCGCCTGCGTCGAACTGGGCGGGTCCCTGAGCGGAGAGCACGGCATCGGGGTGGAGAAACGCGAGTGGATGGCGGCCATGTTCGCCGAGCAGGACCTCGCGCTCATGGAGCGCCTGCGCAACGCCTTCGACCCGCGCCGTCTCTGCAACCCGCTCAAGATCCTCCCCACCGGCGGCCGCTGCGTGGAGCTGGCCCCCAGCCGACGGCAGGCGGCGCTTTGATCGCCACGGCCGCGCGCAACCCTCCGCCGAGCCCACCCGCGTGACGACTCCGCGCCTCAGCCCCGGCACGAGCACCGCGCTGGCCGCCGAACTCGCCGCCGCGCGCGACGACGGCCAACGGGTGCACGTCTACGGACGGGGTACCCGGGGTCGTGCCGGCGACGCACCGCACGCCGACCTCGAGCTGACGACGCACCTGCTCGATCGGGTCGTGGCCTACGAGCCCGGGGACCTGACCATCACCGTCGAAGCCGGCATGGCCGTGGCCGACCTCGACGCACGACTCGCTCGGGAGAGCCAGTGCCTGCCGATCCAGGGACGCTCCGGCCCGGGCACGGTGGGAGGGTTGGTGGCCACCGCCGCCCCGGGAGCGTGTGACCTGCTCTACGGCGCGCCCCGTGACCGCCTGATCGGCGCCGCCGTCGCCCTCGGCGACGGCACGATCGCCCGCGGCCGCGGTCGCGTGGTGAAGAACGCGGCGGGCTACGACATCCCACGCCTGCTGGCGGGTTCGCACGGCACCCTGGGCGTGATCGTCGAGGCGTCCTTCCGACTCCAGCCGCGCCCCGCCGTCACGGGCAGCCTGGTGCTGCGCTACGCGGCCGTGAGCTCCGCCTTCGAGGCGGCCCGGCAAGTCCTCGAACAACCGTTCGAGCCCGCCTTCGTCAACGTGCTGTGGAACGAGGTGGGCGACGAGGCGCCGCGCAGCGACGCGCCGGGCCGCGATGACGGCGTCGACGTCCCCAGCATCTCCCTGGCCATCGGCTTCGACGGCAGCGAGACGCGCGTGCACGGCCTGCTCGAGCGCACGGCAGCCCTGCTCGGCGACGCCACCGACACGACGGTCATGGGCCCGGCGGAAGACACCCGCCTGCGACGACACCTGGACGAACCCACGGGCGACGCGGTGGTGCGCATGACCACCCCGCACTCGCTCATGCGAGCGCAGACCGTGGTGACGGCTCGTGCCGCCCGGGCCGAAGGCGTCGCCGTCGCCGTCGATGCTCGACCGGGGCTGCACCAGGTGCACCTCGCCTACACGAGCGACGATCCGGAGCAGGTGCTGCGCGCACTGCGGGCGAGTCTGCCCGCGGCCCGCCGTGACGGCACCCACGCCACCGTGACCCGGGCCCCATCGATCCCGGCCGCAACGGGACAGCAGGGCACGCTACCGACGGCGCTCGCGCGGCTCTCAGCCCGCGACATCTGGGGTCCGACAGCGCCCGACGCCGTGCTCATGCAGCGGGTCAAGGGCGCGCTCGACCCCGACGGTGTGTTCGCCACCGGCGGCTGGATGCACGCCTCGTGAGCGCCAAGACCTCACGCTCCGAACGCTCGACCGGAGCCGGCCGCGCGCCCCGGGCCACCGAGGACGCTCCGGCCCGCGAAGCCCCGGCCGGCACGGTCGGACCGCAGCTCATGCCGTCGCCCTCGTGCGTGCACTGCGGTTTCTGCCTCCCCGCGTGTCCGACGTACGCCGTGCTCGGCACGGAGCTCGACAATCCCCGGGGACGCCTCGCGCTGATGAGCGCGCTCGATTCCGGCCGGGTGGACGCGACGCCCGCGGTCGTGCGTCACCTCGACGCGTGCCTGGGTTGCCGCGCGTGCGAGACGGCCTGCCCGTCCGGCGTTCCCTACGCGGAACACCTCGCCCAGGCCCGCGCCAGCCTGCGCACCAGCCGCGCGCGGCCCCGCTCCCAGCGCCTGCTCGAGGCCTGGATCCTGCGCGCCGTGGGCGCGGCCCCCACGACGCAACGCCTCGGGGCATGGGCGCTGCGCCTGCTGAGTTGGTCGCGCCTGCCGCGCTTCGCCACGGGCAAGCGCATGCGACGCTGGTTGCCGAGCGGCGCCGCCCAGGCCCTCGAACTGCTCCGGAGCCGCCCACTGGCGCCGGTCTCCCTGCCGCGCGTCACGGCCCCCATCGGTGAGCCTCGCATGCGTGTCGGCCTGCTGACCGGGTGCGCCGGCCACTGGCTCTATGGCTCCGTGAATGCGGCCACCGTGCGCCTGCTCACCGCAGCCGGTTGCGAGGTGGTCGTGCCCCCCGGTCAGCGCTGTTGCGGCGCCCTGCACGCCCACTCGGGCCACACGCGCGGCGCACGCCGTCTCGCCAGCGCGAACATCAAGGCCTTCGCCGCCGCCGGCGAGCTCGACGCCATCGTGACCAACGCCGCCGGCTGTGGCTCGACCATGAAGGAGTACGAGCAGCTCTTCGCGCAGGACGACCCCACCCTCCGGGATCAGGCCCGAGCCTTCGCCCACAAGACGCGCGATGCCCTCGAACTGCTGGCCGAACTGGGTCTGCCCGCACCGCGTCGCGAGGTGCGCGGGAGCGTCGCCTATCACCACGCCTGCCACCTCCACCATGCTCAGGGCATCCGCACGGCCCCGACCGACCTGCTGGCGCGCATCCCGGGGCTCGAGTTGCGCCCGCTCGAAGATGCCGAACGCTGCTGCGGCAGTGCGGGCATCTACAACGTGCTGCAACCCGACGTGGCCGCGGCACTGCTGGACGACAAGCTCACCCGTCTGAAGCACACCGACGCGGACGTGGTGGCCGCCGCCAACCCCGGGTGCCTGCTCCACATCGCCCGTGGCCTGAAGCAGCACGGCTGCTCCATGCGTGCGGTGCACCCGATCGAGCTGCTCGACCAGGCCTGCCGCGAGACCGACGACGGCTGACCCCGGCCCGACCGACGGCTGACCCGGCCCGGCCCGACGGGTACCCGGCGCACCGCCGGTGATCTCGTGGACGCGGCGCAGCCCAGAGGGCTCGGGGACTGCCGGAGATGGCCACATTGATGTAGCCTGATACGTTCCGTATCAGCGCCGGCCCCAGGGGGGGGCCGGTTCGACTCCAGTCATCAGGGCACGCCTCATGATCCGCATCGCAACCTTCTGTCTCGCCACCGCGCTCGCCGTCGCCCCGGTCCGGGGCCAGGACGAGACCATCGATTTCGAGGGCCTCCCGCCCGGGACCGTCGTCGATGCCGTCTCGAGCGACATGGGCACGGGGCCCATCGCCGTGCACGGCATGAGCCCGTTCTTCGGCCCGCTGAACGTCGCCGTGATCTTCGACTCGTCCGACCCCACCGGCAACGACTTCGACCTCGGCACGCCCAACGGTGACTTCGACGGCCCCGGCGAGGGTCGCGGAGGTGCGCTGGGCGCCCCCTTCGAGAACGCGCTGCCCCTGGGCAACGTGCTGATCGTCGCCGAGAACATGGTCGACAACGACATGGACGGCCTGATCGACTCGCCCGACGACGTCGATGTGATCGGCAGCACCCTGCTGCTCGACTTCGCCGCCATCGGCCCGGTGACCGTGAAGAGCATCACGCTGATCGACGTCGAAGCCGAAGAGCTGCCGGCGACGGTCGAGTTCCTCGACGACATGGGCATGTCGATCGGGCTCGTGATCCTGCCTCAGGTGGACAACAACGGCGTCGCCGTGGTGGACCTCGGAGCCGTCGCCGGCACCGAGATCATGGCCGTGACGCTGAACGGTTCCGGCGCCATCGACAACATCGTGTTCGAACGGAACATCGAGTGCACCGGGAGCCTGGGCGACTTCGTCTGGGACGACCTCGACCGCGACGGGATCCAGGACGACGGCGAGCCGGGCCTGCGCGACGTGCGCCTCACGCTGAAGGACGCCGGCGGCCAGACCATCGCCGCCACGGCCACCGACCCGGACGGCGCCTACGCATTCGACGGCTTGTGCGCCGGCGACTACGTGGTCTGCGTCGACGAGTCCACGCTGCCCGACGGCTACATGCCGTCCCCCTGCAACGTCGGCGACGACACGCTCGACAACGACTGCAGCCCCAAGCCCGTCAACCTGCCCATGAACGACAGCCACGACCCGACCAACGACTTCGGCTACCACCGGCCCTGCACCGGTCTGATCGGCGACCTCGTGTGGGAGGACACCAACGGCGACGGCCTGCAGGACGACGACGAGCCCGGCATCGCCGGCGTGACGGTCTTCCTCGACAGCGCAGGGGGCGACGTGCTCGACGTCACCGCCACCGACTCCCTGGGCATCTACCTGTTCCGCGGCCTGTGCGCCGGTGACTACGTCGTGCGGGTGGACGGAGGCACGTTGCCCCCGGGCCTGCAGCCCTCACCGTGCAACGTCGGCGACGACGACACGCGCGACAACGACTGCAGCCCCAAGCCGGTGAACCTGCCGACCGACTCCAGCGAGGATCGCACCTGCGACTTCGGCTACACGCGCCCACTGGGCGGCGAGGGCTGCACGCCCGGGTACTGGAAGCAGCCGCACCACTTCGACTCCTGGCCGGACTCGCTGAGCCCGGCCACGCCCTTCTCCGACGTGTTCGAGAATGCCTTCCCGGGCAAGAGCCTGTTGCAGGTGCTCAAGACGGGCGGCGGCGGCCTCAAGGCGCTCGGCCGTCACACCGTCGCGGCACTGCTCAACAGCTCCTCGAGCGGTGTGAGCTACGACCTGAGTTCGGCCCAGGTGATCGGCTCCTTCAACGCCGTCTACCCCGGCACGAAGCAGCAGTACAACACCCAGAAGAACAGCTTCGCTGGCTTCAACGAGCAGGGGTGCCCGCTGAACTGATCCGCGACGACCCGCTCGCCGCGCGCGACGCGTGACGGCATCGGCGAGGGCCGGTCCTCCCCCGGGAGGGCCGGCCCTCCGTCGTCCGGGCTCCTGCCGGACCGCAGCGACCGCACCGACCCGACGCGTCCCGCTCCTGGAACCGTTCCCGGCCCGCCGCTCCCCCTCCGGCGGTAGTGCAAGAACCCCCGGAGCGGTCCACATCACCAAGAGTCTCGGGCCGACCACCTGGCCTCCTGCGTCCACGGGCAGCCCGGACACCCCTCCCCGGAGAGAGAGTCCATGTTGCGCTTCCTGATGACGTCGTGCATGGCCGCAGTCCTGGCCGCGGGTGCCACCGCCCAAGCCACCTCCCAGTTCCGCATCACCGAGGTCCTGGTGAACCCGACCAGCGGCGATCAGATCGTGGAGATCAAGAACCTGGGCCCGTCGGGGGCGACGATCGGCAACCACAACCTGTGCCTGCAGCTCCAGTACGTGACCCTGCCGTTCCAGTTCATGAACGCCGGCAAGTCGATCCGGGTCCACATCGGGGTCGCCGGCACCAACACGCCGGACGACATCTTCACCGGCGCCGCCTTCCCGACCATGAACGCCGTGGCCGACAGCATGGGCCTCTACCGGCCCGGGGGCGGGATGCCGTTCTTCGGCAATCCCGCCAACATGATCGACTTCGTCCAGTGGGGCGCCGCGAACCAGCTCCGATCCGACGTGGCCGTGGCCGCCAATCTCTGGGACGACACGACGAAGTTCATCCCCACCCCCGTGGCGGACGAGAGCATCGCCTGGGACGGAGACGGAGATGACGCGGCGGACTGGTTCCGGGACGTGGGCCCCACCCTGGGCGCCGAGAACCTCACGGCCACCGCCTCGGTGGTGGACGTGGGACCGGGGTGCGGGGAGACCACGCCGCCCGTGCTCACGGCAGGTGCCCCGGCCCTGGGCAACAAGGACTTCTTCGTGGACATCGACTCCACCCAGACCGGCAGCCAGGCGCTGCTGTTCATCAACGCCGGCACGACCAACATCCCGGTGCTGCTGATCTGCAACCTCTACGTGCCCCAGCCGGCCCTGGAACTCAGCGGACTGCCGCTCGACGTCGACGGCGACATCCGGCTCAGCGGCCTGATCCCCGAGGACGCGACCCTGGCCGGCATCCCCCTCGGCTTCCAGGCGCTGGTCGTGAACGGCGTGGCGATCCCCAAGTTCGACCTGAGCAACGGCCTCGAGATCACCTTCTGACCCGCGGTGGCTCGGGCAGGACCGGCTCGCCTGGCCCCTGCACGGGGCCCGGAGAAAAAAACTCGACGCCCCGGATGCGGCGCAAGGCGCCTGTGGGCGAAACGCCGCCACGTTGCCGAATTCGCTCAAGAAGCGGCAGCAATCTCGTCGATGAGAGCCCCGGCGGTTTGCCCATACCGGCCTGCTCCCAACCCCCGGCGCTTTTTGGGCCCCCGGATTTGTCTTGACACCATCTCGGTGTACTGTTCTCGCAACCACGCAATGGGATGCGAGATCAAATGAACAAGACCAACAAGAAGAACCGGGACACGCGCCAGAGCGGCTTCACCATGGTGGAGATCCTCATGGCAACCGTCATCATCGGGATCGCCGTCATGGGCAGCTCCTCTGCCATGTTGGGCGCCGCCCAGACCAAGCACGAGCTCGAAGACGAGGCTCCCTTCCAGGCGACGCTGCTCGCCAAGGAGATCCACGAACTCGCCCAGGCCCTGCCCAAGACGCCGAGCGGCGTCGTGGGTGTGACCAAGGCTGCCGACATCGCCGCCCTCGACTCACTCGTCGGTGCGACCTTCGACCCGCCGATCTGCGCCAACGGCAAGGCCAACCTCGAGCTCGCCGGCTGGACGCAGGAAGTCGACCTGCAGCTCTACGACCTCAACGACCTCTCAGCCGCGACCGGTGAGACGGCCTGGATGGGCGTCGACAAGCACTCCGAGCGCATGTACAAGCTCATCGTCACGATCAAGCAGCACGGTGCGGTCGTCGACACGTACAACTGGTGGGTGACCCCGTGATCACCGCGCGAGAAGCCCCCGCGCGACTCGCCTCCGACACGACAGCCGACAAGCAAGCAGCCTTCACCATGCTGGAGCTGCTGATCGCCCTGTCGATCGGAGCGATGATCCTGGCCGCGCTCGCCTCGTCGACGCAGGTCTTCGGCGCCAACATCGAGTACCTGCGGGACGATCCCCAGCGCGAGCTCGAGCAGTCGCTGACGAACTTCACGACCGCCGTGCGCCACGCCTGGGTGGTCGAGAAGCCGAGCGACACCGAACTCCGCATCGTGGACGCCCTGGGCAATGCCACGCGGTTCGAGCTCGATGGCTCGACGATCCGCGTGCACCGTCCCAACGGCGCCGCGGGCGTCCTGCTCGAGGGCGTCAGCGACTGTGCCTTCGAGCTGGAGACCATGCAGCGACTGCGCGAAGCCGACCCCCGTGCGCTCTACGGCCCTCTGTTCAGTGACCTCCCCCTCGGCACGCCGAGCGAGCGCGTGCTCGAGGACGGCGAAGCGATCTCCCTCGGCTTCACGGTGCCTGCCCTCGCTCCCGCCACCGTGGAGACCGTCGACGGCGTCAACGAACAGCTTCTCGAGAGCACGCTCGACCGCGTGCTGCTGCCGCTCGCCCGGGTGGACGGATCGTTCAAGGAGTTCTGCCACCTGCACGCACCCGGCCCGCCCCACAACCCGAGCCACCCGGACGACACCGGCCTGCTCACCATCGAGCTCTACGAAGCACGCGCGCCGGGCAGCGCCGAGACCTACGGGCCGGCACTCGCCTCGATGGACATCCCCACCGCCGCCCTGCCCACCGGAACCCACACCTGGTGGGACCACGGGGCAGGCGGAACGATCATCGCACCCGAGGTGATCGACCCACCCGCAGGCGTCGCCTGGGGCTGGTGGGACGGCCACCCGAACGTCGAGCTGGTGCTCGACACCCCTGCGGTGGACGCGCCGATCGACCTCTCGGCCATGGGGGCCGTGGTCTACCCCGGCAAGTCATACACCCTCGTCGCCAGGGTCAGCGGGCTCGACTTCGTCGTGCTCGAGACCGTGCCGGCACCCGGGGTGAGCTACACCGCCGTGGCGACGCAGAGTGCACCGGGCGCACCGTTCATCGATCAGCCGCTGGCCGTGAGGCGCACCATCGAAGGTCTGGCCACCTACACCCAGACCAACGCGTTCGACGTCATCCGCCAGGTGTCGGTCACTCTCGAACGGGACGACGGCTCGGCCTTCACCGGCTCGGCTCTCGTGACCACCCAGGCTGCCAGTTCCAACCCTTGGCACGGAGCCGTGCCGGGCGAGCTGCCGACCCTGCTCACTCCCGGGAGCTGAGCACAGCACCTTCTTCACCCCTGACCGTTTCCAAACCTCCGTGACCATGCGCTCGACGCCCGACGGCGAGCGAATGACCAGACAACCATGAGATTCACCATGACCACGCCAGCGCACACAGCGCGTCGCGAGCAGGGCTTCGCCATCGTGGCGGTCCTGCTCGTCGTCACCCTGATGACGACCCTCGGCGCCACCTACCTCCGCCACGTCCTCGTCGAGCAGCCGCAGTCACTCACCGCGCGCTCGACGATCGATGCCCAGGAGGCCGTCCACTCCGGCTGCAACTTCGCGCAGCAGGCGCTCAACGTCGGCAAGGACGCCCTCACCGCCACCGTGACCAACGGCAACAAGACGGCCTCGATCCAGGTGGACGAGCTGGCTGACGGCCACGGCCGCATGTTCGTGCGCTCGGTCAACGACTACGGTATCGGCGCCACGGTGCTCGCGGAAGTCGCGCGCACTCCCGAGCCGGTCACGTCCCACCCCGACGACCTGCCGGGCATCGACCCCGATACGCTCGACGAGATCATGGGCGACCCGACCATCGAGAAGCACTACTACGGCGGCCAGCAGTGGATCCGTGACTGCGACCTCGAAGGCGTCGTCGTGGTCAGGAACACCTCGGCGGTGTTCTTCGACAACGTCACCATCCGCGGCGTGCTGGTCTCCGAGGACGCCCTCAGCACCGACCCGATCGGCGACTTCGATCCGAGCACCACGCCCTGCGCCCTGACCGACGGCAGCCTGCGCATCACCCCCGGCGACTTCCTGCCGGGTGTCGCCGTGGTCATGCCCGACGGCGTCCTGACCAACTACCACAACGACTCGAGCGTGCAGATCGAGGGCGACATCATCGCCTACCGCTGCAGCCTCGAGGCGATCGGCTCGATCCGCGGCAACATCGCCACGGTCGTGCCCGCTGAAATCGACGAGTCCATCGTTCGTCCCGGCTCCGGCCGCGGCCCGACCGAGTGGTCTGACGACCTGTCCATGGGGAGTACCTGGAACACCGCGTACCTCGCGTTCCTGCCCCGGGTCAGCACTGTGGGCCAGCTGAGCGCCATCACGGGATACAGCTTCCCGTCGGCGCCCGCCCATGCGGTGAGCGAGGAGGAGAACTTCACTTCACCGTGAACAACACCCCGCGGGACCCCCGCGGGCGTCGAACCCGGCGCTCGCGGGGCCGTCCCCGGCCTCAGGAGCCGCCTCGGCTCCGCCCGGCGCCCGAGAGCGTCCCCCCCGACACGTCCCCCCGACCGACCTTCAGCCCCACCCGCCCTGCTTCCGAAGAAGGACCCGGCGAAAGAGGAACCGGCCGGATCCCCGAGCCTCACGGAAGAGCGGCGAACACGCCGCGGAGAACCCATCGATGAACGAGCACCGACACACGAGCCCGCCTCCGAGCGGCTTCACGCTCATCGAACTCCTGGTCGTGGTCGTGATCCTCTCGATCGTGGCCGGTATCACCAGCATGGCGGCCGCCGAGGGCGGTGAGCAGCATCTCGACCTCGCCGAGGTCCAACTACGCGACGCCATGACGCGCGCCGAGGCCCTGGCGCGCTCGAGCCGTTCGCCTCACGCCGTGGTCTTCGACGTCGCCGGCAACCGCTTCGCGGTGGTGGACGAGGACGGGAATGCCGTCGTCGATCCGCTCACCAAGCGCGGCTACGTGGTCGATTTCGTGCGCCCGGGTCAGCCGACCCTGGTGCGCATCGCCGCCGTGAACTTCAGCGACGCCGGCAACGCCGCCATCTACGACGCCCAGGGCGTGCCGCTGACCAACGGCGCCATCAACCTGCAGGCCGGCAACTCGGCGTGTGTGTTGCTCTGGGATGGCGCCACGGGCGATCTGCGCCGCCAATAGGCGCACGGAGCCGTCCCTTCAGAGGGTGGGCCCCTCCCCGGGCCGCAACGGACGGGATCCAGCCTTCCGGCTCGTCCCCGGGTGCCCCTGCACCGGGAGTAGCAGAACGGCTTGTCTCAGGATCCCGGCGCCCCGCGACCGATGACTGTGTCGCGAGTCCTCCACGTCCCGTCCCCCCGGACGCGGCGTCGAGCCCCTCGTGAAAGGCCCCGCGGCCCAACCCGGCCCGGGCACCCTGCCCGTGGACACGGGTCACACGTCATCGGAGACACCCATGCTCGTTCGCGAACATGCCCCCGCCGTCCAGTCCCGCGGTCTGCGCGGATTCTCACTGGTCGAGATGCTGGTCGCCCTGTCCATCGGTGCGCTCATCGTCGTCAGCCTCACGCACGCGATGCAGGTCTTCAGCGCGAACGTCGAAGCCGTGCGTGCCGAGCCCGACACCGACCTCGAAGAGGCCGTCACCCTGGTCACTGACGAGGTGCGTCGCGCGTGGTACGTCGAGCAACCGTCGGCCAACCAGATCGACATCTTCGATCCCTACGGCAACCGCACCTCCTACTTCAAGGACGGCTCGCAACTCAAGGTGCGCCGCCCCAGCGGGCAGGTCGGCGTCATGCTCGAGGACGTGCAGGACGTGGACTTCAGCGTGGACACGATCACGCGGCTGCGCGACGACACGCCCGTGGACTCGTACGGCACGGTCTGGGCCACGACGGTTCCCCCCGGCGATCCCGAACCGCTCGTCGTGCCCCCCGGCGACTGCATCGCCATCGGTTTCATGGCCCCGCTCGACGCGCCGGCCGAGATGGACGTCGTGGCCAACGTCGAAGAGGAGTTGCTCGAGGCGACCCTCGGCCAGTTGCAGCTCAAGGTGGCGCAGCTCATCGACGGGACGCCCACCGTGGGCGGTGACCTGGCCGTGATGCTGTTCGAGGCCCGCGCCCCCGGCGAAGGGCAGCCCTTCGGTGATCCGCTCGCGACCATGTCGATCCCGCTCGACACGTTGCCCCCCGCGGTCTGGTCCGCGATCGACCTCGAGCCGACGCTCCCGCCGTCCGGCAAGAAGGGCAAGAAGAAGGTCGCGGTGTGCCACATCCCGCCCGGCAACCCCGGGAACGCGCACACGATCTACATCAGCAGCAACGCGGTGAACCCCCACCTGGCCCACGGCGACATCCTGGGTGACTGCGCCGAGGTGCTGCCCGAGATGCACCTCGAGGCGCCGACCCTCGCCGTGCCGATCGACCTCGGCTCGCTCGGCGTCAAGATCCAGCCGGGACGCGCCTACAGCGTGGTGCTGGCCGTGCAGGGCGACCGCAGCATCGTCGTCAACACGATCCCCAACGCGGCGGCCGAGCGTTCGGGCGTCGCCTACCAGCTCTCCCACGCCGGCGTGTTCGAGAGCAAGGCGATCTCGCTGCCGTGCACGATCCAGGGGACGCGCAGCTACACCCAGACCAGGTCGGTCCCGGTCATCACGCGCGTCACCCTCGACGCCGACCTCGTCGACGGGCGCACCATCGCCGGCTCGGCCATCGTGACCGGCCAGACGGCGGTGCGGAACCCGTGGCTGGGCGCCGTCCCCGGCGAGATGCCGACCCTCGAACTGCACGGCAACTGAGCGGCGCCCCCTGGCGCCCCGCACGAAACGAACCGCAAGCCGGTCCTCGGAATCGGAGATCTCTCGATGCATGCCCCCTCGAACCTTCAACAGCTCCCCCGCCGTCCGCGGGCCCAGGCCGGATTCGCCATCGTGGCGATCCTGCTCGTCGTCGGCGTGATGACCGCCATCGCGCTCACCTACATCCGCCACATCACCGTGCGCGACCAACAGAGCATCGTGGGCAAGTCCGCGACCGAGGCCCGAGAGGCCGCGCACTCGGGGGTGCAATACGCACAGCAGATGCTCTCGGTGGGCAAGTCCGAGCTGACCAAGACGCTGGCCAACGGTGACGGCCTGGCCACGGTCCAGATCAGCGACCTGAGCGAGAACCACGGCCGGATCCAGGTCCAGGCACTCGACGACTACGGCATGGGCTCCACGGTGCTCGCCGAAGTGGCGCGCGTGCCCGTGCCCCAGACCACCCACCCCGACAACCTGCCGCGCATCTCGGCCGGCAAGGTGACCGAGCTGCTCGAGGACCCCACCATCCCCAAGTACTACTACAGCGGGATGACGTGGATCCGCGACCAGGACATCTACGGCATCGTCGTGGTGCGCAACACGTCGGCCGTGCTCTTCGACAACGTCACGATCCACGGCTGCGTGGTGTCCGAGAAGGTCCTCACCGAGGACCCCTTCGGTGACTTCGACATGAGCACCGTGCCCTGCGCCCTGCCCGACGGCAACCTGCGCATCACCCCCGCCGACTTCCTGCCCGGCGTGGCCGTGGTGATGCCCGATGGCGTGTTCACCGAGTACCACGAACCGTCGAGCGTGCAGATCGAGGGTGACATCGTGGCCTACAAGCTGTCACTCGACACGATCGGTGCGATCCGCGGCAACATCGCCACGGTCGAGCCGCTCGACCTGTCGGGCCAGATCGAGCGTCCCGGTGCCAACCGGGGCTACCAGCGCTGGGGCAAGGGCCTGGACATGCACGGCGTGTGGAGCACCGAGTACATGGCCTTCGTGCCGCGCCACGACACCGTCGGCTCGCTGCCCGAGATCACCAACTTCGCCTTCCCCCCCGTGTCCTACCACTCCGGCACCGCCCACGCGGCGACCGAGGAGGAGTCGGAAGCCCCGGGCAGCACGAACGGGCTGTTGTTGGGCGGCGGGAACTGACGGTCCGGGTCGGCGCTCCTTCAGCGGAACGAGCGCCGTCCCACGATCCCGGCCAGGCGACGCACCAGCGCGCGGGGCAACCAGCGTCGCACCCAAAGGTCGGCGCGGTTGCCCAGGCTGGGGATGCACACGGCCCGCCTGCGCTGCAAGGCGCGCAGGGCCCCGTCCACGACCTGCTCGGGGGTGCTCCAGGCCACCGTCGGCAGACGTGACGTGTCCACACCGGCGCGCTCGAAGAACTCGGTACGTGTGGCGCCCGGACACACCAGCAGGACCGCGACCTCGGTGCCCCGCACTTCCTCGTAGAGCGCCTCGGTGAAGCTCGCCACGAAGGCCTTCGCCGCGCAGTAGGTGGCGTGGAACGGGCCCGGGCGGAAGGCCGCCGTCGAGGCCACGTTGACGATGGCGCCCCGTTGCCTTGCGAGCATGCCCGGCAACGCCGCCTGGCTCAGGCGCACGGTGGCCAGGACGAGCAGACGCACCTCGTCGGCCTCCCCCTCCGGATCGAGGTCGGACAGCGCGCCGTAGGTTCCGCTACCGGCGTTGTTCACCAGCAGGTCCACGAACGGTTCCGCCGTGAGCCGTCGACCCACGCGACGCATGTCGTCCTCGATTGAGAGGTCGGCCACCAGCGTCTCGGTCGGCACGCCGTGCTCGGCCCTCAGACGGCCGCCCAGTTCGTCGAGCACTTCGCCCCGCCGGGCCACGAGCACCAGACCGTGTCCGTCCCGCGCCAGGCGCTCGGCGAAGGCGCGACCGATTCCCGACGACGCGCCGGTCACCAGCGCCCACCGGACCGCGGTGTCCCCTCGCGGCGACGGAGCACGCACGGTCACGCGGCCGAACCCGCGTCGGACGCCGCACCGGCTTCCGCCGTCACACCCGAGGCGCTGCACGACGACTCGTCGGTCGGCGTTCCCGCGGCCAGCCAACCCAGGTCATGGCGCTCGATCCAGGCCGCCATGTCGCCCAACGCGCGCTCGGCCAGCCAGGTGCGCTTGGCAGCACGGGCGCCCTTGCCGCGGAAGCGTTGCGCGGGCGCAGGCAGCAGGCCGAAGTTGCTGTTCATCGGCTGGAAGTGGCGCGGATCGGCGTCGCGGATGTAGCCCATCAGGCCGCCGATCATGGTCGTGCGCGGCGGTGGTTCGAGGACTGCACCGCGCGCGCGGGCGACCATCGCCAGGGCGGCCATGAGCCCCATCGCTGCGCTCTCGGCGTAGCCCTCGCAACCCACGATCTGTCCCGCGAACCACAGGTCCCGTCGCGAGCGCAGCGAGAGGTCCTCGCACAACAGCGCCGGCGTGCTGATGAAGGTGTTGCGGTGGATGCTCCCCAGGCGCACGAACTCGGCCCGCTCCAATCCCGGGATCAGGCGGAACACCCGCTTCTGCTCCGGGTACTTCAGCTTGGTCTGGAAGCCCACGAGGTTGTAGAGCTGGCCTGCCTTGTCCTCGCGCCGCAGTTGCACGACGGCGTGAGGGATGGCTCCCGTGCGCGGGTCGGGAAGACCCACGGGGCGCATGGGGCCGAAGGCGAGCGTCTGTCGGCCGCGGTCGGCCATGACCTCGATCGGCATGCAACCCTCGAAGTAGCGCTCCTGCTCGAAGTCCTTGGCGAGCACCTTCTCGGCCGCCACGAGCTCGTCGATGAAGTGCTCGTAGTCGTCCGGTCCGAGGGGGCAGTTCAGGAAGTCGGGTTCACCGCGGCCGTGGCGCGTGGCGGCGTAGACCACGTCGGCGTCGATCGAGTCGGCGGCGACGATGGGCGCGATCGCGTCGTAGAAGAAGAGCTGCGTGCGGCCCGCGGCGCGCGCGATGGAGAGCGCCAGGGACTCGCTGGTGAGCGGCCCCGTGGCCACGAGGGTGGGCCCCCGGGGCAACGCGGCGACCTCGCCACGCACGACGGTCACCCGCTCGAGCGCCGCGATGGCGCCGGTCACGTCGCGCGCGAAGCCCTCGCGCTCCACGGCGAGTGAGTTCCCGGCCGGGACCGCGTGTCGCGTCGCGGCCTGCACCACCAGGCTCCCCAGCAGTTGCAGCTCGGCCAACAGCACGCCCTTGCCGGTGGAGATCTCGCGCGAACCCAGTGAGTTGCTGCACACCAGCTCGGCCAGATCGCCCGTCTTGTGCGCCGGCGTGGGACGCTCCGGCCGCATCTCGTGCAGGGCGACGTCGAAGCCCGCGGCGGCCAGCACCCGGGCGGCCTCCGAGCCCGCCAGACCGCCGCCCACGATGGTCACGCTTCCGTCGCCGAACCCCGAAGCGTTCACCGCGAACCCAACGGCTGCGAGGAACGGGACGGAGTCACCGGCGGCGGCGTCAACTCCGGAGCCACGTCGTCATCGGTGAGGGCCGCCAGGAAGGCTGCGAGGTCCTGCTTCTGCCTGTCGCTCAGGTCGAGCGGCACGAGGATCTTCTCCGGGTGACGGGAGTCGATGGCCCCCTCCAGGGTCGAGTAGTAGTGCAACACCGCGTCCAGGTCGACCATCTGCCCCTGGTGCATGTACGGCGCCGTGCGGGTCACGTTGCGCAGCGAAGGCGTCTTGAACTCACCCGGCGCGAGGTGATCGGTCTTCAGGTAGCCCACCCGCAATTCTCCCGCGCCCGCCGGGTCGTCGCTGAAGGCGCCGACGCCGTTGAACGGATCGGAGAGCAGCTGGAGGATCCCCACCGAACGCCCGGGGTCGATCGGCATGCCGTCGGCCGGCGGCACGCGGATGTCGTGGAACTCCATGTCGGTGAAGTTGGGCCCGGTGTGGCACAGGTGGCAGTTCCCATCGCCCATGAACAACTGCAGACCCCGCTGGGCGGACGGCGACAGCGCCGACAGCTTGCCCGCATCCCCGTCGCGCAGTCCTTCGACGAACACGTCGAACGGTGCGCGGTCCGACACGATCGTGCCCACGAAGGCACCCAGCGCCTTGCCCATGTCGGCGAACACCCGATCGACCACGAGCTGATCCGCGGCGCTCATGCCGTCCCACGCCCGCTGGTGCGGATGTTCGCGGTCGTCGCGCACGGGGCGCCCCTGAGCGGGGAAACGGCGTGCGTCCGAGACGTCGGGCAGCGGACCGAAGAGCGCTTCGTACGCGTCGCGCAGCGCGGGCTCGCCGGCCAGGTAGTGCACGTACTGCAGCCGGCTGCCGCCGTGTTCCCGTGGGTCCTCCAGCGGGCCCAGGGCCTGGGCCCACAGGGAATCGGAGCGCCCGTCCCAGAACAACCAGCGGTTGTAGGCCACGTTCCAGAGCGACGGCGTGTTGCGCGTCACGTCGGACAGCCCGCGGCCGGTCACCCGCCCGTCGGTCCAGGATTCCTCGGGGACGTGGCACGTCGCACAGGACACGCTGCCGTCGACCGAGAGCCCTTCGTCGTAGAACAGGGCGCGGCCCAGGGCCTGCGCCCGCGGGTCGCGGAAGACGGAGTTGGTGGGATCGTCGGGGACCGGCGGCAAGGGCGAGTGGGTCAGCGTGCGCCGCAACTCCTGCGGGCTGAGGCGCACCGCCAGGGAGTCGTCCGCCGTCTCAGCGGGGGCGTGCTCCGGCCCCGGATCAGAGGACAACCCGTCGCGGCCCTCGAGCGGTCCCACACCCCCACCCGCTCCGCACCCGGATGCCGCGGCGAGCGGGAGCAGCAGGACGCCGACGAGCCAGCCCATCGAAGCACGCACGCTCAGGGCAGCTCCACCGGGAAGGTCACGCGCTCGGAGTAGAACTGTCGCGTCACGTCGACGTTCAGCTCCCAGAAGCCCGACATGTGGAACAACATGCCGCGCACCCGGTGGACACCCTCGCGGCGCGACACGACCCGCGCCTTGCGGTGCATACCGTGTCCGTGGCCGGGCATCCAACCGGTCACGTTCACGAGCACGTCGTCGAGCAGCTCGGTCCGTTCCCCATCGGCGTAGACCCGCACGAGCAGCTCGAACGGCTCGTTGACCGGGATCGGCGCGGGCGCCGGCTCCCACTCGACCCAGAACGTGCCGCCGCGCGTCACCCCATGGGCGCCCGATGCGGCCAGCGCCGGGTCGGGCCCCGTGTCGGGGTCAGCGGCGGCCGCGCCCGGTGAGGCTCCCTCCGCCGCGGTCGGGGCACCGGCGTGGGGCTCGGGCGGGGGCGGGTCGGCCCCACCACGATCCGCGCTCACGCATGCAGCCAGCACGAGCACAACCGGCGCCAGGCAGGAAAGGGTGCGACGAGGACGAACGGAACGCGCGGGCATGCGTGTCACCCCGGTGGACGGAACCCGCCGGCCGCGAACGGCGACCGGCGGGCGCAGGACCACCTAGGCTAACAACAGCGGGCCTCGAGGGGAGCAGCGGACTGCCAGCCCAACCGCACGCGGCGCGCGCCGCCGGCAGCTACTCGAGGACGACCCGCAGCACGACCGCCGCGTCCCCGTCCACGAGTTCGAGCAACAGCCCCTGGACCTCGAAGTCCAGCGGCACGTGCTTGCCACCGGGCGCGACGTTGCTGTCGAAGACGAGCCGGCCCGAGCCGTTCGGCGTCACGCTCAACGCGGCTCGCTCGACACCGTCCACTCTCACCGTGAACTCGCCGGGCTCCAGGTCCACGGCCTTGATGCGCACGACCTCGCGACCGTTCTTGATGCGGAAGCGCAGCGTGCCCCGCGCGTCCAGGTCCGCGCCGCCGTTGACGAGGTTGAGCCGCAACTGGGTCTCGCTGCGCCTCTCCTTCACCAGCAGGCCCAGGGCTTCCTGGACGGAGGTCGGGAACACGGCGCTGAGCAGCACGTCCTCACCGGACTTCACCGCGATCAACTGGCCCTTCACGTCGAAGTCGAGCAGCAGCTCAGCGTTCTCCGGCGCGGTCGAGAACTCGATCTCGCCCTCGCCGCCGGTGACGGTGAGCACACCCCGCTCCACGCCGCCCACACACACCTGGTAGGCACCGTCGCTCACGTCCTCGATCTCGATCTCCAACTTGTCGCGCTCGTCCTGCTCGAAGGTGGCCTTGCCGGACGCACCGAACAGCAAGCCCGAGCTGTGCAGCACGACCAGCAGCTTGTCGGTCTTCTTCTTGCCGAGGTCCTTGGCGCCCGACTTGCCGTTCTTGGGCGGCTTGCCGCCACTCATCACACCGCTGGCCGGCAGCACGCCCGTGAGGAAGACGACGTCGGCCGCCACGACCTCGACCGCCGAGCCGAGCGGATCGAAGTCGAGCAGTGCGTGGATCTCGAGCTCGTCGTCACCATCGTCCGGGTCGTCATCGGGGGGATTGCGGAAGTCGAGCTCGACCTCCCGGAAACCCTGCGTGTCGAAGGTCGACACGATCGTGCCGGCCACGACGAGGTCGTAGGTGCCGTCGTCGAGGTCCTCGAGGTTGACCTTGAAGCGCGTCTCGCCGGGCTTCACCTCGTGACGCAAGCGCCCCTTGGCGTTGAGATCGGGCCCCACGTTCACCATGAAGACCTCGATCTTGCCCTTCTTGTTCCCGGCGCCGCCGCCCCCGCCACCAGCGCCGCCTCCACCCCCTCCGCCGGGCGCGAACACGTCGGAGAAGAACACCGTGGCGCCCTGGCGCACCTCGACCTGCTGGTCGAACACGTCGAAGTCGAACAGGGGCTTGGGAGCATCGAGCGGCGTCTCGAACTCGATCTCACCCTCGCTCGTCTCGCCGCTCACGTCGAACGTGCCGCGGGACACGCCGCCCACGAACAGCTCGTAGGTCCCGGCGTCCATCTGCTCCAGTTCGACCTCCAGGTCCTGCTCGTCACCGCGATCGCGGAAACGCATCTTGGCCCGGCCGTCGGCGTCCTCGCCGGTGCTGGCCAGGAACTGGATCTGGATCAGTTCGTCGTCGTCGTCGTCGGGGGCGGCGTGGGCGCCTTGGGCGATCAGCCCGGCGGCGGCCAGGGCCACGACGAACACAGGCCGGCGTACGGCAGTGAAGATCGAGTGCAGTCTCATGGTGTTGCTCGTTGCGGGTGGATGTTCGGGAGGGAGGAGGGCAGAGCCGGGAGCGAGCCGCGTGGGTCGCGGCAGGCAACGCCCGCCGGATCACATGCTGGCACGCCCCCTGGCAATGCTCTCGTGACAGTTCTGCAATCGGCGTGCCATTCGAGTCGGTCGAGCCAACCGACCGCCCGCTTCCCCCCGCAGAGCTCCGCCTGACACTCGGGGCTCGCGACGGGTGCGGCCTCGCACGCCCAGGACGTCGACACGCTGTCCAGGATCTGGACACGGCACCGCTCGGCGGCCCGCCTTGCAAGACGCCGAGTCCGCCACGACCGGCGTGCGGGTGCATAATCAGCTCCTTGCCCCAACGCACCCGGCCACTCCCCCTGCATGAGTTTCCCCCACACGTGAAGCCACTCCTGACGTTGATGCTCTGCCTGCTCACAGGCCTTGGTGCCGAAGCGGCAGCCCAGACCGCATTCGTCGTCCGCGAGGGCGCCACGGGTGCGGCCCTCTGGCGCACCGACGGCGGGACGGCGGAACTGGTCGCCGCACCGATCGCATTCGACCCCGTCGCCCTGGCCGGTCGCGCCCTTCGCCATCGACTCCGACTCGACCTGCCGGCGCGAGTCGACGATGGCGTGACGACGCGTGTGCGTCTGCCTCAAGGCGGCAGCCTGTTCCTCCTGCGCCATGGCGACCTCGCCCGGGTCATGCACATCACCGCAGCCGGAGAGGCGCGGTTGCACCTGGGGATCGACACGACAACGCCGGGGGCAACGCTCCTGAGCCGGGTGGCCGTCAGCGACGACGGCACCCGTGCGCTGGTCGCCACGAGCGCTGCCGCCGGTGGCGACGTCTTCGTGCTCGACCTCGAAGCCGGCGCGCCCGCCCGATCCCTCACTCCGGCGCAACCGCCCCTCGCCGTGTCGGATCTCTCGCTGCGGGTCTCGAAAGGACACGCATGGTTCGCCGATGCCCAGGGCGCGCTGCGTCACGCCGACCTCACGTCCGATGCCAACGCGATCGAGATCCCACTGCAGCTCCCCGCCGGCACGACCCTGCTGCCCGAACTGGCTGCGGACCGCGATGCCACCTGCGTCGCCTTCGTCACCGAGAACAGCTCGGGCCGCCGACACATCCGCCTGGCCGACGGAACCGGCGCCGTCACACTCGTGACCCCGCTCCCCGGCTCCTACGACCTGCCGCGCTACGACTCACCCCTGGGCCCCATGCTGGCCGTCTCACCGGGTGGACTCCATGTCGCCTACCGCGCCCGGTTGCCCACGCGCGAGTTGCTCGTGCAGCGCACCGACAGCCCGGCACCCGTCATGCAGGTCACAGGTGACCTCAACTTCGACGACACCATCGACAACGTCGGTGTGATCGAGTTCGTGGGCATCTCCCTGCTGGTCTTCATCGCGGGTGAAGTCGACCCGCTGCTCCCCGACGGCCCCATCGGCTCCGCCGACGTCTACCGCATGGACGCACTCACCGGCGAGTCGTCGCTGCTCAATCTCACGCAGACCTCGGGGTTCGCCACCACGCCGTTCGACGAGCCCGGGGAACTCGAAGTGCTGGAGGTCGTGGACGATCCCCAGGGCGCGCGCATGCTGATCGTCGTGGACCCGAGCGACGGCGACTATGCGGTCGTCTCCGCTTCCCCCGTCAGCGCGGGTCTGGAAGTGGTCGCCGGCCCACTCGGACTCCCACCGAGCATCCGCGCCATGGGCGACGCGGCCCTCGTCGTCGCGCCGGACGGACCGCTGTCGGGAACCGACGTGCTGCTGATCCACCCCGAGGGGCACCCCGCCGGCACCCAACTCGTCGGCACGGCACCCGACGGACTCGTCCTCGATCGCTTCGCCGAGCACCTGGGCTCGGGCGCCGGTGCCATGGTCGTCTCGGCCGGCCCGGGGCTCGAGTTCCCGCTCCTGCTCGACATCACCACCGGCACGCCGGCACTCGCCTGGAACCTGCCGTTCGAAGCCGTGTCAGCCCAGATCGCCTTCGCCGCTGACGGCAGTCTCGTGGCGGGCCTCGGTTTCGCCGGCGGCCCGTTCCTGTTCGCGGCGTTCGGACCGCCGCTGGTCGGCTCCGTCATCCCCCTGCCCGTCGGCCACGGCTACCCGCTGCCCTACTGAGCGGGCCCCAGCCGCTTCAACTTGGCGTACAACCCGGCGCGGCTGATGCCCAGCACCCGAGCCGCCTGGTCCTTGCGACCGCCGGTCGCCTCGAGCGCACGCTCGATGGCGGCGCGCTCGACGTCTTCGAGCTTCAGTGATGCCGCACGCAACTCCGGTTGCGCACCGCTCGACGCGGGTCGCCGCACGATACCCACTTCGTCGATCACGTCGGATGAGAGGAAGTACAGGCGCGCGACTTCGTTGGCCAGTTCGCGGACGTTGCCCGGCCAGGGGCGACGTACGAGCGCGACGAGCACATCCTCCGCAAGGGTCTTCGCCGTCCCGTGTTTGGCGTTGAGACGGTCAAGGAAGTGCCGCGCCAACAGCGGCACGTCTTCGATCCTGTCGCTCAGCGGGGGCATCCGGATCTCCGCGGCGTTGAGCCGGTAGTAGAGGTCCTCCCGGAAGCGTCGTTCCTGCACGAGTTCCATCAGGTCGCGGTTCGTCGCGGCGACGATGCGTACGTTGGCACGCAACGTACGTCGCGATCCCACGGGCCGGTACTCGCCCGACTCGAGGACCCGCAGCAGCTTCGCCTGGAGTTCGAGCGGCATCTCCCCCAGTTCGTCGAGCACGAACGTCCCGCCGTCGGCTTCGGCGAACAGACCGGGACGGTCCCTGTCGGCGCCGGTGAAGGCGCCGCGCACGTGCCCGAACATCTCGCTCTCCAGCAACTGGGTCGGCAGCGCGGCGACGTTCTCCACCACGAGCGGGCCGGCGGCACGGGCGCTGCGCTCGTGCAGTGCTCGCGCCACGAGGTCCTTGCCCGTCCCGCTGGCGCCGCTGACGAGCACCGGCAGGTCGGTGGGCGCAAGACGGTCGACGAGCCGGTGCACCACGCGCATGGCCTCGGCCTCCCCGACCAGCCCGGCCACCGGAGCGACCTCGCCCTGACGCGCCAGCAGACGACGCGTGTGCTGCAGCTCCTCCTCCTGGAACTCGACCCGATCCGCCAGCCGTCGGTTGAGACCCTCGATCTGCTCGCGGTGCCGCAGATTCGTGATGGCGATGGCGGCCTGGTCGGTGAGCGATGCCACCCGACTCGCGTCGACCTCGTCGAACGCGCCGGTCTGGAGGTCGTTGTCGAGGTAGAGGGCTCCCCGCGCTCCATCCGACATGCGGAACGGCACGCACAGCACCGAACGCAGGTGCAGCGAGCTGATGCTGCCTGTGCCGCGGAAGCGTTCGTCGGCGGACGCATCGGTGATCAGCAACGGCTCCCCGGAGTCGATGGCGCGGTGGACCAGGGTGCGCGAGAAGCGGATCTCCTCGGTGGGCATGGTCTGGTGGTCGAGACCACGCGCCACCTCGACGGCGAGGGAGTCATCGTCGAGCAACACGAGCAGGCCATGACGCGCACCCGCGATCTCCCGCGCCGCGTCCACGATCGTCCCCAGCAGCCCTTCGAGGTCGGTGTCCGCCGCCATCCGTCGACTGCACTCGAGGAACCAGTCGAGCCCCAGGCCTTCACGCCCGGTTGCCCGAGCACCCGCCAGGCGAGCGATGCGATTCATGACGTCCTCCTCACAGCCCTTCGGTAGTCCTTCGATCAGGCTCTCGGTCGCCGCCCCCGCACGAGCCGCCATGGCTCTGCGCCCGGGGTCGTCCCCCAGCGCGTCCAGCACCTGTGCGCGCTCGGCAGCCACCGCGTACACGAGGTCGGTGCGCCCCCCGGCCTCGAACGCATCGAGCCAGCGGCCCAACTGGTCGGCATCCACTTCGTCTTCCGGCGCGCGGGTCCGCCAGGCAACCTCGACCTGCCGCAGGCTCACCCCCTCGAGCAGTTGCGCCGCCTCGCGCAGCGCCGCGTGGCTCTCCCGATCATCGTCCGCCAGTGCCGCCCACAGGGCCGCGGCGCGGAATCGTTCGGCCACATCAGCTTGCTGGACTGCCGCCGCGTGTCCTTCACGCGCTCGCCCGACGGCGGCGACCGCGTCGCCTGCAGCCAGGCGGACCAGCGCATCGACCCGTGCAGCCAGGGCCGCGTGGGTCCTGCGCGCGGGAGCGGCCAGCTCGCCGTCGCACAACTCGCGTGCCTCCGCGGCACGCCCCACCAGCGCCAGGGCACCCACCCGCTGCAGCGACACGAACGAGCGCACATCGTGGTACTCCCCCTGGGTCAGCAGTTCTTCCGCCTCCTCGAGGCAGCGCAACGCCGTCGCCCCCGCGCCCTCATCGAGGGACACGAGCGCCAGGTTCGCAAGGCTGGTTGCTGCGCCGTGCACGTCGCCGACGCGCCGCCGCAGCGACCAGCTCTGTGCGAGCAGCTCCCGCGCACGCCGCAGATCGCCCAGATCCCGTTGCAGCACGCCGAGGTTGTTCAGCACGCGCGCCCGGTTCGGAATGCTGCCGCTGCGACGCGAGATGGACGCCGCGTGTTCGAGCGCGCTGTGCGCCTCCGTGAGCCGCCCCTGACGGCGGCAGAGGAACGCCCGGTTGACCTCGGCCCGAGCGATTCCTGCTGTGTCCCCGCACGCTTCGGCCCGGGCCAGGGCGGCTGCGAAATACCGCTGCGCCTCGTCGAAGCGATCGGAACGAGTGCAGGCCACGCCCTTGAGCTGCAGCAGCGCCACCGCCGCTTCGTCGGGATCTCCCGGGTCCGGGCGCCGGCCGATCCGTTCCAGCACCTCGCGCACCTTCCCGTCGAGCAGATCGGCGTAGGCCAACCCCATGATCGACCAGCACGCCGCACTCTCGGACGGCGCGAGCTGCTGGGCTCGCTCGTAGAACGCCCGGGCCTGATCCCGCACCCCCGCCTGTTCAGCGGCCAGCGCGGCAGCGACGAGCACAGCATGCGACGCGCCGTCGAGTCCGGTCCCGTATCGCGCCTCCGATTCCGCCAGCGCCCGGGCTGCGTGCCCTTGGGCGACTTCGAGGCGGACCCCGAGGACCTCCAGCCGCTCGACCGCCGTGGCGCTCGGCTCGTGCTCCCCGGCTCGTTGCCGGAGGCGATTCCACAACCGTCGCGCGCGCGCCGCACGTCCGCCCAGGCGTTCGCGGTCGACCACAGCCAGCAGTTCGTCCCACGACTCGTC
This sequence comes from Planctomycetota bacterium, assembly GCA_029259695.1. Lineage (GTDB taxonomy): Bacteria > Planctomycetota > B15-G4 > B15-G4 > B15-G4 > OFTM49. Next base: position 34,480 of record JAJDEQ010000189.1, read on the forward strand.
GGAGCCGGCCACCCGAGCGCGGTGCCACGCGACCTCGAATGCATCTCCGCCGTCCGCCTCCAGGACCTGCGCGCAGCGCTCGTGCAGCGCTCGGCGAGCATCGCCCGCGAGTGCTTCGACCACCGACGCACGCCAAGTTCCGTCGACCTCGAGGACTCCCCCTGGTCCTTCGCGCAGCACATGGTCGGCACGCAGTTGCAACTGGCCCTCCAGTGATTCCGCTGCCGACGTCCGGGCGACCTGGGCGGCCCGGCTCGCGGTCGCGTGTTCACCCAACAGCGTCCAGGCGGCGAGCAACCGCCGCGCGGGCTCCGTCAACCGCTCCAGGCCGGGCCCCTCGAGGCCGCCACCAGGCCGCTCGGGCCAGGCGTCGAGCAGCAACGTGTACGCGTCCCCGGCCGGCGCCATCACGCCGGCTTCGACCGCGTCGTCGAGCAACCGGTTCACGGCCGCGAGCCGGCCACCACTCAGGGTGTGCAGCGAACGGGCCAGATCCGCCGCGACATGCGGAGCCACCCCGGCACTCAACGCGTCGAGGTGGGACGTGAGCACGTCGACGTGCAGCCCGCTCCACTCGTGTTCGTGCAGTCGGGCGAGTTCCGCCGGACGCAGGCGTCGCGCACACAGGGCGCGCAGGCCGCGCGCCTGCTCGGGGTTCATCAGGGCGATCACGCCCGGCCGTGCGACGCCGCGGCTCAACAGCACATCCCAGACGGCCGAGCTGGCGGCCTGCCCGGAGTCGTCCCCCGAACCAGCGGAGTCGTCCCCCGAGCCGGCGGAGACGTCCGCTTCGACCGCGGTCGGCTCGTTCGCTCCGTCTTCCGCGCCCGCCCAGACGACGCGGCGCACGTCCAGCCCACGGGCGTGGACCTCGACTCCCAGCGCCTCCAGCAACGCTGTCCGATCATCCTCGTGCTCCACCGACACGAGCACCACCCGCCCCGGTCCGGCCGCGGTGAGCAGGTCCGCGAGTTCGCCGTCACGCCCCACCAGGAGGGGGAGCTTGCGTTCCGGCAAGACGCGGCGCTCCACGTCCGGTATGAGATGCTCGGCCGCCGCGGCACTGACCGGTCGGTGAGGCGGGTGTCTGCGCACCAGGGCGCGCGTGAGTGGCGCGAGGACTGCCGGCAACGCCCGGTCGGTCAGCCCCGCCGCCTCCCAGAAGGACATGCGCGGAAAGCGTTCGTGGAAGTCGGGCCGAGCTGGTCCGCAGAAAGCCAGCGCCAGCATCACTCCGACGGAGAACAGGTCCGAGCTCGGCGCGAACCTGCCGCCCGTGAGGACCTCCGGCGCGATGTGCAGCGGCGTCCCCGCACCTCCGCCCGTCCCGACAGCAGCCACGAGGTCCAGATCGACCAGCGAGACTTCGGCTGGACCGACGATCACGTTGCCGGCCTTCACGTCGCGGTGCACGAAGCCGGCCCGGTGCAGCGAACCGAGTGTGGCCAACAGGTCGACCACCCACCGTGCCACCTGCTCCGCAGGTGCCTCGGCGGCCGCCTCGTCGAAGGGCCGTCCGTCGGCGAAGGGCCGCAGCAGGTACGCCTCGCCGCTGGGCGCCTGGCCCCACCTCACGGGCTGGATCAGTCCCGGCGCCCGGACGCGGGCCAGGAGTGCCACCTCCGCGGCAACCCCCGTTCCGGTCCTCAGGACAAACGGGGAGCCGTTCCACTCCACCTGGAGCACCCGATTCCGGCCCGCGCCGCTCAGCTCGGCAATCAGCCGGCAATCGGCTGGTAGGAGGCCTTCGGCGCTGATCGACGGTGGAGTGTCCACGGTGACGTCTCATGATTGGACAGGAGTCGTGTCCAATATCAAAGCACGGGAGCTCTGATCCGTGCACATCAAACTACGGAGTGATCATCTGTGAACGCCCCCGACGGCGGGAGATGACTCGGGGAGGCGCTGCCGGGACGTCGGAGGTGTGCGGGCCCCACCCGTCGGCGTCGTGTCCCGGTCCTCCCGTGTGGGCGGAACTCCAACCGCGACCCGCGTCACAGCCCCCGGGGGATCCCGTCGACCCAGGCTGACCGACGGCTCGAGACGGGAGGCCAGGCCCCGCAACTCGGCTCCCGTCGCCGTGCGCATTCGCGGAGCACCGTTCGGGCAGGCCATGCCAGCACCGACTGATCGTCGCCGCGGAAGATCCGGTTCCGCGGTGTACCCACCGCCATAATGCGCCGATGGCACCCGACACTCCCGACCGACGCCTCGCCCCGGAGCCCCGCGGGGGCGGCCCGCGACGACTGCCGGCCAACGGGCAGGTGCTCACCGTCCTGACCTGCGTCGCCGTGCTGCTGTCCTTGCTCGCCGGCGGCTGCGCCGAGGCGCCCGCCGAGCCGCCGCCGCACATCGTGCTGGTCGTGTGCGACACCCTGCGCGCCGATCACCTCGACCTCTACGGCTACGAGCGCAACACCGCGCCCAAGCTGTCGGCCTGGGCGCGGGATGCCCTGGTCTTCGAGCGCGCCACGGCACCGTGCAACTGGACCCGACCGTCGATGCTCTCGCTGTTCTCGGGGCGCCATCCGGACGCCGACCTGGTCCTGGGCCGCAACGACGTCTTCCCCACGGACGTGCCGTCGCTGGCCGAGTTGTTGCGCGAAGCGGGCTACGAGACCGTCGCCATCACGGCCAATCCGTACATGGTGCCGATGCTCGAAGCCGACCGCGGGTTCGACTCGTTCACGCCGCTCGGCTTCCAGTCGGACCAGCTCACCGGTCACCAGGGCACGCGCATCGCGTCGCCGTTCGTGATGGACCGCGTGGACTACCTGCTCTCGTCCCGCCGCCCGGGCGACAAGCCGCTGTTCCTCTACGTCCACTTCATGGACAGCCACATGCCCTACGACCCGCCGGACGAGTTCAGGACCTGGGTCGCGAGCGACTACGACGGGCCGGCGAGCTGGACCGTCGCCGACTACCGCGTGCTGCGCGGCCCCCAGGTCGACGAGGAACTGCAGCCCGACGACCGCGACCACGTGATCGCACTGTACGACGGCGAGATCCTCCAGCTCGACGAGAGCATGGCGCGCCTGCGTCGGATGGTCGACGAGTACCTCGGCGACCGCCGGGTGGTCTCGATCGTCACCAGCGACCACGGCGAGGCCTTCGGCGAGGGCCGCGACAACCACTACCTGCACGGACACGGACTGGGTCCCGAGCTGACCCAGGTGCCACTGGTCATCGGTGGCCTCGGACGCTCGGGGCGTCTCGACACGCGGGTGGGCCTCGTCGACCTGCTGCCCACGCTCGCCGAGCTCGCCCGAGCCCCGGTACCCGACGACATCGACGGTGTGTCACTGATCGAGCCCCGGCCGGGCCGCAGCTACGTCACCTACCGCGCGCTGAAACCCGCCGACGAACAGCCCCTCGAGGCCCTGCCCGACAACGTGCAACACCGGGCCGTGGGCGAGCTCGGCATCGTGCGCGACGGCGCCCGGCTGGAGCGCATCGACGGGACCTGGCACCTGTTCGACCTCGCCACGGGCGAAGACCTGAGCGAGCGTTTCCCCGAACGCGTGGAGGCTCTGCGCGCCGAAGCGGAACGCTGGTACGACACGAGTCGGCGCCGGCGCGCGGGTGCCGCGGCGACCGATGTGATCCCGCTCTCGCCCGAGTACGAGCGCACCCTGGAGGCGCTGGGATACACCGGCCGCTGAGCGTGCGAAAGCGCGTTAGACTCGGGCGCGGTTCGGCCGATCAGGAAGGACACGCCTCAGGAGATCCTGTGCACACCCGCCTGACCATGAGTTCCTGTCTGACCATGGGTTCCCGCCCGACCGCGAGTTCCCGCCCGACCGCGAGTTCCCGTCTGACTGCGAGATCCCGTCTGACTGCGAGATCCGGTCCCGCCACGCGCTGCCGGCAGCGTCGGTTCCAACGCCTCGCAGGGTTGCTGATCGCGCTGAGCTGGGCCGTGGGGCCCGGCGCGTCGGCCGGCCACGGCCAGCGCGCCACGCCCGGCGACACGTCACTCCTGGTGCGCCTCGAGAGCGCGCGCCCCCAGGCCCTGGCCGCGTCCCTGGCCCGGAGCGGTTTCGACCTCGACCACGTCGATCCGGGCCGGGACAGTCTCGAGCTGATCGTGCTCCCGGCCGAGTACGAGCGGCTGGTCTCGGCCGGCCTGCAACCGATCGTGCTGGAGCACGGCCGACCGTTCACCGAAGTCGCCGCCGAACGGGGCGAGCCGGTGCGCGCCCTGGGCGACGACACCCCTGGCCACGACTCGCCCGGAGACGGCAGCCCCCCCGGCGGCTACGCGACGCTGGCCCAGATCGAAGCGGACATGGCCGCCGTCGCCGCAGCTCATCCCGCGATCTGCGAACTGGTCGACCTCACCGCGCGCTACGGCACGCCGCCGACCTTCGAGGGCCGGCACCTGCTGGCGCTCAAGATCTCGGACAACGTCGGCGACGACGAGGACGAGCCCGCCGCGATCGTGGTCAGCGCCCACCACTGCCGGGAACTGATCACGCCCGTCATCGCGCTCCACGCCGTCGAGCGCCTGACCGACGACTACGGCACCGACCCGCAGGTGACCGCGGTGGTCGACGAGTACGAGATCTGGATCGCTCCCCTGTGGAACCCCGACGGCTACAACCACGTCTTCACCGGCGACCACCTGTGGCGCAAGAACCGCCGCCCGCTCAGCTTCGCCGTCGGCGTGGACCTGAATCGCAACTACCCGTTCGGCTGGGACGCCGTCGCCTGCGACGGATCCACGATCGAGTCGTCGCAGACCTACAAGGGCCCGTTCGCCCTCTCCGAAGCCGAGACCCAGACGATGGTCGCGCTGGCCGCCGATCGACACGTGACCAAAGTCCTCGACTATCACAGCAGCGGCCAGGAGGTGCTCTGGGGCTACGCGTGCTCGACCCACCCCCTGGCCGGCTTCCTGGAAGCCGAAGGCATCGCGCTCTCCGTCGCTTCCGGTTACGGCGGCGACGAGCGTCCGCCCTCCGCCGAGGGCGAGCACTACCAATGGGAACTGGCCAACCTCGGTTCGCACGCGTTCCTGATCGAGACCACGACCGAGTTCCAGCCGCCGTTCAGCACGGCGGAGAGCGAAGCCGCGCTGCTCTGGCCCGGCATCCTGTGGATGCTCGAGCGCCCGATTCCGCTGTCCGGGCACGTGACCGACGCCTGCACCAACCTGCCCCTGGCCGCCGACATCGCACTGCCCACGGTGAACTACGTGCACGGCGAGAGCAACCGGAGCGGCGGCCCCTTCGGCCGCTACCAGGCCTTCCTGCCCAGCGGCGTGTACGACGTGGAGTTCTCCGCGCCCGGCTACGTCACCCAGACCCACCCGCTGATCGTGGTCGACACGAGTGCCGCGACGTTCGACGTCGCGCTCGTCCCGGTGACGCCCGACAGCGGTTGCTGGACCGATCTCGGCGCGGGCCTGGCCGGTGCGCACGGCACGCCGCGACTGGCGGGGAGCGGCGAGTTGCTGCCGGCCAGCGCCAACCGATTGCTGCTCGACGACGCCGCTCCGCTGGCTCCCGCCTGGCTGATCACCGGCGCGCCCATGACGCCGCTGCCGTTCAAGGGCGGAACGTTGGTCCCCACGCCGACGTTCGTGGTCCAGACCGCGATCGACGCCGAGGGACGCATCGACATCTCGTTCGAACTGCCGGGCGGCCTCCCGGCTGGCACCGAGTTCCACGTGCAGTACTGGATCAGTGATCCTGCGGGGCCGGTGGGCTTCGCCGCCAGCAACGCCGTCTCCGCGGTCACCGGCTGAGTCCCGCGGGACGGCTGCACGGCGCCTCGGCTGCACGGCGCCCCGGCTGTGCGGCGCCCGGCGGTCAGCCGCCGGCCTCGACCACCTTCAGCTTGATGCCCAGCGAGCGCATGTAGCGGCTCTCGGACTCGAGATCCATGCGCGTGAGCGGGAGGCTCTCGGAGGTCTCGGCCGACAAGCGCACCTCCAGCGCGCTGGCGTCGGCACGCAGGTGCAGTTGCGGCGCGCGGACCGGACTGCGGCCGCGGTTGAGCAGCACGGCCAGGCGCAGCAGGGCCGTCAGTCGCACCGCACGTTCGAGCAACCCCTCGGGCAACTCCCCGATGCCGTCCGCCTTGGGCTTGCGGCGGTGCCAGCCCACGACGGCCGCCAGCAACAGCTGATCGTCGCGCGAGAAGCCCGGCATGTCGGAGTTGGCGATCAGGTACCCGCCGTGCCGGTGCTGGTGCTCGAAGCTCACCGCCAGGCCGATCTCGTGCAGTTGCGCCGCCCAGGCGAGGAAGCGCAGGTTGTCACCATCCTCCATGTCCCACTTGCGTGCGACCTGGAGCAGCAGGGCCAGCGCCGTCCGGCGCACCCGCGCCGCCTGCCCCCGATCGACGTGGTAGCGCTCCTGGAACAGGCGGATGGTGCGCTCGCGCACGTCCTCGTGGCGGATGCGCCCGAGCAGGTCGTACATGGCGCCCTCGCGCAGGGCGCCGGACGACACCTGCATCGTCCCGATCTCGAGTGAGTCGAAGATCGCCAGCAGGATCGCCACCCCGCCCGCGAAGATCGCCCGCCGTTCGCGCTTCAGTCCCTCGAGTTCCAACTGCTTCACGTGGCCCGCCGAGAGCAGCGCCTCGCGGACGCGTTGCAGGCTCTCGCGGGTCACTCCGCTCTTGCTCCAGTCGTTGGCCTTGACCACCGAGCGCACGGCTCGAATCGTTCCCGACGCCCCCACGGCGTTGACCCAGCCGTAGTCGGCGAAGCGGCGCTCGACCGTCTGCAACTCGAGCCTGGCCGCCAGGGTGGCCTTGGCCATGTCCTTCTCGCGCAGGACCCCCTTGGCGAAGAAGCGCTTGGTGTAGGCCACGCAGCCCATGTAGAGGCTGTGCACCTCGAGCGCCTCGAAGCGTTCGCCCAGGATGCACTCGGTGCTGCCGCCGCCGATGTCGACCACCAGGCGGTAGCCCGCATCGTCGGACAGGGACTGCGCCACGCCGAGGTAGATCAGGCGCGCCTCCTCGCGACCGGAGATGATCTCGATCGTGTGGCCCAGGGCCTCCTCCGCTTCGGCCAGGAACGAGCGCGCGTTGCCGGCGGCGCGCAGCGTGTTCGTGCCGACGGCGCGCACCTGCGTGCCGGGCATGTCGCGCAGGCGCTGGCCGAACCGACGCAGACACGCCAGCGCGCGCAAGCGGGCCGCTTCCGTGAGCTGCCCCTCGTCGTCGAGCCCACCCGCCAGTTGCACCTGCTCGCGCAGGCGGTCCACGATCACCGGCTCGCCCGAGACGACGTTGGCCACGACCATGTGGAAGCTGTTGCTCCCCAGATCGACGGCGGCCAGCCGCGAAGCCAGCGGCCCCTGGCCGGGCTGGGCCTGGGCCGAGGAGCCCGCGTCGTCTGGCTGGTGAGCTGATGCGTCCATCGGCGCCATGATGCCGGGGGCCCCCGCCACGACCAAGCAGGGCCTGGAACCGCCCTCCAGAGCCCCAGAGGCCACGTACCCACCCCGGGGCAGCCGCGCCGGATGAAGGTCGTGTGTGGACTCCGTGAGGGCCTGTCCGGGACTGTCCTCGGGCCGGTTGCCGGGTTCGGAGGTCGTGCCCCATACTGGATGCTGCCCCTCGTGCCGACAGCGAGCAGATCGTGACGACGCCCCGCTTCCCCGAACTGATCGACCAACCGCTGGACCCCGCGTGGCCCCTGGCCGTCGCCGCGCAGCACACGGTGCTCGGGTACTTCCGACGGGTGCTGGAGAGCCGCAACGCGGCCCGCTCGGGCGAGTGCGTCGAGGGTGTCCACCAGCTGCGCGTCGCCGCTCGCCGCACGCGCACGGCGCTGCAGACCTTCACCCACATCTGGGGTGAGGACGACACGCGCGCCTTCGCCAAGCCCCTGGCCCGGCTCGCATCCAGCTTCGGCCCGGCCCGCGACCTGGACG
>JAJDEQ010000190.1 GCA_029259695.1 Planctomycetota bacterium
TCTTCACCACCGAGGTGTGGACGCCCCGTGGCCTGACGACGATCTACACCCTGTTCTTCATCGACTTGAAGACCCGCCGAGTCCACATCGCCGGCTCGACGACCAACCCCGATGAGTCCTTCATGCTCCAGGTCGCCCGCACCCTCACCGACGCCGTCGACGGCTTCCTGCTTCCCCATCGCTACCTGATCTGTGATCGGGACACGAAGTTCACGGCGCGCTTCCGACACGCGCTGAAGGCAGCTGGCGTCGCGACGCTGCTGACGCCTTACCGTGCTCCGGACTGCAACGGCTACGCCGAGTGGTTCGTCCGCTCGATCAAGGAAGAGTGCTTCGAGCACATGATCTTCTTCGGGCTCGGACCTCTGCGCCTGGCCTTGTTCGAGTACGTCGAGCACTACAACGCGGAGCGGCCGCACCAGGGGGTCGGCAACGTCGTGCTCGGTGGGTCTCCTGATTCGCGGCCCACGCCGCCTGACGCGGTACGGTGTGAGGAGCGCCTGGGCGGCTTACTCAGGCACTATCGGAGGGCGGCTTAGTGGTGGGACACAACGGGGGCACTTAGTCTAGGTCACCCCTTAAGTCGCGACGCCCGTCTTCGTCTCGCCCGTATCGTCGGTACGTGGAGGCCATCCTATCGAGCATTGCCGCCGTCCTCGGCCAAGGGCCGTTTCGCATCAGCTCGGCGTGCTGCGCGTATTCGTCAGCCAGTGAGCGCTCATCGTCACCCCCTCCCTCGGCCGACCTACGGACGGCGCCGCGACTGTCGCACTTGCCTATATTGATCCCAGACTCAACGTCATCGCTTTGGACTTCCTCGATCACTTCTCGAACAGCCTCATGTGGCCACGCTCCTTCGCTGCCGATGGGCGACCCACTAAGAGCCTGCCCGATCATCTGGTCCCCGATGTTCAGAAGACCACTCGCTCTCAATTCTCGCCGCGCTTCAGCCACCCACTGCTTCAAGTCAGCCACGTCGATGCTCCCATCCGGCTGAGTTCCTGGAATCTGCCTCCAAGAATGGAGGAGTCGGTAGGCGCGCGAGCGAATCTCATCTCGCCGGGCATCACCGGGAGCCTTCTCCTTCTCGCCGACCATCCAAGACACGACCGCCGCAAAAAAGAGCGGATCGACGACGAGACTCTGATGGAGCACCGTCGGAGGCGTGCGTTCACCCAAGGGAAGCAGTGCCCACTCAAGACGTGCAATCCGGCTGCGGTCGAAGCCCTTCGCTTCGACGAGCACCTTGAGTAGCTCCTCGATGTCGTAACTATCCGGCACTGCGTCGGCTGGTCCCGAGAGAAGCCCTTCAAGCGCATCCGCGATCAAGTCAGGCGGTACTCCGGCTCCGTCAGTTCGACTCGATGGCCCTAACGTATGGCACGCCATACCTGGCCGTCCGGCGGCAACGAGCTTGCGCACTGCACGCTCCTTATCGTCAGAATCTTCGATGCGCCAAGGGCTCGCGAGTGCCCAGTACGCCGCATCGTCTTCTGAGCCGAGATTGTCAACAAAATCAAACGTCTTCCTCTCGTAGGGCAGCGACACCAAGAGCGCTGCGCGCTTCTGCGGGCACCAACTCTTGCCAGCATCTGACGCGAGCTTGCTCCTCACCCAATCCGGCCCCTTCAGCCGTGTTCGTGCCCGGCCAAACTCCGCGGCAAACACCGCCTGAGCGTTGCTGTCGCACGCAAGATAGCGACCTAGGACTTCCTCCTCTTCCTCATCTGTATCTAGAAGGTCACTTTGTCCGAGGGCGAGGCCGACGAATCGAGACTGAGGAACAAACTCCGAAAACTCAGCGATCCCGCGGATGCCAGAATGGACAAAGAGGCTCCTGACAGCTTCCCCGCGGGCCTCCTCAATAGCGGCATCATGAGCCCTATGGTCTCTCCTGAGCCCCTCTGGAAGATCCGGGCGGTGGTCGAACAGCCAACCGTGTCGCTCAAATGGGTCATCGGGTTCGAATCGGTCGAGAACCTCGGCGAGTTTGTCTACGCAGTCAGGCGGAAGTGTCCAATCTGCGTCGGGGAAGCTGCGATGCCGCGAGACCTGCCTGCGGAGCGCGTGCCAGATTTCAGCCCGACAGACTTCACTCAGGCTGTCGAGGTCGAGACCGTTCAACTTGCCAACAACTAGCTCGTGAAGATCCGGCGGGAGGGCGTCGACCTTGCTTGCGAGATCAGCCCATCGACTACCCACGTCTCCGGCGTCTGCGAGCATCCGGTCTACCACTTCGGAGCTTGCTTGGATGTACTCGGCCCTCGAGATGCCCCTCTCACCGTCGGCCGCCCAGTCTCGCCATACTGGCTTAGCGTTGCTCTCGCCGACGGAGCGATACTCCGGCAACATGGACACGAGGAGTTTCCAAGACACCTCGGGCTCTCGGGCGCGCAACAGGTCGAGCGCGGCCAACCGTTGATCCGCTGTCGCGACCGTACACGGGTGCCATGGAAGGAAGATCCCACGTAGGCTTGCGCTCGGGCGGTTAGCGAGCCTCCCGCCCGGGTCTCGACGCGCGAGACCGCCGAGCAGCAGCGTCGCACGACTCAGGTGCTGGGGACTCCAGGCCAGCGTCTCAAGGGCCCACAAGAGTCCGGTGTGCGGAGATGATGCGAAGAGAGGAGAATCCTCCTCTTCTTCCAAGAGTCGAAGGAGTGTGGGGTTCTGCTCGCTAGTGTCCAAGCCCGACTCGGCTGCGCTCAGAAACTCATCAGGCGCAGCCTCGGCCAAGAGCGGTAGGTAGCCTGAGAGAGAAGCCCATCCGAGCCAGTTCTTGTTCGCTCGCGTAAGCAGCCTGCGCACGACCCTTCGGGCAGAATCCACCCACCCTCCGGAGCCGCTCTCATCATCCCAACGACTTCCCAAGAGTGCCAGCGTGTCCGCTAGCCCCTTCCTCAAACTTGGAGAATAGATCGGCCCATGCCCCATCACCTCGGCGAGGTATCGCTCTCCTTTCGGAAGTTCGTATCGACGTTCTGGTGTTCCTAGCACGTCAGCGGCGACCTCTTCGAACGACGACATGACGTGGGTGGACGCAAGAGGAGCAAGCAACGAATTCGCGTCTTCGATAGAGGTCGTTACCCAGGTTCCCGCGACCAAGCGCACGGGAGGATCCGGATCATTCGACCACTTGCGGAGGACCCTCGTCGCTTCCGGGTACTCCATGCCGGAGAGCAAACTAACCGCGACGCGATCATCTTCGTTGTCATCCTGCCACGCCCCCGCCAGGACGAGAGAGCAAAGGGCGAGGGCAGCCTCGCCTTCAGCCCACGCGGGCTTACGATCCCCTGAGTTGACCGCCAACAGGCGCTGGAACGGTTTCAACCCACGTCGGGCGAGACCAGACATTCGCCATGCTCGATTGCTATCAAGGCCCATCTTCCGGAGAGCATCGGATGCCTTCAGCCGGGACAACCGGGGGGCGCGCAGCGTGTCGGCTGCGGCGATGTCGGTAGCTCCAAGCGGAACGAACACCCGATGACCATTTCGGCGCGCCTGGGCCACGGCGCCGGGATCACCTAGGCGAGAAACTAGGATTAGCGGATTCAGGACTCCAACGACTTGATCCCATGTATCGCGGTCATGGACGACAACCGTGCGGGCGAGTACTTGCTCACATTGCTCGGCTGGGAGGCGAAGGGTACTCGCAGCGAAGATCGCAAAGGCATCCTCGTGCGAGCTGGCCTGCACCGAGAGCTGGCCCCCGCTTCCGGCGAGCCATGCCTGAATGGTAGTTGAAGTCTCTTGACGCCCCGCAAGCACGAGATCGATCGAGATCGGGGGCGCCGTTACTTCAGACCAGTTGAGCCATTCCTGTTCAAGATCGCGTGCACCACGAGGTTGCTTCCCGACGGCAACAGAGAGCCACGTCAGAGTCGAGGGTGCAAGATTGAGCCACGCTGCAAGGTCCCCAGCGTCATAGGCCTCCACGCGCTTCCACTTGCCCTCAGCCCTCTTCTTCTTGAGCCAGTCCTCTTTGCCGGGCCAGCGCCGCAGAGTGGCGAAGACAAAGGCGCTCGTCGCTGGGTCCACATCCGCCGGACATGTAGTCCTCTTGTCGTAGTCCTTGTTCGCCTCGGCCGTGGTTCCCCGCGAGACTTTCACCTCCCAACGGGAGATCCCAGCCGGGACGTACTGGTTACCAAGGGGGACATCAACGCGACCATCCCAACCCGAGAGCTGGGTGTCCTCAGCACAGGGGAAAGAGAGTGAGTCAACGTGCCCAACGGTCTCGTGGATCAGACGGTAGATGATCCTCGGCAGCTCACTCCGAGCGGGTAGTCGATCACTCCACTCGTCTAGGTCCTTTGCATCGACTTGCAACGGGTGTTTCATGATCGTCTGTCCCCAAGGGCTATTAGTCGCTGAGGAGCGCTTTCAATCTCACTAAGAAACGAGCGGATGTCGTCGGCGCTCTCCTGTGCGATCGTAGCGTCCGAGAGCGCCTTCGCGTGTGGGCTTGCTAGCTTGGCCGCACATGGCTGACCACGACTAGGTCACGGCGAAGACCTGAGAGCCAGAGAGCGATCACGCCCCCCTAGACACGCTCATGCCCCCGATCAGAGAGCCACACGCCCAGGTATTCCAGGTTCGCGCTTGGCCGCATCGGTCCCCTTCGCCGCGCGAACCGCGAACTCCCCAACCCCCTCCCCATCGGCGACTTGCGCCACCCCCTCGCTCTCCCCCCCCGCGTTGGTTCCCCGAAGCCCCCCCGAAAGCGAAATCGCAATGGGATTGCTGAACGGCCGAGAGAGCCCGAGTTCGAGCACGTAGAGCGGTTCGCACCTTGCGTGCTCTTGGGTCACGATCGGGACTCGAAATGCGACGCGCGACCATGAGTTCGTTAGGGCGACAGGTACGTCCCCTTCCAATGGGGAGCAAGTGCGATGAAGTCGCGATAGAGTCGGTCAAGATCGCCTTCGGTGACCCCCGCGACGACAAGCTTCGGGCGATCGTTCCATCCGAACTGGTCCGAGTTGCGACCGCCCGCAACTACCAAGAACATCTCCAAGTCATCCAACACTCCGGCGCGCTGCAACTCGCTGAACGATGCTGGCTTGCCCGTCTCGCTGTAGGGCCTCCACGGAGGCACACTGACTTCCCTCCCATCGCGCAACGCCACCAGTATCGCGTCGTTGAAATCCAACACCGAACGACCTGGTGTCAAGAAGCAGGCATATCGAGCCCGAACTGCTTCGGAATCTGCTGCGATCAGCAACTCCGAGTAGGTCCCCTCCAAAGCGCTGATCCTCGTTCTCTGCGCCCTCAGCTCTTCGTCGAGCGCATTCAGTGAAGCATGGATCTCCGCAGCGCCGAGTTGCAGCGCCCCACCCGCACCCTTCGCCTCTTCCAGAAGATCCTGTAGCGCCACGCGCTCGCTCTCGATCCTAGCGACTGCTTGGGTGGCAGCGTCCGCTTCCGATCGAGCCCGCAACGTTGCTTCGCTCACCTGTGCACGAATGACATCAATCCCGGATTCGAGCACTGCAACTCGCTCGATCACGCTCCCGAAGCTCGCGGCCCTGGCGTCGACGCTGCTGCGCAGTGCATTCCAATCGGCGCGGTCATCTTCGTACTTCCGTGTGAGCTCGGCGAGTCGATCTCTGTCAGCGCCGAGCTCGACTGCGATTCGGTCCATTGCATCGCGCTGCATGCCCGTGAGCAGCCGCACCTCGTCAGCGACTCCACGAGTCCACAGGTAGGACGACACAAGGCTGGCGATCATTACCCCGGCGATCGTGCTGGCGATCCGCAGCAATTGACGCCAACGTCGCGAGCGGCTAGTTCCAGACGAGGACATCAATCTGGTGACTCAGGGGACTCTTCGCGGTGACAACTTGCTGGCTATCGATGCCGCGTCGGACCGATTGGGCATCCGAATACACCTCGCGAATCATGGCAGCCACCGCATCGCCGTCGACCGGGAAGTAAAGTCGATTGATGCGAGCCCGGTCCAGATCTGCGTAGTTGTCATCTCCGAACCACATCGACTCAAGAATGGACTTGCGATTCGGATGCTTCGCGGGACCGATGACCTGGAACCCAAGCTCCTTGAGCTTGCGAGCATTCGCCTCTTGCCGACTGGTCCGCGATCCGCTGGCACCATGATAGTAGACGTACACGGTGTAGCTTGCGGGGTTCACCTCCGACCTCGGCGAGCCTGCCACCGGCTTGGATCCAGCCCCGGCGCAAGCTGGCATGGTGAGCACGGAGAATATCAGAGCGGCGCACATGCCCTTCATGTCGGCTTCCTCCTCATGCATCCGAAGACACGCTCGCTTACCGCCGTGCACCCCGTCCAAGATACACCTGCGCCACGGTAGCGCTCACTACTCGCGCTGACCAGACCGGCGTGGCTTGTGGGTCCCGAGAACGTCAGCCGCCTGTGCCTCCGTCAGCCGCCCCGTCAGGCTGCGATTCCTGCACCGTAGCCCACCCCGCTCGCCCTGACCAGATGCCCGCCGAAGCGCAGCGTGAAGGAGCGCAGCGACCGCCTTTCCTGGATTGTGAAGCAGCGCGTGGGCTGCGCGCGAACGAACGTACAGCCCACGGAGGGTGCGTCACGCCAGGGCTATTCCGGGCGATCACCGCGCCTGTAGTGCCACCGAGCACACCCCCGCTCCCCCCTCCTCCATTCCGACCCCACCTGAGGTAGCCCATGCGCGGCGCAAGGAGAGCCGGCACGCATGGCGACCGCCGCCGACCTTCGGCATCACGCCGTCAGGCGGCGAACGCGCGCCTCTTGCCAACCTGTCATGTAATCGGCGACATCGACGCCCCCCGCCCCTCCAACAGCCCAACATGTCACCGTGCGTGCCGCGCACCCGAGCACCCCCGCTCTCCCCTCCTCCATCCCCGCCCCGCCTGAGGTAGCTCCTGCCGTGCCCACGGAGACCCGGCACGCATGGCGACCTCGCCCTCGGACATCCCCGCGCTACGTCGTGACGACGCCACTGGTCGCGCTGTCGTCCACCTCGACGGCCGTGACTACGACTGCGGCCCCCACGGTTCGCCCGAGGCCCTCGCCGAGTACGACCGGCTGCTTGCCGTCTGGTTGGCCAACGGGCGACGGATGCCGAAGGGCGCTACGAGCACGCTCACGGTCGACCAGCTCGCTGATGCCTACTGGGCGCACGCCGAACGAGCCCACAGCCCGAGCGAGCTGCGATCTCTGCGAATGGCGCTGAGGCCGCTACGGGCGCGCTGTGGGGGCATGCCGGCTACGCAGTTCGGAAGCAGCGCCCTTGTCGACTTGCGGGACACGATCTGCCGCACGCCCACGCGTCGGGGCAAGGTGCCCACCCGGGGTACCGTCAATGCCTGCGTGCGGCGCATCAAGGCGGCGTTCCGGTGGGCGGCGGAGGAGGGGCTGGTGCCGGCGAGCACCTGGCACGCGGTGGCATCCGTGCGGCCGCTGCGAGTTGGGGAGGGGGAGGTGCCGGAGAATTCGCTGGCCGAGCAGCGATTGGTGGCCTGTCGTCAAACGCAGTACACGCTGGATAGGGCGGGCGTCCCAAACGGAAGGGCTTGGCAACATCGGCAGGGTCGAGTAGCGTCGCCCTAGCTATAGCTAGCGGTCTTGGAGAAGGGACCGCTAGGGAGGACGAGGAGCGAGAAGGGGGCCTCGAGGGGGAGTGCCACTCCTGCCCATCTCGCCCGGTCGTCCGAGCGCTCCGGGAGGAAGACACAGTGCGTGCAGCAGATGTGTGGAAGAGCGTCGTTCTTTGCGGCATCGCCGTCGGCTGCTGGGTGGCGCCAGCAGGCGGCCAAGCGTTCCCGAAGATGGACGAGACATGGACGGTGATGGTGAACGGCCAGACTGTTCAAGTCGGGCCGGACGGGAGCTTCCGCATCCCGAACGTCTCGGCCCCGGATCAGTTCGGGAGCGGCGGCCCCGGGACTCCCCCGGATTTCGTGAGTGACGACGTCCTGCGTGTGATCGGCATCAGCACGGCCGGGGAAACGACTCGTTATGCCTACAGCGAGCCGTTCCAGTTCGCTGCCGGTCAGGCGTTCAACGTCGGCCAGATGACGATCACTGACACGGCCCCACCGTTCCCACAGACGATCATGGCAGCGATCGACGAGCCGGTGCTGACGGAACTCGGGGTCACGACGTCTTTGCGAGTGACGGGCACGCTCATCGACGGAAGCGAGATCGACGTCTCGCTCCGGGAAGCGGGCACGACCTATCGCACGAGCAATCCCGCCGTGGCCACGATCGACCAGGATGGCACGGTGACAGCACAGGGTGCCGGCACGGCGTTCCTGACCGCCTTGAACGAAGGGGCGACCTCGGTCGACCAGGTCATCGTCGCACCGGGCGACCCGCTCACCGATGTCGTCGGTTTCGTTCTCCTCGAGGATGGGACACCTGTGCCGGGGGCGCAGGTCGTCGTCGTCGGGCAAGGACTCGGGTCTGAGACGACGGGGAACGGTTCGTTCTCGATCGCGGACGTCGCGACGACACTCGGTTCGATCCAGGTCTCGGCGAGTTCGGTCGGTCTCGGAGGGACCTCCACTCCCGTCGAACCCATGCCGGGACTGCTGACCGACGTCGGCATCGTCACACTCGAGGTGGCGCAGTCCATTCTCGTCTTCGGTATCCGCATCGACGGTCAGTCGCAAGGCGAGGGGATCGCCGACTTCCTCGTGGACCTCGGATACGACGCCACCTACAGCGTCTCCTTGCCGGCTGATCTCTCGCCGTACGCGATGATCTGGTCGGCTCAGACGGTCGGTCCGCTCAGCATCGAGGACGAGCAGGCGCTCATCGCGTTCGTCGAGCAGGGGCGAGGACTCAATCTCAGTGGCGAACGGCCCTGCTGTGAAGCAGCCAACCAGTCGGTGGAGAACGTCCTGGTCGCGCTCACCGGCCAGCCATACCAGGTGGGCGGTCTGGGCGACATCAGTCCCCCCTACTCCGCCAATGCCACGGCTGTGAGCGGGATCACGCAGCAACCCAACCTGCTCGAGGAGCTGCCTCTCTGCGCTTCGGGCGGCATGTCCGGGCCTTTCTCAACCGAGAACATCGTGGCGACCGGCGTGGGCGGTCAGATCGTCGCGGCGGCACTCGACTCGAGTGACCTCGTGTCGCAAGGGGGACGAGTCACGGTCGTCATGGACACCGACTGGGAGTTCATCGCCTGCAACCTCGGGCCGAACACAACGGTCGAGGTCGTCGAGAACCTCACGACCTTCCTGCTCTTCCAATGAGCACTGGCACTCGGTTCGTGAGTCATCACAGCACCTACAGCGAGCGGTCTCGTATTACGCGCCGCAACATGGAACCGACCATGACCTTCGACAGAACATCTCTCCGCAGGCTCCGGCGGGCCGATGCCGCCGTCGCGCACGCAGCGTTTTCCGTGCGGCCGGGCTGGCTGGTGGTCGCCGTGCTCGCACTGGCGACCCTGTCCTCGTTCGCCACTGCCCAGACAGTGCATGTAGGCTCCAAATCCACCGGGCGGGGCCAGGTCAAACCGATCGCGCTCGGCGACGTGCTTGAGGGACAGCAGCCCACACCATCGGGACCGAAGGTGGACTCGGATCTCGTGATCAGCCCGACCTCGAAGGACACCGGCATCGTGTACGGCGTCGTGTCGGTGCCCGACAGCATGGTCCGCGTACAGGGCGGGCTCGCCACGGTCGAGGTCTTCGCGACAAACGGTGACTTCGCGGCGGAAGTCCCTCTTCATCTCAACCAGGTCAACACGCTCTACGTAACCGAACTCTTCTCGGACGGCTCTGCGAGTTCCGTCGTGTCGGTCGAGATCGTGCAGGACGGTCAGGCGCCGAAACTATTCATCGATTTCCCGCCAGACGGAGCGGAGCTCACGTCGACGAAGACAGACGTCGCTGGACGCGTGAGCGACCTCTTGAGCGGTTTCATGGGACTTGAGGTCAAGGTGAACGGAATCGATGCGGATGTCGACATCGGCATCGGGACGAACGGGACGTTCCTCGCACAAGGCGTGCCGCTGGACGCGTCGGGTGAGACCTTGATCACGGCCTACGCGGTGGATGCGGTCGGCAACGTCCGGTCGACGGAGATCGCCGTCGCTGCCACCTCGATCCCCGAGGGTGCTCCTTTCATGGAGCCGATCGGCGGCAACGATCAGGTGGGTGTGATCGGGGAGGTGCTGCCGTCGCCGTTGATGGTCAAGGTGTTCCGGGGTGACGGGTCCCCGTTCGCCGGCAAGACCGTCACGTTCGAGGTGACGCGCAGCGACGGTCTGCTGAGTCATGCATCCTCTCCCGAAACCCCCTTGATGCAGGTGACGACCGACAACAACGGAATCGCCAGTGTCGACTGGAGGCTGGGCAGCGACGCCGGGTGCGGCAACAACCGGGTGGGTGTCGTTTCGCAGGACATCGCCGGGACCGTCTTCTTCTGCGCCAGCGCGCTCCCCGGGCCCGCCGCACAGATCAACGTGGGTTCGGGGAACAACCAGGTCACGGCGGCGGGCAGTGTTGCCCTGGCGCCGCTGCGGGTCTGGGTGAGCGACTCGTGCAACGGGGTGGAGGGCATCCCGGTGACCTTCACCGTCGTGCAGGGTGGAGGCATGTTCCAAGGGCCGACCGCGGTCACCGTGATGACGGGACCCACGGGGCACGCCGAAGTCGGTTTCGTCCTGGGGGCGACGCCGGGAACGAACCGCGTCGAAGCCGACTTCGAGGGGAACCTCGGTGTCCCCGCGACCTTCGTGCTCGTGGGTCTCGAGCAGGACGAGCAGGCCACCGCGTTCTCGGGCGTCGTGCTCGACAACGGCAACCAACCCATCGAGGGCGCACTGTGCTCGCTCGAAATCGGTGGGGCCGTTGTTGACTCCCAGCCAAGCGGCGCGGACGGGCGCTTCCGTTTCGAGGACACGCTGATCGGGCCGGCTTTGCTTCACGTGGACGGCTCTCAGGCCACCCATGTGGGCGGCGCCGCGGGGATGAGCGTGCCGCCCGGGAGCTTCCCCTCCCTCTCCTTTGATGTCGTGCTCGTTGAGAACGCTGAGAACGCCCTCCCCGGCCCGGTGCTCCTCCCGCCTCTCGATGCGGCGAACACCCGCATCTATGACGGCAAGGAGGACGTCGTGCTCACTGTGGAAGGCGTGGCCGGCCTGGAGATGATCGTCAAGGCAGGGTCCATGACCCGAGCCGACGGCACCATGCCGAGCGTGGCGGACCCGCAGGCGATCTCGCTGAACCAGGTGCACCACGACAAGGTGCCGATGCCGATGCCCGACGGGGCGGCGCCGCCGTTCGCCTGGACCCTGCAGCCGGCCGGCGCCACCTTCGACCCGCCCGTGGAGATCCGGTACCCCAACATGAGCGGGCTGCCGCCCGGCGCGATCTCGTACTTCCTCAGCTTCAACCACGACACCGACAACTTCGAGATCATCGGCAGCGGCCGAGTCTCCAAGGACGGCTCCCACATCGTCTCGGACCCGGGCGTCGGCATCGCCACCGCCGGCTGGGGCTGCAACTGCCCGCCGTACTCGATCACGGAGGACTGCGAGAACTGCAACGTGGAGGTGACAGGCGATGAGTTCGCATGCGGCGTTCCGACCTCCTACGAAGCAGAGGTGACAGGCAATGGCACACTGCAATGGGTCGTCGAAGATGGGGGGAACTCCTTTGTCCTGGATGCGGTCTCCGTATCTGATGGGCAAACCGTCAGCATCGACTACATGTTCCAGACCCCAGCAGCAGCGGGTGAGCTGGCCTCGTCGGGCAACAAAATCGAGGCAGTACTCACTTGCGACGACGGGCCGACTGACACGCATGGGGTGGGTGTCACGACGGTGCTGGTGGAATGGGACCCGAACAAGGTAAACCTGCGCAACGTGTCGACGGCCAATCAGGACAACGTCAGCAAGTGCCTCCCGGTCCTCTATTCGTCATCGGACTATGACCTCGCCAACCTCCTGACCCCTGAGTCAGACGTCGAGAACGTCGAGTTTATCATCGAAGAGACGAACGTGCTCGGCATCGACACGACGCCCGAGGGCAGCACGATACCGCTCGGCGGTCTCTTCGGCGCGCCCGGGACAAACACCATCAACCGCTTCAAGATCCTAGCCCGCCATAAGGAGTGCGAGGATTCCACGGACCGCCTGTGGCTCGTAGTCCACTCGTCCGGCAAGCAATCGGATTTCACATCGTGGACGACGTCGTCCCAGTACGGCAACTCCGGTACCAGCAATTGGCTGACGACGCTCCAAGCAGGCTTCGTCAGCGTCTATAGCCACCTAGACGGCGCGACCGGTGATCCCGAGCCATCTGATGGGTGTGACGAAAAGTGGAAATCACCCGGCTCTCCGGCGCCCAACTACCACCCGGGCGCAGCAAGGGAGATGCGGTCGGAACCAGTAATCTGGAGTTTGATCTTCGCCGCACATGGCCATCAAGCGATGTACAACTCCAGCGGATCGCTGATCACATCAGGTGTGGGTGCGGGGACCGCGGACTACGCTTCCCCCGACCTAGTGTTCGGTAATCCATTTGTACATCTTGACGCCGACGTAGAACCGTTCTTCTGGGCCTCGCAACTCGACGGCAACCCGGTGATACCATCTTTGTCTGCGGCCAGCCTCGACAAGCCGCTGATGTATCAGGGAGAAGATCTTGGCACTTATCTTTCGCTCCGCCCTGAATTGACGGGCAGCCAGCAAACGGAAAACGAGTGCATCGTCAACAACTAACAGTCGTCGCATTGGTCGTTGGTGCGCTAGCCGCGGCAATCATGATGGCTTGGCCTGACGAGCCGTCGCGCACAACCGAAGTGGCCAGCGGGAGCGCCAAGCCCATCCGTGGTCAGGACGCCTCTCCCGAGGCACCAACGCCGCCTAACACGACCCTCGGTGACGCCTCCTGGCCCATTCTGGCTGAGGACCACGACTATGCAGACGATGTCGAGCTCGCTGCGTTTGAAGACCTCACCCGTGTCCTGCTCACCATCACGGCCGAACAGCCCGAGAGGCGCTCCTGCGACAGGACGTTCGTCGTTCAGGGTCAGATGGTGCGCTCGCAAACTGCCTTACACGTTCCGGGCCTAGCCCAGCTTTCTGACGCCTGGGTTCCGAGGCCAATTCGAGACCTGTTTGGATGCCTCGTCTCGGTGAGAGGTCAAGAGTACCTGGTGCTGGCACGCGGCCTCATGAACTCCTACGACGACTCCCTGTCGATGTTTCGTGCTTTCCCCGGGTCGCTTGATAAAATTGAAGGGTTTGTAACCAGTTACAACTCGGGCACCCCAGGTGATGGATCGATCATTGTCGCGGCACTCGACGGCAGTGAGCATCCTCCCGAGGATCTGCGCGCCTTCCAGGCCCGAGTTCTCAAGGGCTACGGGCGAGTCGAGATGCCCAGCCTGCTAACGGCTCGGATTGAGAGCGGCCAACTCTGTCTTGCCGCGCCGGCTTGGCGCGGGCGCCCATCCGATATGCAGCGTGCTGACTTGGTCCTCTGCTTTCGTCAGGGTGAGTGGCGAATCGGGTTCTAGTAAGCGACGCCAAGCACACGTTGGGCGTACTGTCCCATCGTACGGCCGCGTCGTAAGCGCCCGCCAGAGCCCAGCTTGCAAGGCGCTACGATTGTGGGTCCCGAAAAGGCCGTCCGCCCAACTCAGTCTACGAATTCGCCAACCTAGCTGATCGCGCTCTCATCGCCCAGTCGGACGCTCGCCGTCGCCGAACGCAGTACGTTTCGGTCATCGCACGTCGCCAGCTACCCTCGCGGCCATGCCCACCGTCACCGCGCTCCTCGGCCTGCTCCGCGCCGCCACTCGCGACCGTCAACGACTCGCCCTGGAGAACGCCGCGCTCCGTCACCAGGTGGCTGTCCTCAAGCGCAGCGTGAAACGCCCTCGGCTCGAGGACAGCGACCGCCTCTTCTGGATCGTCATGCGCCGGGCGTTGCGCGACTGGAAGGACGCGCTCTTCATCGTGAAGCCCGACACCGTCGTCCGCTGGCATCGCCAGGGCTTCAAGCACTACTGGAAGCGCAAGTCCAAACCGCGCACCCAGGGGCGCCCCTCGATCGGCTGGAAGCTCGTCCACCTCATCCGCCGCCTTTCGACCGAGAACGTCACATGGGGTGCACCGCGCATCCACGACGAGCTAGCCATGCTGGGCCACGAGGTCGCGGAGTCCACGATCGACAAGTACCGCGTGCGCCACCGCGATCCGGGAAAGGGCCAGCGGTGGTCGACGTTCATCCGCAACCACATGCCGGTGACCGTTGCGTGCGACTTCTTCGTGGTGCCCACGATCACGTTCAAGCTGCTCTACGTGTTCGTGGTGCTGTCGCACGATCGTCGCCGGATCCAAAACGTCGGGGTGACCCGGCACCCCACCGCCGAGTGGACGGCCAGGCAAGTCGTCGAGGCGTTCCCCGGTGACGGAACGGAACCCAAGTACCTGGTGCGTGATCGCGATGCGATCTACGGCGACGTGTTCCGCCGTCAGCTCGAGGTCATGGGGATCAAGGAGGCCGTCACGGCCCGCAAGTCGCCCTGGCAGAACGCGTACGTCGAGCGAGTGATCGGGTCGATCCGTCGGGAGTGCACCGACTACATCATCCCCTTCGGTGAGCGGCGCCTCACGCGTGTCCTTCGCGAGTACGTCGAGTACTACAACAAGGCGCGGACGCATCAGGGACTCGGAGGCGACGCGCCGGAGCATCGGGAGCGGGAGGCCGAGCCGGCTGACCAGATCGTCGGCGTGCCGGTACTTGGCGGACTGCACCACCAGTACCTACGCGCCGCCTGAGCCGGCGAAACTGCGAGTCGCGCGTTGGGGAGGATCCGTGCACACGGCGAACAGTGGTCGATCGCGTCGGTGATCGCGCCACCGCGAGTCGGGTCGGCGACCGAGAACGCGTGGTAGCATGCACGCTGATCGTACGATGCGAGGTCGAATCCGTTATTCGGGACGGACAATTCCGACCGGGATCGACGATTGGGTTGTTCAACCAACACAGTTCAAGTACGTCAGATTGCTACTTCCATCTCACTGGGTTCCTCGTAGACGCAGACTAGCTCTGCGCGCTGGGCACGAGGGCTCTGATCACGGCGTGGCCCCGCTGATCGCATTGCTCGCGCTGAAGCCGGCGGGCCCGATCACGGCACCACCCCCTCGATCGCGTTGCTGGCCGAGAACCCAACCGGCCCCGCCGGATCCTGGATCCAGTACTGGAAGAAGATGCTGAAGCCGCCCACGCCCAGGTCGGGCCAGGTCTCGGCGATCGGGATCGTGCCGGTCGGGCCTGTCGGCAACGGGAGCACGAAGCCGGGCGGGTTGATGTCGGGGACGAGGATGCCGCCCTTGAAGGGCGCGTTGAGAGTCGCGATGCCGAAGGTCAGCCAGGCGGTGGTGCTCTCGAGGGCGTTGGTGAGCGTCAGGGTCAGCGGGTCGAGGGGAAGCAGCGTGCCGGCGCCGCACAACACCGGCTCGCCGTGCGTGCCCGCCAGCCCCTGCGCGTAGTCCACCCACGTCTTGCCCGCGAAGTCCGCCTCGATCGCGCCCATGTCCACGACCGGCGCGGGGCCGACGCCCGTGTCGGGCACACCCGGCACGTCCACGAAGCGCGGGTTGCCCGCGATGTCGAACGGGAGCGGCTCGATCGTGTTCAGGTCGCCGTCGAGATCGAGCGTGTCCGCCGGGACGAGCGCGTTGCTGCCCGCGTCGATGCACGGCGAGCTCGGCGCGAGGCCCACGAAGTCGTCGGCGGTGCCGGGGATGCCGTCGCAGCCGTTTGGGTCGAGGAGCAGGGCCTGGACGTTGGTGAGTTGGGGGTCGACATCAATGTTGCCGTTCCCTGAGTAGGCGGCGCTCAGGTTGCCAATGCAGGAGGAAGCGACAGTGACAACACAGCAGTTGAGGTTGTCGCTCGCCGGAGCGGCACCATCGTTGTCCCAAACGATAGTATTCGTGATGACCGTCGATGCAAACGATGAGCGGACTCCCCCAACCCCGAGAGGGTGGGCGTTCCTCGTCACAACGCAACTGGTGATCTCAAGAGCGGTAGGGTCCTTACCCTGTATCGCGATTGCCCCGGCGGGGCTCGAGAGCCCGTTGGTACTCAGTCCACGGTTGCCTACAAACTGAGACTGCTCGATGAGCACCGTAGCCGGTTCGTGGATCGCGATGCCTTGAATGAACGCCCCTCCGCCCCCGACCTGTGCAGTGTTGTTGATGAACGCACAGCGTGCGACCGTCAAGTCAAGTAGCCCATCCTCGCCCAGCACCGCGAGCAGACCTCCACCGTCTCCGCCAGAAGCATTTCCGATGAACCTGCACTCTTGAAGGGTCACCGTTCCTCTCGTAAGCCACAACCCAGCGCCGCCAAAGACCACAAACCCCTCGTCTGTTGTTTGATTGTCGATGAACGCGCAACGGAGCAGCTCGGCGCTCTCCACGCACAGTACGCCTCCTCCAGCTTGGGATGCCACGTTGCCACGAATCACACAATCCACGAGGCTCAAACTCGTTGTCGCAATGATCCCACCGCCTGAGGTGTTGCTGCTGAATCCGTTCGCGTTGCCACCTTCGATGATGACCCCATCTAGCTCGCCGTTGTTCACGATCGCGACGGTGTAGGAGTTCTCCGAGTTGTTGCCGCCAGAAGCGTCGTCACCATTGAGGTCTCCACTCAGAATCGTCTCGTACAGGGCGACATCGCGCGCATCGGGATCCACTTCACCGAATCCGGCGTATCCGCCCTTCAGGGTTGTCTGCGGGGCAACAATGAAGCTGATGACGCGTGAACCGCCGGGTCCGGTAGGTCGATACGTACCCTGTGCGATGCGGATCTCATCTTCCAGGTCTGCCGCCGCCAAGCCGTCAACCAAGCTCGTGAATGCGTTCGCCCAACTCGTTCCGTTGTTGGCACCGCCAGTGGCGTCGGCATCCACGTAGATCGTGACCTGGGCCAGGGCCACCGGTGCCAGCAGGCAGACGGCGATGGACGCAACGCACGCACGGATGGCAACGGACATGCTCTTCCTCCTCAGGGGCGCCGCCCACAGGGGCACCCGGTTTCCTTGCACCCGATCGTAGCGGAGGAACCGGGGGCCGTGGGACACCGGCCGGTCGTCCTCGCGCGGCGCTGGGCCCGATTCCAACAGACCCACACCGCAACCCATCCGGATCCGCCGATACTCCGGCTGGCCCCCGGCGGAGAGGACGAGAGCCATCAGTCCGCGTTGAGAGCCCAGGCGCCGCCGATCAGAGAGCCACCCGTCCTAGGTATTCCAAGTTCGCACTCGCCCGCTTCGGCCCCATCGCCGCGCGAACCGCGAAGTCCCCAACTCCCTCCCCACCAGCGACTTGCGCACCCCCCTCGCTCTCGCCCGCGCGGTGGTTCCCCGACCAGGACTCGAACCTGGAATACCGACCCCTTGGTTGGATCAGGCAGCATCTTCCTAACCCGAGTCCTCCCCACCCGCGCCACCGGTCGCCCGCTCACACACCGCAGCCACCTGGCCCAGGGTCTGCAGCACCAGTTCGCCGGGATTGATGCGCACGCCTGTCTCGCGTTCGAGGCGTGCGACCACGCGCACCGAGAGCAGTGAGTGACCGCCCAGGTCGAAGAAGTTGTCGAGCACGGACACCTCGTCGAGTTCGAGCAGTTCTTGCCAGATGGCGGCGAGTTGCTGCTCGAAGGGAGTCTGCGGGGCGACGCTGGCGGGACGGTCTTGCGCGCGGGAGCGGTCGGGGGCGGGCAGGGCGGAGCGCGCGAGCTTGCCGTTGGGTGTGCGCGGCAGTTCGGGCAGTGACACGAACAGGGCCGGCACCATGTACTCGGGGAGTTGCGTGCGCAGCAGCGTCTGGAGTTCGGCGGTCGTGGGGGCGTCGTCGGCGGTGGGCACGATGTAGGCCACCAGGCGCGTGTCGCCCTGGCCGAACTCGCGCGCGGTCACCACCACCTCGCGCACGGTCGGGTGGCCGCCGAGCAGCGACTCGATCTCGCCCAGTTCGATGCGGAAGCCCTGCACCTTGACCTGGTGGTCGAGGCGTCCGAGGAACTCGATCGTGCCGTCGGGGCGGCGGCGCACCCGGTCGCCGGTGCGATACAGGCGGGTACCAGTGGCGCCGAAGGGATCGGGCACGAAGCGCTCGGCGGTGAGTTCGGGTCGGTCCCAGTAGCCGCGGGCGAGTCCCGCACCACCGATGCACAACTCACCGGGGACGCCGACGGGCAGCGGACCGGCGTGCTCGTCGAGCACGTACAGCGAGGTGTTGGCGAT
>JAJDEQ010000020.1 GCA_029259695.1 Planctomycetota bacterium
GCGCACGAAGTGGACACGAAGCTGCGCGGTCCCCAGCCCCAGCTCGACGAGGTCTTCGATCCGGTCACCCTGCGCCACCAGCAGCACCACACCCCCGGCGTGCAAGACGACACCCGGCAGCTGGCCCACCCCCGCAGGCGCAAGGGTGACCCGGCCCATCACGAAGATGCACTGCGCGTCCTGCTCGGCCAGACGCACGTGTCATTCGAGGCCGGCAGCCTGCACCGCTACTCCAACGGCGGCTACATCCTGCTGGCCGAGATCGTTCGGCGCACGACGGGTCAGCCCCTCGCCGCGTGGGCCGAGGAGCACCTGTTCACGCCGCTCGATCTGCACAGCGCGCACATGGCCTCGTCGCGCAACGAGATCGTGCCGGGGCGGGCGATCCCGCTGGCCGTCGAGGACGGGGTCGACGTGCAACAGCCGACCAGCGCGCGACACGGCGCCGGCGGCTTCCTCGTCTCCGCCGTCGACCTGGCGCGCTGGGCCGACGAGTTGCGCGCCGGGCGCGTGCTGGGCCGGGACGTCGTCATGCGCATGCGCCGTCGGGGCCTCCTGAGCGACGGCACCGAACTGGACTACGCCTGGGGGCTGGGACACGCCCGCGTGCGGGGCAACGAACGCTGGGGACACTCGGGCAGCGATCCCGGAGCCCGCAGCATCTTCGAGTTCTACCCCGAGCACGGCCTGACCATCGCGGCCGTCAGCAACAGCCTCGACGGCCCCGACCCGGGGCAGTTCGCGACCCAGGTCGCGAACCTGCTGCTCGAACCCGGCGAAGACGAGACCGGCGGTGGCCCGCGCATGATCCTGATCACCGAGAACGAACCCGCTCCGGCCGCATCAGCCGGCATCACGCTCGACCCGGCCGTGCTGGCCAGCTACGCCGGCTCGTACCAGATGGAAGACGACTTCGTGCTCAGCGTGGGCACGCAAGGCGAGCAACTGCTGGTGGGCTTCGACGACGAGCCGAACCTGCGCGTGTTCCCGCTGCCCTCGGGGCGCTTCATCCTGCCGCCGCCCAACTACGAGTTGAGCTTCGAGC
Source organism: Planctomycetota bacterium (assembly GCA_029259695.1). Classification (GTDB taxonomy): domain Bacteria; phylum Planctomycetota; class B15-G4; order B15-G4; family B15-G4; genus OFTM49. The sequence goes on from JAJDEQ010000020.1 coordinate 1,046, forward strand.
CGGCGCACGGGCGCGTCACCTTCCACGTCACCGAGGACTCGCAGCGCAACAGCGAGCCGCACGACGTGGTCGGGCACCGCGTGCGCACCGAGCCACTCAGCGCCGCCGAAGCCCGCGAACTCGTGGGCACCTATCACAGCACCGAACTGAACGCCTTCTATCGGGTGACGTGGGTCGACGGCGCGTTGCTGCTCGAACACGCACGCCACGGCGACCTGCCCATGCAGCCCCTGACCCCCGACAGCTTCACCCTGCCGGGCCGGGCCCTGGCCCGGGTGGACGTCCGCCGCGACGGAGAGCGCGTGATCGGTCTGGAGCTCCAGGCCTACAGCTGGGCCGCCACCTGTTTCTTCGAGCGTCTCTAGTCGTCGCGTGCCGGTCGACCCCGCGGCACCCGGACGCGCGCCGCCCGGCAGCCCGTGCGGTAAGTCATCCGCGCCGACGCACGGCCCAGCCCCACCGGAGCACGCTCGGCTCGGGCTGCTAGCGGTAGTTGAACAGCTCGGCGAGGGCGAAGCGTTCACCGCTGGCGGTCTCCAGCGCGCGCAGGATCTTCACGCGCAGGTTGGGCGTGAGCCAGCGCCCCTTCACCGCCCGGGCCACCTGCTTGTGGGTGAGCTGTTCGGTGGACGCGGCGACCAGGTCGCGACGGGTGAGCTCGTGCTTGTCGAGCAGCGCGCCCAGGGGTTGGTCGCCCAGGTCGCGGTCCTGGGGAGCGAGGCTCATGGGCGCCGCGATTCCGCGCAGGTCACGTCGTCGAGGGTGGGCCGATTCGTCTGCATGGGGGCATGATCACCGGCGGCGCAGCGCCCGTCCAGCTCGATCGTCCGGCTCGATCGTCCGGCTCGATCGTCCAGCGCGCTCGTCCCGTGCACTCGTCCCGTGCACTCGTCCGGCCGTCCGGCCGTCCGGCCGTTCAGCCGACTGTCCGGCGACCGGTCGTTCACGGCGCGCGCTCGCCGTCGCCCACGAACTTGTAACCCACGCCGCGCACGGTGCGGATGTAGCGCGGCGCCTTGCGGTCCGGCTCGAGCTTGCCGCGCAGCCAGGTGACGTGCACGTCGACGGTGCGTGTGGGTGGTGCACGCTGCAGGCCCCAGACGTCGCGCAAGATCTCACTGCGCGACAGGACCAGTCCCTCGTGCTGGACGAAGTAGCTGAGCAGCTGGAACTCCATGGCCGAGAGTTCGACGGGCGCGCCACCCCGCAGCACCTCCAGCCCACGCAGGTCCACCTCGATCTCGCCGAAGCTGACGCGCGCGGCCGCCTGTGCCGGCTGGCGCGCGCGCCGCAGCAGGGCCTCGACGCGAGCGAGCAACTCGACGGGGTCGAAGGGTTTGGCCAGGTAGTCGTCGGCGCCGAGCCGCAGGCCGCGGACCCGGTCGTGGACCTCGCCCCGGGCGGTGAGCATCAGCACCGGCGTGCGCACGCCACGTCGGCGCAGACCGCGGCAGACCTCGAACCCGTCGATGCCCGGCAGCATGACGTCGAGCAACACGGCGTCGAAGCCCGGGGGCTCGAGGGCCAACGTCAGGCCCTGCTCGCCGCTGTCCGCCAGCGTGACGCCGTAGCCTTCGGCGCGCAGTCGATCACCGACCGTGAGCGCCACGCCCGGCTCGTCCTCGATCAACAGGATGCGTGCGTCGGTCACGGGTCGTGGCGCGCCGCACAGGGCAGGCGCAGACTGAACGTCGCCCCGCGCCCGTTGCCCGTGAGGTCGACCCGGCCGCCGTGCGCCCGGGCGATCTCGGCCACGACCCCCAGCCCGAGGCCACTGCCCGGTGTGCTCGAACCCCGCACCGCACGACCCCGTTCGAAGGGTTCGAAGATCCGCGCTCGCTCGGCACCGGGCACGCCCGGCCCCTCGTCGGCCACGGCGATGATCAGCTCCTGCGCCGCGCCGCCTCGTTCGGCGGCCGCCGTGACGCGCACCGTCTGGCCGTCAGGCCCGTACTTGATCGCATTGTCGATCAGGTTCTGGACGGCGGATGTGAGCGCGGCTTCGTCACCGATCAGCTCGGGCACGTCGGCATCGACCTCGATCACGATCTCGAACTGCTTGCGGTCGTGCCACGGACGACAGCCGCGCACGGCCTCACCGAGCAGCGCCTCCACGTCGACGGGCGCCATGCTCGCCCCGGTCGACGCACCCTCGGTGGAGAACCGCAGCACGCGCTCGACCAGGGATCCCATGCGACTCGCCTCGCGCTCGATCAGCTCCCCGTACTCCGGCACCCGTTCCGGCTCGATCAGACCGCGCTCCAGGTTGGAAGCCGCCGTGCGAATCACCGTGAGCGGCGTGCGCAGTTCGTGGGACACCCCCGCCACGAACGCCAGCTCCTTCTCCGCCAGCCGGCGCGCTCGCTGCTCGGCGACCCAGAACAGCACGAGACCGGCCACGAGCAGCAACAGCACACCGCCACCGGCGAGCAGGTTGGCGCGCTTCCAGGCGGCGAGCTCCGTGGCCAGGCTACCGTGGCGCAAGCGCACCTCGACGTACCAGTCGGCACCCGCCTCACCGCCCGCGGGCAAAGCTCGCAGCGCGAACCCGTCCTCGGCGCCGCCGGCTTCGCCCTCGGCCTGCTCGCGACCGGACGGGGCCAGCGCGCCATCGACCAGGGCCGACTCGACGAGTTCGGAGACGAACGGGCCGCCATCGACGGACTCCCAGCTCGTACCATCCGACGAGAACAGCCCCGTCCATCGGTTGCCGCCGAGCTGGAGCGGCGCGCGCGCCTCCGCCGGCCCGGCCACGTCGGCCGGCACGTCACCCGCGCACAGGATCGGCGGCGTCCCTTCGACAGCGGGCGCCAACGAGATCACGTGCTCTTCGCGATAGCGCTCGGCGAGTTCGGGGAGCAATGCGTTCGACACCGCGCTCCGGTCGAACACGACCCGTCGCGCGGTCGCATTCGACGGCGTTGCCGGCAAGACGAACGACAACAACTCCCGCCTGCCGTCCGCGGCCGCCGTCGTGCGGCCGCCCGGGCCCGGCTCGTCGATGTCCTCGACCCGCGCGACGAGCGCCCCGTCGCGGGGACCCAGCTCCACCACAGGGTCCTGAAGTGCATCCGCCAGCCGTATCGACACATCGCGCAGATCATCCGCCGTGCGATGAGCAACGTCCTGCAGCAACGCGACGAGTTCGGCCCGCTGCCCGTCCGCGAGTTGATCGAGCCAACGCCCCTGCATCACCAGCAACAGGACGAGCAGCGGCACCAGCAACAGCGCCAGGATCGGACGGTCACGGCGCGCAGCGACTCGACGGGAAGCAGGCATGCCCCCACTCTACGGCCGGCCGGGCCGCAGCGCGGGGCGGGTGAGCCGAGTTAACGCGTTCTTGACAACCCGTGGCCGGCGCGCCGCGTGACGTGCCACAGACTCATCCGGACCCGCCCCGGGAGCGAGTTCGACGTCTGTCACAGGGTGTTGCATCGACGGCGTGGGCGGCCGACGATGGAGCCGTCGTCCATGCCCCGGCACGACAACACCGGAGGTTTCCATGATCCTCGAGGAAGGGGACAAGGTTCTCGTCTGTCATCGGCGGCTGTTTCCCGAAGACCATCAGCGCTTCTTCACCGGCGTAGTCGAGGCATACGAGAGCGGGGTGGCACGCGTCACCGGGCGGAGCTGGATCCGCGATCAACTCAGGGGCACCCTCGCGGGCAAGTCGGACCTGCGCACCAAGGTCGTGTCCGTCATCGCGGGGAACCTGCTCGTCTACCGGCTCGACCGGCAGGTGGATCTCGAGCAACTCACGTTGACCCAGGACCGGGACCAGGCGGTGAAGCTCACCGACGGCGCGGACTTCGAGATGGACCTCACGGATCGCCGCATGGGCAAGGTCTAGGAGCACCGTCACGCCGTCGTGGCACTCGCACCCTCGGCGGGGGCCAGGAACTCCTCGTAGGCCTCGGCGATCAGCCGGCCCACTTCCTGCTCCTCGTCGACGACCACGTGAGCGCCGGCCTCACGCAGCCGCCCCAACCAGGTGTGGAAGCGCGCGCGCACCAGCACGCGCGCTTCGGGTGCCTGCAAGCGCACCAGGCGCACGATCTGCAACGCCGTGTCCAGAGTGGGCACCGTCACCACCACGACGGTGGCCACGGTCAGGCCGGCATGTTCGAGCACTTCGGGGTAGCGTCCGTCACCGGTGACGCTCCCGTACCCGAGCTTGTGGGCATCCTGCGCCGCCCCGGGATTCTCGTCCACGACGACCACGTGGCAACCGCTCTCGGCGAGGCGTTCGCTGGTCGCGCGCCCGGCGGGGCCGAACCCGATCACGATCCCGGGCACACCCTGCTGCTGCTCATCCGGGTCGCGACGTTTCGGGGGCACGTGCCGGATGAAGCGCGCAGCCAGCAGCGGCGCGAAGCCCACGAGGTAAGGCGTGAGGATCATGGTGATCACCGTCACCGACACGATCAGCATGAAGGTCGTCTCGCTCAGCAGCCGGCCGCGAGCAATCGCCGCCAGCACGAACGAGAACTCGCCGAGCTGCCCCAGGCACACGGCCGTCGCTACCGCCACCCGTTGTCGCGCGCCGAAGAGCCGCAGCCCGGCCCAGAGGATGGCCGCCTTGCCGACCACGACCAGCAACACCGTCGAGCCCACCAGCAGGGCATGGTCCGCGATCCAGCCCGGGTCCGAGAGCATGCCCATGGCCGTGAAGAACAAGGTCAGCAGGAGCGTCTTCAACGAGGAGATGTCGGCGCGTACCTGGACCGCGACGGGCGACTCGGCGAGGAGCAGTCCGGCCACGAAGGCACCCAGGGCCGGGGACACGCCGACCGCGTGGGACGCCACGCCCGACCCCAGGCCGGACACCACCGCGATCAGCAGCGGCAGCTCGCGGTTGCCGTGCACCGGTCGCGTCTCGAGCAGACGCGGCACGAGGTGGTTGAAGATCAGGTACAGGGCCGCCACGAGCACCAACCCGATGCCGGCGGTGCGCAGCACCCCCCAGGAGACCTCCTGTGCGCTCCCGCCCTCGGCCAGCACGCTGACCACGAGCACGAGCGGCAGCACGGCCATGTCCTGGACCAGCAGGATGCCCAGGGTGCGTTCGCCACGCACGGTCCCCACTTCCCCCCGCGCGGTGAGCACGCGCAACACACACGCGGTGCTGCTCAGCGCGCAGATCGCGCCGACGGCCACCGACGCCCTGGCGCCGAACCCCACCGCCGAGGCCACCCCCGAGGCCACCATGCCGGTGACGACGATCTGCAACACGCCGCCGCCCAGCACCACGCGCCCCATCCCGCGCAGCCGCTTCCACGAGAACTCGAGGCCGATCACGAACAGCAGCAGCGCCACGCCGAGCTCGGACACCGCGAGCACCTCGTCGCTCTCCGCGACGACGTTGAGCGCGTTCGGTCCGAGCAGCACACCCGCGAGCAGGTAGCCCACGATGGCACTCTGGCGGAAGCGCTCGAACACACCGCCGAGCACGGCCCCCGCCCCCAACAGGACGACCACGTCGAACAGGATGCGCCAGATATCCATTGCGGACAGGCACTCTACGCTTCTGGTCGCCCTGACCAGCACCCCGGAACGCCCCGGCTCCGTCAGGGCTCACGGCCGGGACCGAGCGCTCCTCGAGTGCAGGCAACGCGAGCCCGGGCCGACCGGGCTCAGGACATCAGGGTGCGCCCGTGGGCAACTCCTGCGGCCGGATCTCCACCGAGTTCGAGAGGACCTCGCCGGTCTCGGTCCACACGACCGCCTGCACGAACAGCGGAATCCCCGATTCCGGGAGCTCGGGCACGATCAGCGTTCCCCGCCCGTCGGTCTGGTACCCATCGAGGGTTCCGAGCCAGGCGCCGGCACCGTGCGACAGGGCATCGCGCACCGCGAACATGACGGGTGCGTGAGCCGGCGCCCGCTCCAGGACGAGTGTGTCGCCCGAGGGGAACAGGACCGGCGGCAACGTCCCCTGGGGAGTCACCGAGGTCGCCGGCTGTCCCCCCGTCGAGTTCGATGCGGCGCTGACCTCCGGGCGCACGAACCATGGGGCCGGCGGCACCTCGACCGTCTTCTGCTCGATCTCCATCAGATGGCCGAAGTGCGGTGGCGCGATGTCGGCGAGCGGGTTGCCGTGCCCGTCCTCGGTCCAGCCCTTCGCATCCACCAGGAAGCGGAACGAACGGCGATAGATGAGCCGCGCCCGCACCTGGACCGCCCCGCCCGACTGCGGGCTGAGGAACGTGTAACGAGTGGAGTCCCTGACGCCCGCGGGAATGCGGTTGTCGAACTCGATCCCGGTGGCGTCGGTGAAGAACGTCGGGCCGTTCCCCTCCCCGTCGTGATTGACCTTGGAGTAGTACTTGCCCGGAAGCCCGGCGTAGTAGCCCGCTGCCGGGTCACCGACGCCCCCGAGCTCGTGGACCGTCTGCGTCCCCAAGTGAGACAGCGGGCTGACGAGCGGATCGTCGCCCTCCCTCCACGCCTCGACCAACAGGATCATGTTGCGGATGGTGACGCCGGTCGGGACGTGGTGACCGGTATGGGAGTTGGTGACGTGGACGTCGACCTTCACGGTGCGCCGCGTCGCGCGCACGCGCAGCTCGAGGTCCACGGCATTCTCGAGGTACTGGGGCGTCGTGCCCTCGATGCGGTGCGAGCGGATCGTCTCCGGGTCGCGCAGGATCTGCGGGAAGAGGTTGCACACCAGCTCCTCGCCCGACGGCGGCATGTGGCAATCCACGCAGTCGGCATACAGCGGAGACTGCTCGTCGCTGTAGGGTGACGCCAGCCACTCGAGGTAGGTCGGCTCGGAGATCACACCGTTGGCTTCCTCGAACAGGCCGTCGCCATCCGGGTCGTTCTTGTCCTGGTGGCACGCGGCGCAGACCTCGGCCCGCAGCTGGGGCTGATAGGAAGCCCGCATGAGCTCCGGCAGGTTGAAGCTCACGTCGCCCAGGGCGCCGTACATGACCTGGTCGGGGAACTCACCCTGCGGCCGCGTGTACGTGACCGCCGTCGGGTGGATGCCCGGGTAGTTGGTCAACGCCGGATCGATGTCGGCGATCTTGTGGCACACGTCGCACGAGATGCCGTGCAGGCTCGTGGGCGGCGGCGTCAGCAGCTCGTCGTCCAGTGGTCCGGCGAAGCCGTTGCGGATCCACTCCTCGGGCTGGTGGCAGGCCGCGCACTCCGACGCTGAGTTGGCGGCGGCGTGGACGGAGTCCAGCGTGTAGACGAAGCCGCCCATGCCGCCGGGTGTGCCCGTGCCGCTGTAGATGTCGTGCACCCAGGTATTCAGGCCGGCCATGGCCATCGCCGAGCCTTCCCATTCGTCGCGCTGGTTCGGATGGCAGCCGCCGCAAAAGCCCGGCTCGACGAACGCGTACTGCGGGTTGTCGTCCTGAGGCACCGGCTCGAGCAGCATGTCCGCGCCGCTGGACGGGGAGTCCACGACGATCGGCGCGTTGAAGTACCCCTTGCGAGCGGCGACGACGACATAGCCGGTGCCGTCGGGCACGTCGAGGACGTAGCTCCCGTCGAGCGCCGTGATGGTCTGCACGTCGGTGGCCTGGAGTGTCACCAGGGCCCCGGCGATCGGCGCCTGCGTGCCGAGCTCACGAACGCTGCCCGTGATCTCACCGCCGTGAGCGGTCGGCGAGCCGACGGCGAGCCCGATGACAACGGCAAGCAGGGCCGACGGGGACGAGCGCAGAGCAGCCTGGCGCGGGGTGAGCATGGGTGTGGTCCTCGTCGTGTGGGAGCCGGTCCGTATGTGATGACCTCTGGGTCAGCTTCGTCGCAGAGCAGTCGGTCGGCCAATGGGGGCGGACGTTCGCCCCTCGGCCCATGGGCCATTCAGCGCCGGATCGTGAGCATAGTGCAATATGACCACTGGGTCTTTTTATTGGAGACAGCTGCGGCCGGGCCACCGGCAGCAGTCACGAGCAGGCACGACCTGGCTGTTCAGGGCTGTCTTTGAGTACGAAATGCTAGACATGCGATAAGAAATACACGACTCCGTGTCGTGTCATTCGTACGCGCCGTCGCGCGAGCGGGCCTTCCCGCTCGCCGTCGCGGCCGACCGAGACGCCTCGGAGCACTCCCATGAACACGGCGGACCTCTGGACTCCCATCGCGCTCCTGACCGGCACGGGCTTCGTGCTCGCCGGGATCATGCTCGTGCGCTCGCTGGTGAAGGGGCGCCTCCCGGCCACCTCACCCGAGGAGCGCAGCGAGATCGCGTCGTTGCCCATGACCGGGTTGCAGAAGCGCGCGTGGTGGGGCCTCGGCATCGGCCTGGCCATGGTCGCGGCGTGCGTGCTCGTCATCGCCCGGGCCGGCCCGGTGACCTACTTCGACGACGGCGACCTGCGCCTGATCGTGCTCGCCTTCATCATGGTGACGCTGGCGACGCACCTCGTGGTGCTGGTGCCCACCGGCCTGTCCCGAGGCGGGCGGCCGACTCTCGACGAGCGGGACCGCATGGTGCTCGCCAGGGCGCCCCACGTGCAGGCGGCCGCCGGCCTGATCACCGTCGCCGCCTGGTCCATCGCGCTGACCGAGTCCTACCGCGGTGAGCCGGGCATCCCCACCGGCTTCATGTCGCTCATCTTCTGGTCGGTGTTCGTCGCCCAGATCGTCGCCCACTCGGGAGGCGTGCTCCTCGGCTACTGGCTGGCGCGTCACCATGGCGAAGGCTGACATCGCCAACTGCATCCGCAAGCTGCGCTTCGAGCACGGCGAGATGACCCAGAAGGAGCTGGCCGAACGGGTCGGCTGCACGCGCCAGACGATCGTCGTCCTCGAGCACGGCCGTTTCGTGCCCTCGCTGGCGCTCGCCTTCCGCATCGCGCGGGTCTTCAGCCGCACGCTCGAAGAGGTGTTCCAGTTCGAGGGCGAACAACCGTCAGGCTGAGCGCCGCCGAGGCTCCCCTCAGCTCATGTCGCAGCAGGCCTCACCCGCCGCCGTCATCTTGTCCTGGCAGCAGGCCGGCATGCTCGCCTTCACGGCCAGCGTGTTCTCGCAGCACGCCGGGCGGTCGGTGGTGTCCTCCGCGAGACCCTCGACGCAGCAGCCCGAGCGGTCCTCGGCCGGCACGTTGAAGCTGTCACGGCAGCAGGGGTCGAGGCTCGCCACCAGGGCAGCCGACGTGGCGCAGCACTCGGGCAGCGCCGCACCGGCCTTCGACGCCACACCGTCACCGGATGACGCCGAGCAACCCGCGGCTGCCAGCAAGGCGATCAGCGCCAACGAACAAGCGATCAGTCTGGACATGCTCTTCCTCCTCGGCTTCGGTCTGACGACGGGGTCCGGCGCCCGCGCGCGCAGCACGGCTCACCGCTCGACCGTCCCAGCGTAACAAGCCGCCGCCGCGGCGGCCGCCGACTCACGGCACGGTGAAGATCAGGCCGTTGCCCGAGGCCAGGCCGGCGGGCCCGGCGCCGTCGACGATCCAGGGCTGGACGATCAGCGAGAAGCCGCTCGGGATCCCGCTGGGCCAGGCGCTGTTCAGGGTGAAGCCGCCGCCCGGCCCGGTGGGCAGCCCGTCCACCAGCAGATCGGGGTTGGGCACGAGCACGCCGCCCTTGAACGGCGCGTTCAGCTGGGAGAAGCCCACGACCAGCGTCGCCGTGGTGTTCTCGAGCGCGTTGCTCAGCGTGAGTGACAGCGGGTCGCCGTCGATCAACGTGCCGGCACCGGCCATCAAGGGTGCGCCGTGGGTGCCCGCCAGCGAGTCACCGAGGTCGCGCCATTCGGAGGCGTTGAGACGCAGCATCCAGTACTCACCGTAGTTGTCGAGCACCGCGGCGCCGCCCCACAACGAGCCCACACCCAGGTCGAGGATGCCGTCGCCGTCGTAGTCGCCCACCGCGCCGAGGCCTTCACCGAAGCGGTCGAGGTCGTCGAGCGGGCCGGCGAAGTTGCCCGACGTCGAGCTGATCTTCACGTGGCGCTGGACCTGTGCGGCCGCATCCAGGAACAGCACCCAGACGGCGCCGCGGTCCTGCCCGCCGTCTTCGTCGAAGGGGGCGCCCACCGCCAGTTCGCTGAGGCCGTCCCCGTCCAGGTCGCCGATCGCCGCGGCCGCCGTGCCGAAGCGATCATCCGAGCCGAGCAGGCCGGTGAAGCCGCCCGCGCTCTGGCTGATCCTGGTCTCGCTCTTCACGCTGCCGTCGACGTCCAGGTAGAGCACCCAGATCGCGCCGGAGTGGAACACGAACGGGCTCTGGTTCGTGTCGCGCGGCACCCCGACGGCCAGTTCGACGTTGCCGTCACCGTCGAGGTCGCCCAGGTTGGCCAGCGACCGGCCGAACTCGCCGAAGTCCGGCACCGCGCCGCCGAAACCGCCGCTGCTCTGGCTGATCTTGGCGATGCTCTTGGGCGTGCCGTCGGCGAGCAGGAAGCAGATCCAGGCGGCGCCGCTGTTGAACTCCACGTCGTCGTCGCCGATGGCCCCCACCGCGATGTCGCCCACGCCGTCGCCGTCCAGGTCGCCCAGGAAGGCCACCGACGTGCCGAACTCGTCCCCGTCGTCGAGCGAGGGGAAGACGTCGCCGACGCGATGGGCGATCTTGGTGTGGGACAGGACCGTGCCGTCGGACTGCAGCATGAGCAGGTAGACGGCGCCGCGATCCGCCGTGCCGCCGATCGCACCCGAGTCGTCCTGCGGCGCACCGACCGCCATGTCGGGCACGCCGTTGCCGTCGAAGTCGCCGATGGCGGCCAGCGAGTAGCCGAAGTCGTCCACCGGCCTGAGCACGCCGGTGAACCCGCCTTCGATGTCGCTGATCTTCTGCTGCGCCTTGACCGTGCCATCGGCGTTGAGGAACAGCACGTACACCGCACCCAGGCCGGTGGGCAACTGATTCACGGCGTCGTCGTCACCGGGCGCACCCACGGCCAGATCGTCGATGCCGTCGCCGTCCACGTCTCCGAGCCGGATGATCGAGATGCCGAAGTTGTCGATCGAATCGAGATCGCCGCTGAAGCCCCCCGCGATCTCGTTCACCGGGAACGACGCCGCGACTTCGCCGGGCATGGTTTGCCCCCACGCAGGCGTCGTCAGCGCGCAGACGAGGGCCAAGGCCCCGAGGCCGGGGAGACCGAGACGAACTGCCGACTGCGATGCGTTGCGCGTCATGACCGAGTCCTCCTGCCCATGGGAATCGACTGCACTGCCGGGGGCGATTGTAGCGGGACTTCGCGCGTGTTGGGGATCGGGCCAGCACCCGCACACCCGGCCGAGGCGACGGGTTCGGCGGCCGGCGCCCGACGTGATGACCGACCCGTGCGTGATCACACCAACCAAGTCGCAAGATGAACGTATGATCAGGGCTCAGGGCGTCGCCACGCTGCGGGGAGATCCGGGAGAGATCACGCAAGCGCACACCCGAGGGCCGGAGGACCGGGGAGACAGATGAAGCACGAGCAGTTCCCCACGATCCCGGGGTATCGGATCGTGCGGCGCATCGGCGAAGGGAGCTTCGGCGTCATCTATGCCGCCAAGCGGGAGGACAACGACGCACTCGTGGTACTCAAGCTTCCGAAGCGCGAGGCCCTGGTGCGCGAGAAGGTCATCAAGCGCTTCATGCGCGAAGGCCGGATCGGCTCGGAACTGTCCCACCCGCACATCCTCCCGGCACGCGAGTTGCGCCGCTGGGAGAGCACGTACTTCATCGAGATGGAGTACGTGGACGGCCAGCCACTGGCCTTCGGTCTGTGCAAGCCGGGTCCGCCCGGAGCCGTGGACGCACTGGACGACTCGACAGCCTCGTTCAACGACGGCGATCCCTACAGCCCGGCCGAGGTGGTGCAGATGGGCGCACGCGTGGCCGAAGCGCTCGACTACGCCCACGCCCACAGCATCCTGCACCGGGATGTGAAGCCGGCCAACATCCTGGTGCGCGGTGACGGTCACCCGATGCTGCTCGACTTCGGGCTGGCGCGGCGCCTCGACTCCGAGTCGAACATCACCAGCAGCCAGGATCTGTTCGGCTCGTTGGCCTACATGCCGCCGGAGCAGGTCCGCGGCCGCTGGAAGGAAGTCGATCACCGCAGTGACCTGTACGCACTGGGCGTCACGCTCTACCAGACGCTGAGCGGTCGCCTGCCCTTCGCGAGCGGCGACTTCGACGAGATGCGCGACCTGATCGTCTACGCCGAGCCACCACCGCTGCCGGACGAACTGATCCAGGCCCTGCCGGGCGTGGACCTCGTGCTCATGAAGGCCATGGAGAAGCGTCGCGAGGACCGCTACCAGTCCGGGCGCGAACTGTCCGAAGCGCTCGAGAGTGTGGCCTCGAATGGTGCACACGGCGTGAGCTGGTTCGGCATCCGTTGGCGGCAGGGATTGCGCGGCCTCGTGCGACAACGCGCCAAGCTCGTCGCAGCGATCCTCGTGGTCGTAATCACGACGGCATTGTGGTTCTACCTCGACAAGCTGCATGAGGAAGACGAGCGGCGACAGGCCGAGTGGAACTACGGCATGCTCCAGGTGCAGCGTGAGATCGAGGACGGTGAGCTCGAGTCGGCTCGCAGGCTGGTCGACGAAATGAAGGTGATCGACGCCGACAACCCCGTCGGGCACGTGCTGCTCGCCGGCGGCTATGCACGCTACGGACTCGAGGATGAACTCAGACGACAACTCGCCCTGGCGGCCTTGAAGGGTTTCGCAGGCGACGGATCCAAGCTGGAATCCGGGCTCGACTACCACGCCTACGGCCTGAAACTCGTCTTTGTCGACAAGCAATGGGAGCAGGGCATCCGCGCGCTCGAGCACGCCCTCGAGCTCGACGAGAAGAACCAGTTCGGTGCCTGGTACCCGCTCTACTGGCTGCACAAGGCCGATGACCCGGCCAGGGCGCGGGACGCGCTCACCGCCTACAAGCAGCGGCTGACGCTGGGCGATGACCTGACGACGATCATCGACTGCCAGCTCCTGGAGCTCGACGACGAGAATCAGCAGGTGGTCGACAGGCTCCACGAGCTGTTGGCAAAACCGGACGTGGATGCGCACAAGTTGCGCATCCACCGCATGCTCGGGCGGGTGCAGTTGGCACTCGAGCACTACCCGGAAGCGGCGGCGAGCCTGCTCGCGGCTGTCGAAGCAGCTCCGGGCGACGCCTCGTCCTGGATCAACCTGTCCGAACTCCCGAGCATGGGGTCGACGGACGTCGAGCGGGCGCAGGAGTATGCCCGGCGTGCAGCGCAAGTATCGGCCAAGGGACGCACCTACACCGAGGCCCTGGCTCGACTGGCATGGCTCGCCGTCCGCCAGCTGAGCATGTTCGTTGACGTCGAATCGCAGCGGGAGCTGCGACTTGATGCGGTCCGGGGCATCGAGGAGCTCCGCTACGCGGACACGACGCACGCGATGCTCCCCGCACTGGAGGCTGATCTGCTGTTCCTGGAGCGCGGCCTGGACGGGCTCGACTGCGTCCTGGAACTCTATCCCGATCACTATCAGGCCCTCACGCTGCGCGCCCAGGTTCACTGGTTCTACAAGCGCTACCCGGAAGCGCTCATCGATCTGCACGCCGCACGCGCCGCATGGGACGCGGAGCTGGAAGCACCCGCGCGTCCGCTGTCGTCAGACCCCCGCTGGCTGTTCGCAATCAATGTTTGGACGTTCGCCGCCGCCGCCTGGGCCGGAGCGGCAGAGGACGCCCACGACGCCCGCGTGGTGACCCTGACGCAACTCGCAGAACCACTGCACACGACCTGGCGACGGGATGCGTTGAACTTCGCGGAGTTCCTCGCAATCGCGCCGGCCCCGTTCCAGGATTGCACCCTGGCGCAGGCCGTGATCGAGCAGCAGCAACTGGATCAGATCGAGCGGTATCCCGGACCCGAGGCGGCCCGTAAGAGCCTCGAGGAAATCACGAACGCGTGCGCAGCCGCCGGGAACTGACTCGACACCGCGAAGCAACGCGCGGCTAGCGCCCCGCCCTTCTCCTGGTGGCCCTCTTCTTCACGACCTTCTTCTTGGAGCACTTCAGCTTGCTCCATCTCCTCTGACTGGAGTCGGCCGTCTTGTGCTTGGGGCTCATGTCCACCGCCGCGCCGATCAGTTGCCCTTTCTTCTTGCACTCGAACATCACCTTGAACGTCCTGCCCTGCTTCTCCTTCGGGATCTTGACTCCGTACCAGTAGGCCGTGCCCCGCTTCTTGTCGAACGCGGCGGGGGGGTCGGACGCCTTGTACTTGAGCTCCTTCGGGTCCCAGCTCGCGATCACGGTCGCAGTGAAACCCCTGAGCGGCCCGGTCGGCTTGTCATAGACCCTGACTGAGCCGGTGACCTCCTGGCCCCCACTCACGGTAACGGCGGTGTGTACGACCATGTCCTTTCCCTCCTTCGATGAAACGATCCAAGAATCACGCCCGACGGGCCGCACGGCACTCGTGCAGCGCAGCCTCGACGACCACAAGTTCATTCGACAACGGTCACCTCTCGGATGATCTCGACCGGTTCGTTGACGGCATCCTCAACGGCGACGCGCAGGCGATAGGTTCCCGATTGCTCGGGTGTCCAGGCCTGGAGGGAGTCGTTGCAATCCCAGACGGAATCACCGTTCGTGTTGGTCAAGATGTAGGCGAAGATGCGCTGACCGTCCTGAGACGAGGACTGGGCCGCACCGTGGTACTGGAACAGGACTTCGTGCATCTCTCCGCCCTCGATGGGGCCCTCGAAGCGCACGTGCCAGGTTGTCGGCTCGCCGAACTGACTCGGGTCTTCGGGTCCCACCTCGACGATCTCGAGCAACAAGTCGAGCGGGGCCAGCTTCCACTTCTTCTTCTTGCCGTAGCAGTCGTGAATCCGCACGACCACGTCCACGGGGACGCCCGCCTTGATCACTGACAGGGCATTGCCGTAGAGGTCGCCCTGCGCAATGAACAGCAGGGGGCCCTTGATCACCGGCGGCGACTTGTCGTGCAACGGATGCAGGAGGAGCAGAGGATTGTCGATCGCCTCGAAGTCCTCCCAAGGGAGGTCGTCGGGTTCCGACTGGGTCACCCCTACGCGTTCCAGGTGCAGGTGATCCGGATATGAGCCGTCCGTCCAGGTGGCCACATCGCCGAGGTAGTCCCCTGCCGACACAATGTCCCCAAGCACCACCTGGATCGACGTCTCCTCGATGTGGGTGTAGCGCCAGCCCTGTCCCGCGGGAGTCCCCACGACGATCTCGTTGTACTCCTCCTCCCCCGTGAGGATCGCTCTCACGATCCCATCCTCGATGGCATACACGCGCTCGCCCTTGGCCAGGATGTCGAGGCCGGCGTGATGTCGATCCGGTCGTAGCTGGCCGTAGCGCTGGTAGAGCTCGTAGACACCGTCCGCGGGATCGAAGGGCCAGTTGGGTTCGTCGGAAGCGGTCGCGACGAGCGCACCGGCGAACGACAGAAACCAACACACGGCGCCGATCATCGTCCCCACTCCACGATGTAGGTGGCATCACGACAGACGGCCAGCACGTCGAGACCTCCGTCATCCAGGAAGCGCACCCAGGGAGTCATCCAATTCCAGCTGGGGAAGTCGAGCGGGACCGACACCGAGGGGGGAAGTGGCCGGCCCGCTCCAATCGCCGCAGGCGGGACAGCGAACAACTCCAGCAGCCCGGTGGCCTGCCCGATCGTTCCGCGTTTCGCGGCTTCGATGATCTCGATGCTACCGGCCACGAAGTGGATTGGTCCGGGCCGACGCGACACATCAGCCCAGCAGTACTGATGACGACCGGGTGGCTCGACGGAAGCCAGCTGCGTCACGAGACGGCCCTGGCGATCGATGCGGTGGAGCGTGATTCGCGCGCTGAGGACCACCGCCGCCAGATCACCCTCCGGTCCGCCGAACGCGACATGCCGCGGGAGGCTCTGCGTCTGCACCTCGCCGATGTGAATCAGATCGACTCTGCCGCCGGATGGATCGCTGGCGTCGGTCTCCGCGAAGAAGGCCACACCCCCAGCCGAGATGGCTGCGAGCAACGGCCCTGCGTAAGCACAATGCGAGACACCTGGTCCCGGGACCTCGTAGAGCATTCGCCCGGTCGCGTCGTACACCCGCGTGCCGCCGGGCCCCGTGAGGCAGACGCGCTCTCCGTTGCCCGAGATGTCGAACGAATCGATCTCACCGGTCACGAACGACCCGTAGGGCGTGGTCCCGCCGCCCGCACGGTAGGTCTTGGCGTCGGCGAACTCGGGTGCGTGCCCTTCGCGCGAGGTGGCCAACGCAGTCCGTCCATCATCGCTCAGTTTGAAGCTGGGTGAACCCGCAAGCGGCGGCACCGACCACGCAATGGGAAGCGGCACGCCGAGACGGCCTCGCCCGAAGACATCGAGAGTCGCCGCCTTCGGGTTGGTGTAGTCGGCGCGCCCCAGTGCCGTGCCGCTCTTCGAGAACACCAGCTTCTGTCGCGGTCCGAGCGGCGGCACCGGCAGAGGAAACGCCGATGCAGGCCAGTCTCGCAGGGCTCGCTCGCGACCGAACACCACGACGCGCCCACCCGGCGCCCACACACCGGCCACCGAGCCCGCATCCCCGTCCGTCAGCACGGTGACCTCGAAGCGTTCGTCCTGTCCCTGTGCACCGGCCCCGGCCGCGCAAGCGCCAACCAGCGCGCCGAGCATCAGGGCAGCCTTCTGCTTCCCCAGCATCTGTACACCCCGCTTCGAGACTCCCCACCTGCCGCGTCGGCGCTCCCGATTCCCATCGATCACCGATAGGCCCTGACCGGTCGCCTCTTCCCAAGCGAGCCTTCCGGCCGAAGCGATCGCAGTATCGGCCCGGAACTCCGAGATCGTCAACCTGCCAGACCCGCGTCGTCAGGAGGACATGTCACCGACACGCGTGTGCAGAGGACGCACCTCGAACAACCACACCGTCGTCAGCGGCGCGGGGCTCGCGAGCCCGCTGTGGCGACCGAAGGACAGCCCGGCCGGCATGTGGATGCCCCGTTCTTCGGCGCTGAGAGCGGGCACACCCGCCCGAGTGGCCGACATGTCACGCTCTCTTCGCAGGCGGCCCCGGAAGGCATGGCTTACCGTGGAGATCGACCTGGAGAACGCCATGACACTGCGCCCCCTGTTGGCCACCGGAACGTTGATCTTGGCCTGCATCGCGCCCGCCACGGCTCCCCAACCGGCCCTGCAGGTCGAACTCGCGACCGAGACCGTCGTGATCCCGATGGACAACTCCAAGCGCCATCTCGACGTGCAGCTCACGATCGGAGGCAAGGGACCCTACGCCTTCCAGGTGGATACCTACGCCAGCATCGACGCCTGCATCGACGACGATCTGGCCGCTGAACTCGACCTGCTCAAGACGGGCACGACCCTCAACAGCGACGGTCACACGACGCGCACCCGTGACATCGTCAACATCCCCGAGCTGCGCATCGGCGGGGCGACGTTCACCAACCTGCGCACACTCGTGGACGACTACGACTACCTGCGCGACCCGCAGGGACGCACCGTGCGCGGCCTGCTGGGCTTCACCGCGTTTCGGGATCTGCTGCTCACGGTGGACTACCCCGGCAGTCGGCTGGTGCTCACGCGCGGCGCGCTGGGCGCGGACGAGCCCCACGTGATCCCCTTCGACACACCCAACGGCGCGCCCGACGTGCAACTGCGCGTCGGCGAACAGCGACTCCGCGTGGGCATCGACACGGGCTCCGGCTCGACGCTCTCGCTCGCCTGGGCCGACAAGGACACGCTGCGCCTCCGCGGCGAACCGGAACGCATCGGCACCGCGCGCACGGTCTACAACGAATTCGCCGTGTACGGAGCGACGCTGGCCACACCGGTGGACCTGGCCGGGCACCAACTGCCCGAGGTCCAAGCCAGCTTCGGCGAGGGCCAGACCAACCGCCTGCTCGGCTACGGGCTGCTCCACCCGTACCGGCTCACCTTCGATCAGCGCAGCGAGCGGGTGCGCTGCGCGCTGCCCGGCTCCGCGACCCCGGACGACC
>JAJDEQ010000191.1 GCA_029259695.1 Planctomycetota bacterium
CTCGGCCAGCGGCGCCCCCACGGCACGTTCCCGGCGGGCGTAGCGCGCGGTCGGCGCGGACGCACCGGACGCACCGGGCGTGCCCCGGTCACCGGGCAGGCGCAGCAGCTCGGGCGCACCCGCGAAGGCCGTGCGCCAGTACGCCTCGGCGGGCCCCAGGTCCTGGCGTCGCAGCCAGACGATGTAGTCGCGGTACGGACGGACGGACGGGAGCTGCGGTTCGGCGCCGCGTCGCAGCGCGTGATAGGTGGCGAACAGGTCCGACAGCACGCGCGAACCGCTCCAGCCGTCGAGCACGATGTGGTGCAGCGTCCAGACGAACTCGTGCGTCGTCGCGCCCGTGCGGATCAGGCTCAGGCGCGCCAGCGAGGGCGCGTCGAGGGAGAAGCCCCGGGCCGCGTCGTCCGCCAGGAAGCTGTCGAGCCAGGCACGCTGCTCCTGCGCCGTGTCGAGCCCGCTGCAGTCGTGCTCTTCCCAGGGCAGGTCGACCCGGCGCCGCACCACCTGCGCCGGCTGCTCCCGGCCCGTCCCCACGATGCAGGTGCGCAGCGCGCTGAAGCGCGCGAACATGCGCTCCCAGGCCCGCTGGAACAGGGCGACGTCGAGCCCGCCCAGCGTGAGCCGGATCTGCTCCACGTACACGCCCGAACCCGGCTCGGCCAGGGTGTGGAACATCATCCCCTGCTGCATCGGCGACAGCGGATAGACGTCCTCGACCTGCACGTCGCTCGCGGGGCCGGCCTGAGGGCTGCCCATGTTCACGCCTTCCCGAGGTTGAACGGCATGCCCGCCTGCATCGGCGCGAGGGTGCACGACTCGACGATCCCAGCGGATGCGCCCGTCACGGCGAAGCCGCCTGCAAGGCCGCCAGCTCCGAGACGGTGGGCACGCCCCAGGTCGTGAGCAGGATGCGCCCCTGCCCGTCGGTGACGACCGATGCGGGCAACGCGTCGGCGCGCAGCGCCTCGGCCAGCGTGCGCCTCACGGCGGCGCGGCGGTCGAGGTCCAGGTCCGTGAGCAACTCGTACGCCGGTTCGAACCTGGCGCGGTAGGCCGCGAGCTCGTCGGCGCCCTCCGCGTCGTCATAGGGAACGCCGTACATGGCCAGCTCCGAGCTGTCGAAGCGCGAGCGCAAGAGTTCGAACTGGGGCAACTCGGAGACACACACCGTGCACCACGTGGCGGTCGTCGTGTACAGGCGCAGCGTGGGCGTCGCGTCGGGTGCCTCCCCCGCGGCGTGCTCCTCGGCCAGCGCCAGGCGCCCGGCCGACAGCGGAGCGGACGACGACAGCGACGAGGCCGCCGACGGGCCCCCGTCCCCGTTGGCGACGTCCCCCGAGGACTCGACGGTTCCGTACGCTCCGACGACGAACGGCTCCCCCGTCGGGGACCGGCTCGGGTCCTCGTGCACCGTGAGCAACGATCCGAGCGGCACCGATTCGATGCGCTGGCGCTCGCCCGAGGGCCAGCGCACCTCGACGGCATCGACCCGTCCCTGCGGCACCTCGCCCACACCCACGATCAGCGTCGAGCTGTTCTGGGCCGACAGCCCCTCGCCGCAGCGGTGCTCGCGGACCAGCCTGCGCCCGCCGACCTCGACCGTGACCAGCGCGCCGTAACCGTCGCGCTGACTCCAGCGCTCCGACGGGCGCGCCTCCTGGTTGCCGCCCTGCAGGCGCAACGCCACGAAGGCCGGGGCCGCGCCCGTCCGGGCGGCGATGGTGTTGCGGAAGAGCAGGAAGCGCGGCTCGTTCGTGTTCAGCAGCGCGACGTCCTGCCAACCGTCGCGATCAAAGTCGAGCAGCGCGAAGACCCTGCCGTCGGCGATGTGATCCAGACCCGAGATCCCGGAGACCTCCTCGAACCGCTGCCCGCCTTCGTTCAGGAACAGGTGGTTCGACTCGTACCCGCTCCACGAGGCGCCCGCCACCAGGGCCTCGAGGCCCAGCATCGCCGTGCCCCCTTCGAGGGTCTCACGGCTCAGTCCCGGCAGCGCGTTGTTGCGTGCGACCGCACGCCACCAATCGCTTCATATGTCCACCGGGATCTCGAACTCCTTGGGCGCGGTGATCATGCCGCTCAGGGCGTAGATGTCGAGCCAGCCATCGCTGTCGAAGTCGACGAACTGACCACCCCACGACCACCCGGCGCTCTCCACCAACATCGCCGGAGCCTTCGTGCCCGACACCTTCTCGAACACCCCGTCGCCGCCCCGGAACAGAGAGTTGCCGCGGTGCATCAGCTTGAGCCGCTCGTCCACCCGACCGAACTGACCGACGATGCGCTTGCCGGCCTTGCTGTACATGTTGCTGACGTAGAGGTCCTGTCGCGCGTCCCCGTCGTAGTCGCCCCAGGTCACGCCCATGCCGAAGCCGACGTCGGTCGTCCCGGTCTCTTCGGCCACGTCCACGAAGCGACCGTCGCCCTCGTTTCGCAACAGGTGGTTGGGCGAGAAGTCGTTGGCCACGTAGAGGTCGACGTCACCGTCGTCGTCGTAGTCCGCCCAGGTCGAGTGGAAGCTGTTGCTGAACACGCGCACGCCCGGGTCCGCCACCGGCTCGAAGCGACCGCCGCCGACGTTGCGCAGCAGGACGTTCGGCGGCCCCGGCGCATGGATCACCCAGTTGGTCTCGGGAGCGTGGATGCGCCGGTCGAGTTCGCGCGCATCCTCCACCGACAGGTACTTCTGCAACAGGTACTGTCCGGAGCGCAGCTCGGGGAAGCGGCGTTCGTAACCGAGCGGACTGAAGCCGTAGGTGGACACGTACAGGTCGAGCAGGCCGTCGTTGTCGAAGTCCGCCGCCGCGGATGCCGAGACCAGGAACGGCAGCTCGCCCTCGATCAGCTCCGAGCGCTCGACCAGGCGACCGCCCTCGTTGACGAAGTAGAGGCTGCGCTCGTAGTTGCGACCGAGGAACAGGTCGGCGTCGCCGTCGTTGTCGAAGTCGGCGAAGGTGGCCGAGGTGGCCCCCTCGTGGACCAGGCCCAGGGCCGCGGTGATGTCCTCGAAGCTCCCGTCCGGGCGCCCGTGCAGGAATTGGCTGTCGAGGCCGTCGACGATGAAGACGTCGTCGAAGCCGTCGCGATCCAGGTCCACCACCGTCACGCCCGGCGAGGTCCCGCCGAAGAGCTCGAACAGCCTGCGCGGGTGGTCGAACACCGTGTCCCCCAGCGCCGTGATCTCGGCCCACATCTCCGGCACCCTGGACTTGCGCGCCCGCGCCACGGCGTCCCTGTCGGGGAGCACCTCGTCGAGCACCTCTTCGAACAGCAGTCCATCCCGCTCGGACACCTCGAACGACGTCTGCTGCCAGCTCTCGATGCGCCAGGTGTTCGCGCCCGCGCCCGTAGTCGACGCGCCGCGCCGCCAGGCCACGAACTGCTCGGCGTGCACGGAGGCGAACGTACCGGACGTGGTTCGCGCCAGACCGTCGAAGCCCATGCGCGCCTCGTAGAGCTCACGGGCCTCGTCGAGGAACCGACCGGCCTTCACGCTGAAGCGCGCGTGATCGAAGTAGTCGACCTCGGCCAGCGCGTCGCTCCACAACCACAACTCGCCCCGCGGGACGGCACGAGCCTCGGTCTCCACCGACCAGCGCCGGTGGGTGACGGCCAGTTGCGCGGTCGCGGCATCGGACACGGATTCCACCGGACCGACCACGTCCCGCACCCGCACTTCGTCCAGGAACAACGAACGAGCGCGCGAGTCCGGGAAGCGCAGGTTCATCACCGCGTGGCCGAGCTTCGCCGTCAGCGGCCTGATCTCCTGGATCGCGTCCTCCGAGGCGATCATCGCGGTCCACTCGACGGCCCCGCGCTGTTCTTCTCGCGCCACGCCCCACGCGCGCAGATCAAGCGCCACGCCGACGGCAAGGCAGGCCACCGCGGCCGGCACGGCGAAGCGCAGGCCGGCGCCCCCGAGACGCGGCGCGCGCCCGCGCACGAGGATCCAGGCTCCGGCCAGGATCCAGCAGGCCTGGAAGGCCACGATCACTGCCAGGGCACGGGACGATTCGATCCGGTGGTCGCTCGCGAGACTGCGTTCGAGCGCCCACGGGTTGAACGCCAGGCCGGTGGCAATCAGCACCAGCCCCAACAAGACCGACCGCCGACGGAGGAGTCCCGCGGGGGTCTTCACGACTGCTCGTGGGGGATCGTCCATGGGGCGCATCCTGGGTCGTTGGCCCTACCCATCAGCCCGCCCGGCTGGACAGCGCCGATTCTTCGGATCTTATCGGCGCTTGTCGAGAGCGCTCCGCACAGCCAGTGTGCCTCAAGGGCACGAAATGGGGGTATTCGTGGCCCATTACTTCTGTACAGAAACTACCACAGATTTCTCGACCGAGGCAATCGAGCTCGACTAGACTGAACTCGCGACCCGATCCACGGGCGTCATCGAGCGCTGCCATGCCCCTGAGGAACCGACCGCCGCCACCTCCGGCAACCGACTTCGCGGCCCACTTCGAGCGGGCCACGACAGCGGTGCGGGTCGCCCTGACGGACCTGCTGGCCAATCTGGGCGGCTCGGCCTCCGTGGCCCTGTCCGTCGCCCGCGAGATCGGCATCGACAAGACCCTGGCCTGGCGCATGCTGCGCCTCGTGCGTGCCACCGACCCCTACGAAGCCATCGCCCACGTCCCGGGCCCGACCGGGCTGCGGATCCTGATCGAGTCCTTCGAGCAGGGCGGGGCCGAGCCGGCGGACCTCAAGGCGCTGCGGGCCGCCGCCGAGGGCTTCGATGCCATGGTCACGGCCCATGCCGGCGACCGCCCCACGCTGGACCTGATCCTGGTCAGCAGCGCACCCGGCCGGATGGACGGCAAGCAGCTCCAGGCCAGTCGGCGCCAGGCCTTCCGCGGCACCAGTGCCATCTGGGGCGTACAGGCTCGCGCCCGTTACCTGATCCGGGCCATCGCCCCCAGCACCGAGCGTCCCGAACTGGCGGACGTGGCCAGCATCGCGGGTTTCCTGGACTTCCGCCGGCTGCGCCCCATCACCGGCTGGCCGCTGCTGCACCTCTTCACCTACGGCGGCGCACGCCCCACCGCGCCCGTACCGATGACGCCCGCCGATGACGCCGAGACGCCCCTGCTGGACGAACTCAGCGCGGGCTCCGTCCCGCACTTCGAGACCACACGGCAAGGCGAGGGCATCTACTACACCCTCCCGGTCGGACCGGTCGGCAACGCGGGGATGTTCTCGTGTGCCTTCGGCTGGCTCTACCACGGCGTCGGCAGCGTCTACCGCAACGACGGGGACCAGGTCGCGGAGAACTCGCTGCTCTGCAACACACCCGTCGAACTGCTGCAGTTCGACCTGCTCGTGCATCGCAGCATCCCGCTCGACGAACCACCCGACGTCCATCTCGAGAGCAAGATGCCCGTGCCCGACGCCGAGACCTTCTCCGACCGGTCGCAGACCCTGCCGCTGGTCGAGAAGGTGATCGACCTGGGCGCTCCGCCGCTGGTGTCCTCGCCCCACGTCCCGCGTTACGCCGAGACGGTGCAACGTGCCTGCGCGTCGTTGGGGCGACCGGTCGATGAATTCCACGGGTACCGCGTCGTGGTGCGTTACCCCGCGGTCCCCACCCGCCTGGTGCTGACCTTCCCGCTCCCGGAGCGACCGTGAGCCCGCGACCGATGCCCGCCCGCCAGATGCCCGCCGCCCTGCTTCCGCTCCCCGCACCCGGGTCTCGACGTGTTCCCGTTCTTCTTCGGTGACCCAGACCAGCCGCTCTATGGCGTGTATCACATGCCCGAGCCCGTAGGCGCTTCGAGCGTGGGCGTGGTGCTGTGCCAGCCGATCCTGCACGAGTACACCGACGCTCGCCGCGCGCTGCGCGCCCTGGCCGAACGGCTGGCGCGGGCCGGGCACCACGTGCTGCGCTTCGACTACCACGGCACCGGCGACTCGGCCGGCGCAGGCGAGGCCGGTGACGTCGAGCGCTGGTGCGCCGACATCGACACGGCCGTCGACGAACTGAAGGCCTCGCGCGGGCTCGACGAGGTCGGCCTGGTGGGGCTCCGCTTCGGCGCCACGATGGCGGCGCAGGTCGCGGCCCGGCGCGAGGACGTGCCCTTCCTGGTGCTGTGGGAGCCGATCGTCAAGGGACCCGATTACGTGCAGCGTCTGCGCCGGCTGCACGCGACCTGGCTCGACTACGAGTCGCGGCAGCGCCCAGAGGCGAAGCAGCACGTCTCGGACACGGAGCTGCTCGGACATGCGTTCAGCGCGCAGTTGGAGCAGGGACTGGTCGCGGCCGATCTGACCCAGCTCACGTTTCCAGCGTCACGGCGCATCCTGTTCCTGGACGAAGGCGTCAGCGACGGGCTCGGCGCCCTCGAGCGGCAGCTGCACGCACTCGGGCCCATGGTGGAGGAGCGCCGGTTCGACGGCGGGCAGGTGTGGAGCCGCGAGATCGACGGCGAGCAGGCGCCCGTGCCGCGCGAGATCGTCACCTCGATCGTCGACTGGATCAGCGGGAGCGCCCCCGATGAATGAGCACGCCGTGCGCTTCGGAGAGTGGCGTTCCCTGGTGGGCGTCGTCAGCGAGCCGGAGGGCAGCACGCCCGTGCCGGACGCGCCGGCGGTGCTGTTCCTCAACTCGGGCCTGCTGCACCACGCCGGGCCCCACCGCCTCTACGTGAATCTGGCCCGGCGACTGGCCCGACGCGGTTTCCTCTCGTTGCGCTTCGACCTGTCGGGCATCGGCGACAGCGGGCCACGGCAGGACCGCATGTCGCGCCAGGAGAGCCTGGTGCGTGAGACCCAGGACGCGATGGACCACCTGGCCGCCACCCACGGCGTGCAGCGCTTCGTGCTCTACGGGATCTGCACGGGCGCCGACCAGGCCGTGCGCGTGGCGCTCGCGGACCCGCGCGTGTGCGGCGCCGTGCTCGTCGACGGTTACGCCTATCGCACCCGGGCCTTCCACATGCACCACTACTCGAGCCGGCTGCTGCGCACGAGCAGCTGGAAGAGCGTGCTGACCGGCCAGCACCCGGCCTACGCCTGGATCCGCTCGTGGTTCGCGGGGCGACGCGACCAGGAGCCGCCCCAGGCCCCGGCGCTGCGGGCCGGGCTGTACGTGCGCCCGCCGCAGCTCGAGGCGGACGCGATGCTGCACCAACTCAGCGACCACGGGTGCCGGCTGTGCTTCGTGTTCACGCCGAGCGCGCGCTTCAACCACAGGGCGCAGTTCGAGGCCATGTTCCCCTCGTTGGCCCACGCCAAGGGACTCGGCGTGGAGTTCCTCGAACACAGTGACCACGTGTTCACCCTGCGTTCGAGCCAGGAGGCGATGATGCAGGTGATCGAGTCGTGGATCACCTCGGTGGACTGGTCGAGCGTGTCGTCGACCCCGCGCCCCACCGGCACGCTCGCCGGCGCCGCGCCGGCCAGCGCTCCCGCGGAGCACCCTCAACGGTAGTGTTGGCTCTGCAGCTCGTAGAGATGCGCGTAGCCGCCGCCGAGCTGTATCAACTCGTCGTGCGTTCCCGACTCGGCCACCCGCCCCTGGTGCAGGTAGATGATGCGGTCGAGCTGCTTGATGGCCGCCAACCGGTGGCTGATGAGCAGCGTGGTGCGTCCCTGGGCCTGCGTGCGCAGCTTGCGGATCAGTTCCTCTTCCGCCTCGGCATCCATGGCGCTGGTGGGCTCGTCGAGCACGAGGATCGGCGCGTCGCGCACGAGCATGCGCGCCAGGGCGATCTTCTGCCACTGCCCGGTGCTCAGCTCGTGTCCGCCGAGGAAGGTCGAACCGAGCATGCTCTCGATGCCCTCGGGGAGCTCGGCCGTGGGCGCCGCGGCCTCCTCGACGGCCCGGTCGACGCGCGGGTCGCGCGGGTCGAGGGCGATGTTGCCCAGCCACACGTTCTCGCGCATGGTCATCTGGTAGCGGCAGTAGTCCTGCATCAGCACGCCCACGCTGCCGCGGTACTGCGCCAGGTCGAGCTCGCGCAGGTCGACGTCGCCCAGGTGGATCGTGCCTTCGGTCGGGTCGTAGAGCCGACACAGGAGCTTGACCAGCGTGGTCTTGCCGCAGCCGTTGTGGCCCACGAGGGCCACGTGCTCCCCCGCAGCCAGCTCGAAGCTGACATCCTCGAGCACGATGCGTTCGTCGTGGGGATAGCGGAAGCGCACGTTCTCGAAGCGGATCCCCGAACTGCGCGGCGGAGGCAGGGCCTTCGGCGTGGGGGGGCTCACGACGCGCGGTTCGACCCCGAGGAACTCGAACAGGTCCGAGATGAACAGATTGTCCTCGTAGAGCAGCGAGACACCGCGCAGCATCAGGCCCAGGCTGGCCCACGACTTCTGCAGGCCACCCCAGTACATCATCAGGCTGCCCACGCTGATCGTGCCCGCCAGGGCGCTGTGACCCATGGCGGCGAGCACGCCGAAGACGCCCACGACGGCCAGGCCCTCGCCCACGAACTCGGCCACCGAGCGCCGGCGCGTGACGATCAGCTTCTCCTGTCGCAGCTCGTCGCGCAGTCCGCCGAAGCGGGAGCGCATCATCGGTCCCAGGCCGAAGATGCGCAGCTCCTTGGCGTAGTCGACCAGGGTCAGGACCATGTTCGTGTAGAGCGACAGTCGCTCGCGCGGCGTGGCCTTGCGTTCCCACGAGTAGTAATGGCTCGAGTAACGCAGGCGCAGCAACGCCCCCGGGACACTGCTCAACAGCAACACGGGCAACACGGCCCAGTGGTACGACACGAGCAGCGCCGCCATCGACAGCAGCAGCACACCGTTGTTGCTGACGTCGAGCAGGCTGCTGACGATGCGCCGGGGCCGGAACGGCGCTTCGCGCTGCGCCCGGTGCAGCTTGTCCTTGAAGCCGGGGTTCTCGTAGTACGACAGGTCCACGGCCACCGACTTGTCGTGCAGGATGCCGTACATGTAGTCGGTCACGGCCTGAGCCTGGGCCTCGCCGATCCAGCGCCCTGCGGCTTGGCTCAGGCTCTGCAGCAAGGCGACACCCGCCGCGAAGCCCACCATCAGCAGCATCTGCCACTGCTGCTCGTCGCTGACCGTGCCGTCGACGCCGGCCTCGACCGCCTTCGCGACCTCGTCGCCGAAGAGCTTGATCGCGTAGAGGAACAGGACCAGCAGGGCCCCGTTGGCGACGATCAACACGCCGTTGGCAACCGTCCAGACGGGACCGCTCTTCCACACGAACGAGACGGTGCGTCTCAGGCGCCACAGCAGCGAGATGCCCGGGACGCCGAGTGACTGGCCTTCCTGAGTCGTCTTCGCCTTCAACGATCGGCACACCCGGCGCGGAAACGGAACCTGAGCGACGTTGCCGCCCGGTCGACAGACGCAGCGCCGAGGCGCGAGCGCGGTCGTCGCGATGATGAGCGATTCTCAGGGCCGCCACAAGACCGGCGCCGCCTGCCCGCAGGCGCGATCAGCGCTCGGGCGGCTGGAACACGGCGACCACCTGCGAGCCGTAGAGCGGGTACTCGATGCGATGCCGGTAGGCCCGGAAGCGCTCGCCGTCCCAGCCCGTGCTCTCCAGGACGTGACCGACGAGGTCGGTGTAGTGCGGCGCGTCCGGCGTGCGCAGGCCGCCCGTGCCCCGGCCCAACCAGCCGAAGGTCTCCGACACCTCGATGCGGTCGATGTCACGGCCCGGGTCGTTGACCGATGCCACGCCCTCCAACGCCGTGTCGTAGACGGCGAGCGACGGGGTGGCGCCCGGGTAGACGTCGTCGTGCACGAGCACGTCGAACAGCAGCGAGCGACAGGGCGTACCCACCTCGGCGAAGACGAAGCCCTTGCGACCCGATCCCGCGGGAACGAAGCGCGCCATCTCCGAGTAGTTGACCTCGGCCAGGATCAGGTCGACGGCCGAGCGCGGCCCGAAGTCGTCGCCGCCGAGCAGGTACTGGGTGGTCTCGCCCGCGCGACGGACCTCGACCGGCGCCGGGGGCGCATCGCAGAAGGCATCCAGGCGCAGGCCCTGCAGATCCTCCACCGGCCGGCCATCGAGGGTCAGCGGCTGGCGCTCGCTCTGCTCGCCAGACGAGCGGCGGGAGGTGAGCTTGACGTTGACGCCCGCGCGGAGTCGGCGCAGGCCGAGCAAGCCCACGACCCACACGACGTCGAGGTTGTCGCCGTCCTCCGACGGGTGCAGCAGGACCGTGCCGAGGTTCACCTCGGCCGACACACCCTTGAGATGACTGAGCGCCTTGTAGGCCGACTGCCGGCGGCGCAGCTCGAACTCCTCACGCGCCTCGGGCAGCCAGGCGGAGATCATGGCGTCGAGCGCGCCGCGATCCCCCGCGTCGTGGCGGATGAGTTCCTCGAACTCGGCCACCGCAGCCTGGGCGCGCGCGGTCAGCTCGACGTCGACACCGCCGCGCCGCGCCGCCCGCACGAAGCGGCGCAAGGGTTCGGGGCCGGGCAGGTGGTAGGTCACCGCCATGGGGTCGCGGCTGCGCGCCGCCTTGAGCAGACGCGAGATCAGCACCTTGTCGAGACCGAGGGCCTGGCCCAGACGCTGGGGCCCGCGGCGCCCGTCGGGCAGGGCGTCCAGCACGGCGTTCAGACTCTCGCCCAGGGACCGGCCGACGTCGTTGATGCGCGCCTCGAGGGGCGCGCTGTCGGGCGTGGCCAGGCTGGGTTCGGGCACGGTCGGACTCCATCGGGCGGGACCGCCGGGCCCCGCAGTTCAGTTTCCAGGAAACTTCCCAGAAAGTCCATGATCGAACTTGTCGACCTCAGCAACTGCCTTTAGCCTCCCTGATCTGCGGACCCCGCGGCTGCCCCCGCCGGCGCGTCCGATCCACTCACACCCGCTTCCTCCCTGCCGAGATCCCGCCCGTGAAGCTCCCGACACTGATCACGACGACCGTGGCGCTGACGCTCCTGTCCCTGCCCCTGCTCGGGCAACTCGAGCCGGCGAGCGAACCGAGTTCGATCGGACCGCTGGGCGGCTCGGCCATCTCGATCGTGGTCGATCCGCAGGATCCCGACGTGAGCTTGGTCGTCTCGTACCTGGACGGGGTCTCGCGCTCGACCGACGGCGCGGCCACCTACTCGCCCTACGGCACGGGCCTGTCGTCGGCGGTGCGCGAAATCGTCCAGGACCCCACCGACGACCAGGGCCTGTACGCCGTGGACGGCAACCGGGTCTTCAAGTCGGCCGACTTCGGCGCCACGTGGAGCCCGTTGTCCCTGGTGTCCGCCGAACCACTGAAGGGCATGGCCGTGCCGGGCTCGGGCAACGGCGTGCTCGCCTTCGACTCCTTCAACATCTACCACTCGCCCGACGGGGGCGCGAACTGGTCCGTCGCCGCGGCGGTGGTCCCCTTCAGCGGCGATGTCTTCGACTCCATCGCCTACTCCGCCGACGGCTCCGTCGCCTACGTCGGCACGTTCGACGGTGTCGGCAGCAGCAGCGACGGCGGCGCGTCGTTCACCCTCGTGAGCGGCGCCTTCACCGAGTGGGTCCAGGCCGTGACCGTCTCCCCCACCGACGCCGACACCATCATCGTCGGAACGCCCTTCGCGGGCCTCCACCGCAGCACCGACGGCGGCGCGAACTTCACGCCGATCACCGACCCGCTCACCGCCGGCAACGCCGAGTTCTTCCTGTGGGAGCCGGGCGGCGCGCTGTGGTACGCGACGCTGTCCACGCTGGTCCACTCGCCCGACGGCGGGACGACCTGGTTCGACGCGACGACGGGCTGGCCGCTCAACACCCCGATCCCCTCCACCCTCGCCGTCGACTCGAACGGCGTGCGCTACCTCGGCTGTGAAGGCGGCGGCCTGCATGACCAGTCCGGCGGCGGCCTGTACCGCATGCCCGCCGGTGCGCTGTCCGCGTGGACGCACATCGGCTTCCTCAACGCCCTGATCAACGAGACCGCCATCGCGGGACCGGGCGGCCTGCGCGTGATCGGCATCGGCAGCGGCGTGTACGCCGGCGCGCAGGGCGCGACCGTCACGCCCACCGTCTGGACCGCCGACATCGGCACCGACACGCGGGCCATCGCCATCGATCCGGACGATTCCACCCGCTGGGTGACCGGCGGCGTCGGCGCGTTCTTCGACAACGCCCAGATCGTCGTGCTCACGGGCAACGGCACCAACTTCGTCAAGACCTACGAGGCCTTCGGCCCGGGCGTGGTGCAGGACATCGCCTTCAACCCGTCCGACCCCGATCACATGGTGGCGGGCATCTTCCCGGCCAACTTCGGCAACGAGGCGATCATCTTCAGCTCCAACCGCGGCAACAGTTGGATCGACGTGGCCGGCACGGTCGGCTGGGCCACGCGCGCGGTGGCCTACGACCCCCACACCTCCGGGCGCGTGCTGCAGCTGTCCGACAACAACCAGTGGGCCGAGAGCAACAACTCGGGCCAGACGTGGTCGGCGCTGCAGCCGCCGTGGCCCGGGAGCGGGCCGGCGGTCCTGTTGACCTTCGACCCCTACGAGCCCGGCGTGATCTACCGCGGCGACACCGGCAACGGCCTCTGGCGCAGCGACGACGACGGTGCCAACTGGACCTCGCTCGGCGTCAGCCTGCAGGAGCACTCGGAAGTGGAGCTGCACCCGGAGATCCCCGGCATGCTGTGGGTCTCCAACGCCGCCGGCCAGGTGCTGGTGTCCACCGATCGCGGTGACAACTTCCAGCTCGCCCTGGACGTCCCGCTCGACGCGAACGGGGCCAACATGTCGATCGACACGGCCGACGGCTCGCTGCTGGTGGGCACGACGGCAGCGTCCACCTGGGAGCTGGAGAACGCCTCGGCGGTCGTGCGACTGGGTGAGGGAACCGCGGGCTCGGGCGGCATCGTCCCGCGCTTCTACCCCCAGGGTCTGCCCCAGGTCGGCAACGCCGGCTTCGCCATCGCGGGCGACGGACTGCTCGGCGGCGCGCTCTACTACCTCGCCTACAGCGGCTTCCAGACCAGCGCCAACGTGTACGGCGGGACGTTCCACGTCGGAACGCCGCTGGCGCTGATTTCGCTCTTCGCCGGCGGCCCCGCCGGTGTCCCGGGCGCCGGCTCCTTCGTGATCAACGCCTCGATCCCGAACGACCCGCTGCTGGTGGGCCTGACCGCCTACGCGCAGTACGTCGTGATCGACTCGGGCGCGCCCCACATCTCGGGCAAGGCGCTCAGTGACGGCCTGGCCATCCGGCTGCACTGAGACACGACGACCTCGCGGTCGAGCTGACGCGCGTCGAGCGCAACAGGAACGCTAGCAGTCCGTGCCGCAAGCACTTGCGCACGGGCTGCTAGGATGCCGGCGTGCTCCGCAGGTTCGGCCAGCGTCTGCTCCTCTTCCTGATCAGCTCGGCCGTGGCGGTCGCGCTGCTCGAGCTGCTGCTGCAGCTGGTGGCGCCCACGACGGACCTCTACCACGTCTGGCCGCCGCACCTGGTGCGCCGCACCGAACCGCCGACTGCGATCTTCCCCGGCGTCTCCGGGCCGTCACTGTTCCAGGTCAGCTCGCAGGGCCTGCGCGCCGACGAGTGGGAGCGGGGTCGCGACCCGGTGATCCTGGCCCTCGGCGGCAGCACCACCGAGTGCCTGGCCCTCGACCAGCAGGAAGCCTGGCCGTACCTGCTGCAGCGCGAACTCTCCGGCAACGGGCGCCCGGCCTGGGTCGGCAACGCCGGCGTGAGCGGCCGCAGCACGCGCGAGCACGTCTTCCAGGTGCCGATCCTGCTCGAGCAGTTCGACACCGACATCCTGCTCGTGCTGGCCGGCATCAACGACCTCGGCCTGCGCCTGATGCGGGACGCGGACTACGACCCGCACTTCCTCCAGGCCGAGGGTGTGCAGGCCCGGCAGATCCCGCGGGCCTTCAGCCGCTACCCCGATGCGTTCGCCGAGCACCTGCCGTGGCACAAGCGCACCAGGCTCTACGCGCTGGCCCGCGGGACGAAGGACCGCCTCGCGGCCGTGACCGGCATCGGCACCGCGCAGACCGGGACCGGCGCCGGTCTCACCCGCTGGCGCGACAACCGGCGCCGGGCCACCGAGCTGCGCGACGAGTTGCCCGATCTCTCTTCGGCCCTCGCCGAGTACGAGCGCAACCTGACACGCATCGTGGATGCCGCCACCGAACGGCGCGTCACCGTGGTCCTGCTCACCCAACCCGGCATCTGGCGCCACGACCTCGAGCAGGCCGCACGGGACCGCCTGTGGTGGGGCGGCGTCGGGAACTTCCAGGCTCCGGGAGCCCGCGTGCCCTACTACTCGGTGGAGGCGCTGGCCGAAGGCTGCGCGCAATACAACGCGGCGACCCTGCGCGTCGCGAACCGCACCGGCGCCCTGGCCTTCGACCTGGCCGCGGCGATCCCCAGGTCACCCGACGTCTTCTACGACGACATGCACTTCACCGAGGAAGGCGCGCGCCAGGTCGCGACCGCCGTGGCCACCTTCCTGCGCGAGCACGCGCTCGGCGTCACACGCTAGGGCGGGCCGAATTGGGCGCCCGCGCTGCTCGATCGCTCCGTGGGACAGGGTTAGGATGCTGGGCATCCTGGTTCTCGCGGAGCATGCAGATGCGCGCCGTCGTCATCATCACCGTCCTGTTCGCACTGCTTCTCGCGGTGGTCCCGTCCGCACCCGCGGCGCCCATGCTGGGTGGCTCGACGATCTTCGAGATCTCCGGCGGCGGGAGCATCCTGCACTACCACAACCCGGCGACCACCAAGCCGTCGTTCAAGAACAAGGCCAACAAGAAGAACATCCCGCTGTGCATCATGGGGACGGCCGGCGGCTGCAGTGACAACAACACGGTCGACGCCGACCCCGCCGGCAAGGGTTACCTCTTCTACGACAGCACGACGGCCTGGCGCCTGGCCACCAACCCCGACGGCGACGAGGCGATCATGCTCACCGGCTACGTGAGCAACGACGGTCGCTTCACGATGATCGGCACCGACGCCCTGTCCATGACGCAGGTCGCGGTCATCGGCAAGGTCAAGTTCGACAAGGCCACCGGGGACCCGGCCAAGGTGAACGGCAAGGTCTTCGCGGTGAGTGCCGGTCAGGAGCACGCCGGCAAGGGCAACTTCAAGACGGTCGCGATCGTCCCGGCGCCGTAGACCGTCTGCACAGTCGCGGCCCGTCCTGCCGTGACAGGTCGCCGGCGTTGCAGCCCGCCGTCGCGGCCCGTCAGGAACGGTCGCGCAGGGCAGCCGCGGGATCGGCGCGCAGCATGCGCCAGGCCGGCACGATGAGCACGGTGAGCGCCACCAGGAAGACCCACAGCAGGGCGCTCAGCAGATTGCCCGGGCGCAGCACCGGGTAGACGACCGTCAGCCCTTCGAGAGCGCCGGGCAGGGTGGCGCCCAGGGTGGAGAAGTCGACACCCTCGCGACCCAGCCAGGTGGTGGTGATCAGCACCGTCACCAGCGTGCCCACGACCAATCCGCCGCCGGCCACCAGCCCCACCTCGGCCGCGAGCAGACCGAACACGGCCCAGGGACTCATGCCCAGGGCCATGAGCACGCCGAACTCGTGCCGGCGCTCGTACAGTGACAGGGTCAGGGCGGCGAAGATGCCCAGCGCCACGAGCGCGAACAGCACCACCGTGCGCACCTGCTCCATGACCTGCAGCATCTCCAGCGATCCGACCATCTCGGGCGCCGTCTCGCGCCAGCTGCGCACCGACGCAGCCGCGAGTTCGGGCCGCGCCGCCACTCGGGCCGCGAGCGCCGGCGCATCCTCGGGCCGAGCGGCGCGCACGATGATCTCGGTGGCCTCACCCTGCAGGGCCATCAGTTCCTGAGCGGCCACTCGCGGGATGCACACCAACCCGGCGTCGGTCCACGATCCGCCGGTCTCGAAGATGCCCGTGATGATGAAGGCCTGCGCCACGAGCGCGCCGTCATGGGCCTCGGCCACGAGCACGACCTCGTCACCCAGGCGCAGGTCCTGTCGATCGGCCAGCACGGCGCCCAGGGCCAGCGGTCGCGGCTCACCTGTTCCTTCCAGGAACGAGCCGCGCACGATCGCATGAGGCAGACGGGTGGCGGCGGCCTCCGCGTCCGCATCCACCGCGAGCACGCTCACCCCCACCGACGCATCGCCGCAGCGCAGCAGGCCCGTGAAGCGGATGCGCGCCGCCGCGGCCACGACATCTCCCTCGTTGGTGAGCGTGGCGGCCAGTTCGACCGCGCCCGTCAACGAGCCGCCGGATGACGCGTCGCCCGGCGCGACAGTCACGTGACCCAGCGTGAGCCCCAGCCCGTGCTCCAGGCGCTGACTCACGTAACCGTCCTGCATGGCCTTGAGGAACACGAGCACGAACAGTCCGCCGGCGAGCAGCGCGGCCAGCAGCAGCGAGCGGCGCAGGTGACGGCGACAACTGCGCCAGGCGAAGTGCAGCAGGGTCAGCGCCACGAGCGGATCGACTCGATCGTGAACAACTCGGCATCCAGGCGCGGGTCGCGCTCGAGCAACACCACGTGCAACCGCGACGTGCTCTCCCGACTCCCGAAGGAGCGGGCCGTCCACGAACGGGGCAGCGGCCCGACCGCGTCCTCACCGAACGTGAGCACACGCGCCCGGCGGCCATGGGCATCCATGTGTTCCAGACGCACCAGGCGGTCGTCGACGACACGGGTCCAAAGGCGCACCTCGTCGGTGGGGGTCGCCTCGTCGGCTGGGGTCGCTCCGTCGGGGGGAGTCGTTTCGTCGGCGGGCATGAGCAACACGCGCCGGCAGTGCGCGTCGCCTACCAGTTCCATCGTTTCCTCCACCACCACCGGCAGCGTGCGGGATCCGCCGAGCAGCAACAGGTCGTCGAGGGCGAAGTCACTGCCGAAGAGCCGGCTGCTGCCGGCGGCGGGCAGCTCCAGCACCAGGTCGACCGCGGGCAGGTAGACGTGCATGTGCTCGTCGCGCAGCAGCACGACGTTGGCTTCGTGCGCGCGCCCGCCCTCGATCTTCGCCAACACGTGTCCCGGGCCGCGGTAGTGGATGCGCAGCGTGAGCACGCGCTCCGTCTCACCCCGTTGCACCACCAGGCGTCCCACCAGGTAGAAGGGCTGCGCGAACAGCCCGTCGCGCAAGCGGGTGAGCGCATCGTCGGGTGCGGACGATGGCGACGGCAACGCACCGAACAACGCGACGAGCACCAATGCGATGCGGCGCCGCGCCGTGCCCCTCCGCGCGTGACACGCCCTCATGAGGTGCCCTCGATGCGACCGTCGCGCAGGCGCACGACCCGACTGGCCCGGCCGAGGAGCTGTTCATCGTGCGTGGCGACGATGGCGGCCAGGTCGCGCTCCGCGACCAGTTCGGCGAGCAGATCGAGCAGGCCGCGGGCCGCCTCGCTGTCGAGGTGAACGGTCGGTTCGTCGGCCACGAGCAGGGCCGGGTCGCCGGCGATGGCCCGGGCCAGGGCCACCCGCTGTTGCTCGCCGCTGGACAGCTCGTCGGGGCGGCGCTCGGCGAGGGCGTCCACACCGAGTCGCGCCAACGCGTCGCGCGTGCGGCGCGCGCGCTCCTCGGTGCTGAAGCGGCGCAACGCCAGGGGCAGGTCCACGTTCTCCGCCGCGGTCAGTGCCGGGCTGAGATTGTGCTCGGCGAACACGAGCCCCACGTGGCGCAATCGCAGGCGCGCCCGGGCCGCCCGTGTGAGACCGGCGACGGGCTCACCCAGCAGGCGCACCTCGCCCCGGGTGGGCGTGTCGATCGTGGCCAGCAGGTGCAGCAGCGTCGTCTTGCCCGAACCGGACGGCCCGGCCAGCGCCAGCAGCTCCCCGCGCCGGACGGCGAGGTCCACGTCCGCGAGCGCCGCGGTGTCGGGCGCCCGTCCGCGGCCGGGGAAGCTGCGGCCCACGCCGCGCGCGTCGAGCAGCAGCTCGCGCGCGGGGTCCGACGGGTCCATCGCCGGCGAAGGACACATGACCCAGAGCAGACCACATCGGAACCGTCTCCGTCGAGTTCCGGGTCAGGCACGGTGACACCGAGCGATCTCGGACGTTCGCTGTCGTCACCCGTGTGAGGTGCAACAGGCCCGGCGCGATGAGTCGTCATCGCACCGGGCCGTCGTTGCATCAGGCCTCGCGGGCGATCATGGACCGGGCGGACACACGGTGATCGGCGTGATGTTCTCCAGCAGTTCGCTCACCCCGCACCCGTTGGGATAGGCCTCGACGCTGGGCAGGATCTGCAACCTGTCGAAGCGCGTCGCGACCTGCTCGGCCTCGGGCCCGACGAGCGCCTGCAGGGCAGCGAGGGCCGGCGACCCTGAGACCAACCAGGAGATGTCCAGGATCCCGGAGGTGGGGATGAAGAACGGCCCCTGCAAGGTGCCCGCATTGGGGTCCAGGACCCAGTTCGTGTTGCAGTAGGGCAGGTTGAGACCGGGAAACAGGAGGTTGGTACTCGCCCCGATGAACACCCAGGCGCCGCTGGGCCCGGCCACACGCACGTTCACTGTCGTCCCGTCCAGCACCGTCGCGTTCGTATACGAAGCCGTCTCGTCGACTTCGATGTAGATCGTCGGGAAGAACTCGTCGGCCCCGATGTCCGGCGCATCGTAGACACCGCCGCACAAGGGGCGGCGTGGGTCGAGATCCACGTCGATGACTCCCCCCGGAACGTTCATGTCCACGATCCCGCGATCGATGCACGGTGACTGGAGCGTGAGGTGGTAGTCAGGCGCCAACGTGTTCGCCGGCGTGGCGAAGACCGGGTCCATGTTGATGCTGCCAGGAGACGTGGGGTCCTGGTCGACCCAGAAGCCGTCCTTGATGTTGCAGTTGCGGATCGTGAACTGCGTCGTCACCCCGAAGATCTCCGGTTCCGTACCCGCCACGACGGAGTTGTCCCACAAGATGCTGTTGTAGAGCCTGACCGTCGACCCCTCGACGTAGAGGCCGCCGCCGGCGCTCTCAGCCTCGTTCTCGTGCAGCGTGTTGTGCATGAGCAAGACGTCGGACCCGGAGATGTACAGGCCGCCTCCTTCCCCCCCGCCCGTCTCGTCGTCGACCGTGTTCCCCGAGAACACGTTCGAGTAGAACTCGGGAGCCGAGTCGAATACCTGGGCGCCGCCGCCCCCACCGGGGAACGAGCCCGTGGTCTCGTTGCTCTTGATGATGTTCGCCGAGAACACGGCATCTGATCCGTCGGCGCACGCGATGCCGCCCCCACCCCTGCGCCCCGCGTTGCGGTCGAACACGTTGTCCAGCGCAAAGGGGGTCGAGCTGTCGAGGAACAATCCCCCGCCCACACCGTCGACGGTGACGTTGGCCTCCAGGATGTTGAGCTCCAGGTGACCGGCGCCGTCCTCGATCGAGATCCCCCCCCCACTCCCGACTGAAACGTTGTAGCCGATGAAATTGTCGTAGACGTAGGGAGCCGCGCCGGCGATGCAGGCGATCCCTCCCCCGGTCAAGCCAGCCTGATTGCAGACGATCTCATTGCTGACGATCTGCGGGCTCGCGTCGTCGATGAGCATGCCGCCTCCCGGGGGCCCGAGCAGGCCGGCACCGCAGTTGATGATGCGGAAGTTGGTGATCAGCAGGCTCGTGTCCCAGCCAGGCGACACGGTGATGCCCGGCGCCAGCCCGGCACTCCCTCCATTGAGGACCGTCTGGGACGGGTAGAGTCCGCCACCGCTCAGGGAGAATGGAGGGGAGGGGGCCGTCGAGAGCGGTGCCGGAATCGTGAGACCGAACACCGCGCCTGGCGTGTAGATCCCCGGAAGCACGATCACCGAGCCACCGAGCGGGTCGGCAGCCACGGTGTTGATCGCCGTCTGGATCTGGTCGAACGTGCCTGACGGCCCGAACACAGTCATGCCGGACGGGACCACGCATAGGTTGGTCTGTGCGACGAGCGGTACGGAGAGACAGAGTGATACAGCGAGACTTCGAATGGCGTGCATGTCGATCACCAGGAGGAGGCGTGTGGATCTTCGAGGGCACACCGCGGTTGCCCCTTTCGAAGTGACAACCGGTCACACATGTCGCGCAGATAATCGGAATGGACCTTCCGCCATGATCGAGTCGTTCCGCCGACGGACAGTGCGCCGGGAAACGGCGCCGCGACGTCCGCCCTCCTGATCTGCACCCCGGCGATGTTCGCCTCCGTCTACGCGCTGCTCCGCAGACGCCGGGGCGCCGGGCGCGTTACGATCGCAGGTGATCGACCGAGGAGGTGGGATGCACAGGATGCTCGGCATGGCTGCGCTCATCGCCTTGGTCGCCTGCAGCGGTCGATCGGGAGGCGACGTGGACGGCAAGCCCCAGCACGGGACGACCGAGGATCCTCACTGGATCGCGCGCCGCAGCCGCATGGTCGAAGAGCAGCTCGCCGCCCGTGACATCAGCGACGAGCGGGTCCTGCTTGCCATGGGCTCCGTGGCCCGACAACGCTTCGTTCCCGAGCCATGGCACAGCTCGGCCTACGCCGACTCGGCCCTGCCGATCGGACACGAGCAGACCATCTCGCAGCCCTACATCGTGGCGCTGATGACCCAGGCGGCGCAGCTGCGGCCCGAGAGCCGCGTGCTCGAGGTCGGCACCGGCTCGGGCTACCAGGCCGCCGTGCTGGCCGAGATCACGACGCACGTGTGCAGCATCGAGATCGTGGAACCGCTCGGACGCCAGGCCCGCGCCGCCCTCGACGCCTGCGGCTACGAGCAAGTCGTCACCCGCATCGGCGACGGCTACGCCGGCTGGCCCGAACGCGCCCCCTTCGACGCCATCCTGGTCACCGCCGCCCCCGACCACGTACCCCAACCCCTGATCGACCAGCTCGCCCCCGGCGGCCGACTCGTCATCCCGGTCGACACCGAACCCGGCATGCAGGCACTGATCGTCCTCGAGAAGCAACCCGACGGCACCGTGACCCGGCAAACCCTCACCGGCGTACGCTTCGTCCCCATGACCGGCCGGGCCGAAGAGGAACACTGACGCCGCGCGTGGTGGACGGCGGCTCCTGGTATCAGGACCTGGGTGTACCGAGCGGTGCAACTTCGACCAACACCATCGCGGCCCTGACGCCTGACGATGGCGGGGCGCTCACGGGCGCTGAGTGCCTGCCCCCTTGGAACGGCCCCCCTTGCGAGTGCATGATCCTTCAAACATTTTGAAGGTTCGTGCATGGCCTATCGCGACGCCCAGACCGCCTACCGTGCCCTGCTGGCCTCGGCCAGCCTCCAGGGCGGCTACGTCACCGCCAAGCAGGCCGCTGCGGCCGGGTTCGGGTACAGCCACCTGACCTATCATGTCCAGGCGGGAAACCTCGAGCGGGTCGCGCGGGGCCTGTACCGGCTGCCGGAGGTCACGCCCTCCGAGCACGACCAGCTCATCCGGCTCACGCTGCTGACCCGCAGGCGCGACGATGTGCCACCCGCCACGGTGTCCCACGCCACGGCGCTGGCGCTGCACGAACTGTCCGACGTGCTGCCGCGCAAGGTGCATCTCACCGTCCCACCCGGCTGGAGGCAACGGCCGCCCGACGGCTGCGTCCTACACAGGATGGACCTCGCCGACGATGAGCAAGAGGAGTGGGAGGGTTTCCGGGTGACGACGCCGCTGCGCACACTGATGGACGTGGCCGCCGAGCCCCGCTTCCCGCAGGAGCAGCTCGATCTCGCCGTGGACGATGCGCTGCGCCAGGGACTCGTCACGCGCTCGGGAATGCAGCGCGCGCTGCGAGACGCACGCACCGAAGCCGCCCGCGAGCGCCTGGCCACGGCTCTCGACGCCGCGGGGGCCTGACCACCCATGGTGCGGCACTTCGACAGCGCGGCGGCGTTGCGCCAGTCCCTCGAACAGCGCCTGCGCAGGTGCGACGTGCCCGATGTGCCGGGAGCGCGCTCAAGGGAGGCGTCCTCGGACCTCTGCCGACCTTCGAGTTCGCGCTGCCCACGAATGCAACAGGCGAACTGACGATCCCCGCCGCCTGGCCGGCTGGCGTCCCGGCCGGCACCGAGCTGTACATGCAGTACTGGTATCAGGACCTGGGTGTACCGAGCGGTGCGGCTTCGACGAACACCATCGCGGCCGTCACGCCCTGACTGCGGCCTTGGCGGTCATGCGCGCAGGCCGTCTGGATGCCATGCGCCCACCGCCCTCCACCCTCCCCCGACGAGCCGTTGGTGATTGTCACCA
The DNA here is from genome assembly GCA_029259695.1 of Planctomycetota bacterium. Taxonomy (GTDB): domain Bacteria; phylum Planctomycetota; class B15-G4; order B15-G4; family B15-G4; genus OFTM49. The sequence continues at coordinate 22,100 of JAJDEQ010000191.1, forward strand.
AGGTCGAGGGGCGACCCGTCCCTGCGCAGCGACTTCTGAGCGCAGCGAAGCCGGAGCAAGCAGGGACGTGTCGTCCCTCGACCGTTCCCCACCCCCAAGAACGGACTCGGCGGCCTACCCCCCCGGATACAGCGTCGGCGTCCCCGGGCCCACCGGCAGCCCGAGCACGAAGACCCATGTGTAGAACAACACGATCCACCCGACGAGCATCGCCAACGAGTACGGGATCATCGTGGCGATCAGCGTGCCGATGCCCAGCTTGCGGTCGTAGCGCATGGCGAAGGCGAGGATGAGACCGAAGTAGCTCATCATGGGCGTGATGATGTTGGTGGTGGAGTCGCCGATGCGGTAGGCGGCCTGGATCACCTGCGGGCTGTAGCCCACGCGCATGAGCATGGGCACGAAGATCGGCGCGGTGACCGCCCACTGGGCCGACGCGCTGCCCAGCATCAGGTTCACGAAGCAGCACATGAGGATGAAGGGCAGGAACACCTCGGGGCCCGTGAGCTGCCACTCGGTGAGCAGGTCGGCCCCCACCACCGCGGTGATCGTGCCCAGGTTGGTCCACTTGAAGAAGGCCACGAACTGGGCGGCGAAGAACACCAGCACCATGTAGAGGCCCATGGAGCTCATGGCCTTGGCCATGCCGTCGATCACGTCGCGGTCGTTGCGCATGCTGCCGGTGATGCGGCCGTAGACGACGCCCGGGATCACGAAGAAGACGAAGATCAGGGCCACCACGCTCTTGAGCAGCGGGCGCAGGTCCTGCATCAGCGTCTCGTTGTCGGCCGGGTCGCGGAACCAGCCGTTCTCGGGCAGCGCCGTCGCCAACAACGCGCCGACCATGAGCAGGATCGTGACCAGCGCCCAACGCAACCCGCGTCGCTCCGTGTCGGACAGGGCGCCCATGCCCTGGGCCGCGTCCTCCACGCCGTCATCGGCGTTCGACGGGTCATAGCTGCCGAGCTTGGGCTCCACGATGTAGGTCGTGACGAGCGTGCCCACCACCGTGATCAACACGGTGCTGACACACATGAAGTAGTAGTTGGCCGTGGGCAGGATCTCGCGCGCCGCGCCCACCGCGTAGGACGGGTCGATGAGTGTGGCCGCCTCGGTGGTGATGCCCGAGAGCAGCGGGTCCACGGTGCCGATCAGGATGTTGGCCGAGTAGCCGCCCGACACGCCCGCGAAGGCCGCGGCGAGACCGGCGAGCGGGTGGCGCCCGACCGAGTGGAACACCACCGCGGCCAAGGGGATCAGCACCACGTAGCCCATCTCGGACGCCGTGTTCGAGATCACGGCCGAGAACACGACCGCCGCCGTGAGCAGGTGCCGCGGCGCCCCGAGCACGATGGCGCGGATGCCCGCACCGAGCAGCCCGGAGCGTTCGGCCACGCCGACACCGAGCAACGCAACGAGCACGGTGCCGAGGGGCGCGAAGGACGTGAAGTTCGTCACCAGGCCCATGCCGATGCGGCGCAGGCCTTCGGGGTTGAGCAGGCTCACGGCGCGGATGATGCCGTCGGGCGAGCGCCCCGCGCTGCCCTCGGGTCGCGGGTCGGGCACCGCCCACCCCATGGCTCCGGCGATGGCCGAGAGGATCAGCACGCCTACGCAGATCAGTGCGAACAGGCTCACCGGGTGGGGCAGCAGGTTGCCCAGCCACTCGACCAGATCGAGGAAGCGGGCGAACACGCCGCGGCGACGTCCGGGCGCTGGGGCAGACGGATCAGAGGCGCTCATGCCCGGAGACGCTACCGGATCGCGGCGTCGATGACATGCCTTCGACCGCGACCGCTCGACATGCCTCGTCGCGTTCCGCAGCACACGCCCGGCGATGTGCACGAAGGATGTGCATGCTGGGGCGGTTCGCGTACGGCCGGCACTGCTACGATCACACCGACCGTTGCACTCGGGAGCACACCATCGGAGCGCGTGCCATGCTGATTCGCCGCCACTCGTCGGCCGCCCTCGGGGGCGTTTGCCTCGCCCTCGCCACGATGGTCCCGGCTTGCGGATCGGCCCCCACCCGGACCGCGGAAGTCCCCACCGCGGTGGAGCAGCTCGAGGAGACCTCCCGAACGGCGCCCGATCTTGCGGAGGGTCGCCGCCCGACTCCCGCCGAGGTCGAAGCCGGCTGGGAGGCGTTGCGCGCCAAGCGCAAGAAGCTGGCCACGAAGGGCGCCAAGTCGTTCGACAAGCCGGACCTGGCGGCGAAGTTCTTCTTCGATCAGCGGCTCGCACCCGGCGAGGTCGAGTTGCCCATCGAGCGTTTGAGCCTCGAGCGCGAGTTGCTCGTCGAGCGCGAGGCCTTGCTCGCGCGGGGTGACGGCGGCGGCACGGTTGCCGGGATCAGCACATGGGACTGGGCGGGCCCCGGCAACATCGGCGGACGCACGCGCGCCCTGGTGATCGACCCGAACGACCCCAACGTGATGTACGCAGGTGGCGTGGCCGGTGGGGTGTGGAAGTCGGTCGACGCCGGCGCGAGCTGGAACTTCACCGATGACCTGATGCTCAACCTCGCCGTCAGCAGCCTGGCGCTGGACCCCAACGACTCCGACGTGATCTACGCCGGCACGGGCGAAGGCATCTACCCCATCAGTGGTTCCCTGCAAGGCCTGGGCATCTTCAAGTCGGTGGACGCCGGCGCCACCTGGAGCCAGCTCAGCAGCACGGTGAGCGGCGTGCCGGTGGGCTCCTTCTACTACGTCAACAAGCTCGTCATCAGCCCCAACAACTCCAACCGCATCTATGCCGGGACGCGCACCGGCGTGTGGCGCAGCCTGAACGCGGGCGCCAGTTGGCAGCTCGTGCTGGGCAACCCCACCTACCAGTCGGCGGCTTTCGACGCGCCCGGGACGGTCGTGGGCTGCACCGACCTCGTCATCCGCCAGGACACGAACCCCGACACGTTGTTCGCGGCCTTCGGGAACATCCAGGCTGGCGCCATGCACCGCAGCTTCGACGGCGGCGACACCTGGGAGACCTACAGCGTCCCCACCAACCAGGGCCGCACCACGATCGCCCTGGCGCCGAGCAACAACGACATCATGTACCTGCTGATGGCCGACAACGGCACGGGCGGTGCCTTCGGTGCGCTCCTCGACGTCTACCGTTCGGACGACGGCGGCGACAGCTTCACCGGCCAGGTGGACTTCGGCTCTCTCACCGGCCCGTGGCTGCTGAGCAACCTGATCCTGGCCACCGGTTGCCTCGAAGGCGACACCTACTCCCAGGGCTGGTACGACAACATCATCGCCGTCGACCCGACCGACCCCGACACCGTGTGGGTGGGCGGCGTCGACATGTTCCGCTCGGACGACGGCGGCGTGAACTTCGGCATCCCGGCCTACTGGATCTTCTACACGACCTTCCCGCCGCCGCCCTACCAGTTGCACCCCGACCAGCACACGATCGTGTTCCACCCGGACTACGACGGGGTCACCAACCAGACCATGTACGTGGGCAACGACGGCGGCCTGTTCCGCACCGACAACGCGCGCGCGGCGACGAGCATGGAAGACTGCCCGCTGCCGGGCGACATGCCCCTGCCCGAGGTCGAATGGACGCGTCTCAACAACGGCTACGGGGTGACGCAGTTCTATCACGGTGACAGCGCCAAGGAGCTCGACATGTACGTCGCCGGTGCGCAGGACAACGGCACCAGCCGCGTCGTTTCGAACAACACGCCCAACGCGTGGGACCTGGTCTTCGGCGGCGACGGCGGCTACGTGGCCATCGACCCGCGCGACAGCCAGACCATGTTCATCGAGTACCAGTTCCTGGGCAACATCCAGAAGTCGATCGACGGCGGGACCACCTTCGTGGACACCGACGACGACATCACCGACACCGACGGCACCTTCATCCCGCCCATCGCCATGGACCAGGCCGACCCCGACGTGCTCTGGACCGGCGGTGCGCGCCCCTGGCGCACGCTCGACAGCGGCGCAACCTGGCAGGTCGCCGGCCCGGACTTCGTGAACCCCGGTCAGATGACGGCCATCGCCATCGCGCCGACCGACAGCAACATCGTCTACCTGGGCTTCGACAACGGGTACATCGTGCGCTCGACCGACGCGCTGGCGCCCGTGCCGACCTGGGAGATCTTCGCCAACGGTCTGATCGGCACCTGGGTCAGCAGCGTGACAGTCGATCCGGTCGACCCCGACGTGGCCTACTGCACCTACTCGACCTACAACGTGCCGCACATCCTCAAGACCGTCGACGGCGGCCAGAACTGGTTCTCGATCGACAGTCTCGGCTTCGCCGGAGTCCCCGACATCCCCGTGCACTGGATCGAAGTCCGGCCGTGCGACAACACGCAGCTGTACGCCGGCACCGAACTCGGTGTCTTCGCGAGCGAGGACGGCGGCGACAACTGGAGCCCGGTCAACACGGGCCTGGCCCACACCGTCGTGGAGTCGCTCGACTTCAAGGACTGCGACACGCTGGCGGCGTTCACGCACGGCCGCGGGCTGTTCCTCGCGGACCTCGAGCCGTGCACCTGGAAGGACGTGGGCGGCGGTGCGGTGGGCAGCGCCGGCACGCCGTCGTTGCTGGCGGACGGTGCGCTTACGACCGGCAGCTCGGTGACCCTCGACCTGGCGAACACACCGGCCAGCGCACCGGTCGTGTTGTGGATCTCGTTCAGCTCCACGCCCTTCGACATCTTCGGCGGCACGCTCTACGCGAACCCCGTCAGCCTCGAGGTGTTCCTCGCCGCGGACGGCGGCGGCAACCTCTCGGTCGGCGGTACCTGGCCGGCGGGCATCGCCGCCGGCACGGAGATCTGGTTCCAGTACCTGATCCAGGACCTCGGCGTCACCTCGGGCATCACGCTCTCCAACGCGGTGCGCGCAACGACGCCCTGAGCGGCCAGGCCGCCCGCCCGACATGGGCGTGCAAGGGCGGCCCGCGACTTCGATGGCGCATGACTACCAGCCCTCCGACTCCGCCGATCGCTCTCGTTCGCTCTCCTCCTCGCGCACGCCCTCGCAGCCGGGAGTGAAGATGCCGTAGCGGAAGAGCGAGTGCCGGCCTCCGTCGTCGACGGTGAGGAACAGTGCACGCCCATCGGCGCCGCAGTCCTGGGTCGGTACCAGAGCGAGCCCCTCGTAGCTGCGATCACTCGGGCCCGACCAGGTGCGGGCGTCGGTGAACTGCCGGAACGTCTCACCGGGGAGGGCCGTCGAGGCCAGTTGCACCACGCTGAGCGCGTTGTCGTTGCGCAGGCCGTGCCATACGTAGAGTGCGCCCGTGGATCGATCGAACTCGAGCGCCACGACCTTCGAGCGGGCCGGCGCACCATCACGCCCTCCCGCACCGACCCGGTACTCGCCCACGAAGTCGACGGCTCCCGTGGTGCGGTTCAGGTCGAATGCGTAGAGCCCGCCGCCGTTCTGATGGCCCACGAACATCAGCCCCCCCAACCCCTGCCGGCTCACCCGGGACGCGCCTCGGGAATCGGTGAAGCCGGAGCGGGCGAGGTGTTCGTCGGGGACGAAGGTGATGCCCTCGGCTCCGTGCTTGCCGTCGAGCGGCAGGAACGGGCGCGTGTCGTAGACCCGCCGCACGACGGTCTCGCCGTAGGTCGACACGTCGAGTTCGTGGATCGCCTCCTCGCCTTCGACGATCAGGTAGACCACGTCTTCGGCGAAGTCCGCGAAGGTCACGCCTTCGCTGTCGCCGAGCCCGCGCCACTCCGCCGGTCGTTCGCCGTCCGAGCTGATGCGCAGCGCCCCCTCATCGTCTTCGGCCAGCATCCAGAGTCGGCTATCCGCCCCCGGGCCGTTGCGGCACAGCCAGAGCGTGCGCGTGACGGGATTCCAGACCGCACCGCTGAGGTCGTGCTCGAAGGCCGGCTCGAGCGCGCTGAGGTTCGACGCGCGCTCCTCCGCCTCGGCCGGCCAGGCGTCCCTCTGGACGGCAACCGCGCTCGGCAGCAAGCTCACACCGGCCAACGCGACGGTGATCAGCGGGTGCAGCGCGCGCGTCACTCGGGCAGCGAGCCGGGCGGCAAGTCGATGCGCACGCGCTCTCCCGGGACGAGTTGCAGGGCCGTGACCGGACCGAGCAGACACGCTCGGCCGTACTCGGCCACGCGGGCATTGCGCCAGAGCCGCTCGGGCATGAGCTCCCAACGGGGACTCATGGACTGCACGATGCACTCGGCCGTATCGGCCGACGGCGCGTCGACCCAACGGGAGACGAGCAGCCGGTCACCGAGACCCGGAGCGACGGGTGTCGCCTCGGGGATCCACAGCGCCACCTCGTGCGCCTCGGGTTCGACCAGCACGAGCACCGGGTCACCGGCCAGGAGGTGCTCGCCATGCGAGGCCAGCAGCGACGCGACTCGCCCCGCCGCCGGCGCGCGCAACACGTGCGCGTCGCGAAGCAGCGCCAACTCGTCCAGGCGCCTGCGTTGCACGAGCATGGCCGCGCTCCACCCGCCGAGGCGCGCATCGAGCAACGGGTCGCCCGGGAGCGTCGACGGCGGCCCGGAGTAGCTCGACATCAATGCCTGGCGGCGCCCGCGTGCCCGCTCGAGTTCGGCCTCCAGGCTGGCCTCGATCAGGCGCAGATCGTCGGACCGCTGACGCTCCTGGCCCAGGAGTCTGGTCAGGTCGTCGGCCAGCGATCGCGGCGCGAGATCGTCCTCGGCCAGCGGCTGGATGCGGCCCAGGCGCACCTCGATCCGATCCGCCTCGAGTTCGCTCGTGGCCCGGTCGAGACGCGCCTCGAGGATGTTCAGTTCGAGCGCGGCTTCGTCGGCGTGGAAGGCCCGCAGCTCGGCGGGGAACTCGAGGCTCGCGGTGGACGCGGCCAGCTCTTCGTCGACGAGGATCGTGGCCCGTTGCGCGTCCATCTCCGCGCCCAGTCGACCCAGCTCGGCCCGGGCCGTCTCGATGCGCGCATCCAGGTCCGCGCTGTTCAGCATGGCCACGGGCTCACCGGCGCCCACCGTCTGGTACAGGTCGACGAGCACGCGCGCCAGTTCGCCGTCGACCGGACTCGAGACGCGCAGTTCGACCGAGTGGGCCAATCCGAAATAGGCCGACGTCGTCGGCCCGTCCA
>JAJDEQ010000192.1 GCA_029259695.1 Planctomycetota bacterium
CCACTTCACCCCGCCCCCCGGTGTGGTGCTCGAGGTGGGCGGCATCGACTTCCTCGCCGACGGGCGCATGCTGCTCAGCACGCGCCGCGGCCAGGTGTGGATCGTCGAGAACGCCCTGGCCTTCGACCCCGGCGAAGCACGCTTCCAGCTCTTCGCCGAAGGGTTGCACGAGGGCCTGGGACTCAGCGTCGTGCAGGAGACGGGTCCCGACGGGGCCCCACGCGAGTCGATCCTCGTGCTCCAGCGCGGCGAACTGACCCGTCTGCAGGACACCGACGGCGACGGTCGCGCCGACCTGCAGCAGACGCTGTGCAACGACTGGGGCCTCTCGTCCAACTACCACGAGTTCGCGTTCGGCCTGCCCACCGACGCCCAGGGCAACGCCTACCTGGGCCTCAACGTGGGCTTCCTCTCCGAGACCTGGTGGCTGGGACGCGCGCTCGAACCGTACCGCGGCTGGGTGCTGAGCGTGGACCCGGCGGGCCGGCTGACGCCCATCGCCTCGGGCTTCCGCAGCCCGTGCGGCCTGGGCTTCAACGCGGCGGGGGACCTGTTCGTGACCGACAACCAGGGTGACTGGATGCCGGCCGGACCGATCCACCACGTGCAGCCCGGGCGCTTCTACGGACACCCGGCGTCGCTCGACTGGACCGACGACTACCGCGCCAACCGCGCCAAGGCCAGCCTGACCTACCCACCGGAACGGGAGCGCGCCCCCGCCGCCGTGTGGCTGCCCTACAAGTGGTCCCGTTCGGCGGGCAACCTGGTGGCCGACGCCAGCGGCGGCGCCTTCGGTCCGTTCGAGGACCAGCTGTTCGTGGCCGAGCTCACCAACGGGCTGGTCTTGCGGACGCAACTCGAGCAGGTGCGCGGCGAGTACCAGGGCGCGTGCTTCCTGTTCCGCCAGCGCATCGGGTCGGTGGCGCGCGTGCACTTCGCACCGGACGGGTCGCTGTTCTGCGGCATGACCAACCGGGGCTGGGGCGGTCGTCCGCCCAACGACGGGCTGGCGCGCATCCGCTGGACCGGCGTGACCCCGATGGAGATGCACCGCGTGCACCTGTTGCAGGACGGCTTCGAGATCACCTTCACCCACCCGGTGACATCCGAACGGGATCCGACGCCGGCGGACGTGGACCTGATCCAGTACGACTACGACTACTGGTGGGAGTACGGCTCGCCCGAGCGGCATACGACGCGCATCGAGGTGACCGACGTGTCGCTGTCCGCCGACCGCCGCAGCCTGACCATCCGCACCGCCGGCCTCACACCGGCCATGGTGGCCCGCGCCGAGCTCAGCGGGATCCGCGCGGAGGACGGCAGCCCGTTGCTGCACGCCGAGTTCGCCTACACGATCAACCAGCTCCCCGAGGGCCCGCTGACGCGCGAGCACGTCGCCAAGGCCGTGCCGCCGCCGCCGCCCAAGCTCACCGGCGAAGAGGGCTGGCTGCGCCTGTCGTACGGGGACGCCTTCGACGCCTGGGAGAGCGAGGGCTGGGAACTCGTCGGCACCGCCGTGTCACCCGACAACCCCACGCGCCTCGAGACCTGGGACGGCGTGGATGCCCTGGTGGCCGACGTGCGCACGTCGAGCGACTACGTGGGCCGCTATCCCCTGGGCGACGGCACCTACCACGTGGAGTTCATGCTGCCCGAGGGAGGCGCGGCGGTCACCTACCTGCAGGGCCGCTACGGCGTGCACCTGTCCGACGACGCCGCCACGGGAGCGGCACCACCCACCGGGACGATCATCCCCGCAGGCGCCGAGGCGCGCGCGCCCGCGTTCGATGCCTACAACGGCCCGGGGGTGTGGCACTCGCTCGACGTGGAGTTCGAGGCACCGCGCTTCGACGAGGCCGGCCGCAAGACGCGCAACGCGCGCTTCGCCGAGATTCGCCTGGACGACGTGGTGCTGCACGAAGACGTGAGCCTCCCGGGCCCCGACGACATCGCGCCCTGGACCGACGAGTCCGCCCTGGCCCCGTGGATCGTGCGCCCGGTCGAGCGACAGGTGGCCCTGCGCACCTTCATGTTCCGCGCCGCCCGCGATGCTCCTTCCGAGGCTGCGACCGGCGCTGCCGACGGATCGGACGACGAGGGCTGGGTGCGCATCTTCAACGGCAGCGACCTGGACGGCTGGACGCTCTCACCCGACGCGCCTCCCGGCGAGCCCGACGACGACCCGGATGCCCCACCCCAACTGGGCGGCTGGACCGTGGAGGACGGCGTGCTCGTGGGCACCGGCGATCGCAGTCACCTGTTCAGCCCCCGCGGCGACTACACCGACCTCGAGTTCCGGGCGCGGGTGAAGATCCACGACGGGGGCAACTCCGGCATGTACTTCCGCGTGACCTACGGCCCCGGATGGCCCGCCGGCTACGAGGCCCAGGTCAACGCCAACTTCTCCGACCCGCAGAAGAGCGGCAGCCTGTACGCGCTGGCGCCCGTCCAGGTTCAGCTCGTCCCGGCCGGGACGTGGTTCCGCCAGCACGTCACCTGTCGCGACACGGCCGACGGGGCCCACGTCACGATCCGCATCAACGGCGTGGTCGTGTCGGACTTCGTCGACGCCGAGCGGCGCTACGCGTCGGGCCACGTGGCGCTGCAGCAGCACCACGAGGGATCGGTCGTCGAGTACAAGGACATCGAGGTACGCGACCTGTCCCGCTGACCCGTGCCGATCAGCAATCCGGCTGGGCGCAGAAGATCGTGAGTCCGATCGGCGTGAAGCACACGGCGTTGGCGAAGCGGATCGGACCGACCGGCCCCACGTCGCGACGGGCGGTCTGCATGAAGACGTCGATGCCCACGAGGGAGAAGTCCACCGGGATCACGAAGTCGAACGCCGCGCCTTCGGGCGGGAAACCACCGCTGGCCGTCGCCAGGATCAGGTTCGGGTCACCGAGCAGGAACGAGCCCTTGTCCACGTTGAGCGGCACGAAACCGGGCGCCAGTGCCACGAACAGGAAGTGCTGCGAGATCCCGCCGGGTCCGGAACGCAGGCGCACCGCACAGCCCAGTCCTTCCGGAGTGCCACACAACGTGAGGCTGGCCGGCGGCGGGTCCTGCACCGCGGTGATCTCGAAGGTGGGACAGCCGGGGTGCGTGTTCACGCCCACCAGGCGCACGTTCTGCCCCACGTAGTTGCGCAGGTCGATGGTGCTGCTGCGGAACGAGAGGCCCTGGCTGCAGCGCAGGGTGAAGTTGCCGGGCGGGCACAGGATCGAGACGCCGGGGCTGATGTCGAGCGTCTCGACGACACCGGTGAACGACACCGGCTGCGGGGCGACGATCTGTGCATCGCCGGTCGAGGCGAACAGGGTCAGGGCAACGAACAACGACAGGGCGGTGCGACGCGACATGGATCCTCCTCCGTGGGCCGCCTGCTGCAGCCCGTGAACTCGAGTCCCCACGCGGGCAGGCCAGGGGCCGCGTCCACGGCCGCCGGCCCGCGGGGACGAGTCCATTCAAGCCGTCGTCGGACGAATCGACAACGAACTTCGGGCGATCGACCGGCCACATGCCGGGTGCGCGCTGTGCGTGTGTGTCCCGTGCGTGCTCGTGGCGGTCGACCGGGGCGGCCTCTCAGGCACGTGAACGACGTGCAACGGCGGAACGGCGCCCGACTCGCAAGAGGCGCGGGTGCGGGCTCACGGTGTCCGCAGATGTCCCACTTGCGGACCCGTGAGCCGCGGGCGCGTTCAGTTCAACGACGCGTCCGGACGCTCGACCACATCGACGCGCGTGCAGACCGACCCCAATCGGCGGCCATCCAGGTCGTACACGTCCACCTGCACCGCGTGCACGCCGGCGCTGCGGAAGTGCTTGACGGCGGTCGAGCTGTGGGGCGTCAGCCGGCGCTCGCGGGCGCCGCGCCACTGCACCTCGTGATCGATGGGCAGGCCGAAGCGGAACGCGACGCGGCTACCGACGGGCACGCGGATGGGTTCCTCGGCGCTGCTCCAGTTGTCGCCGCGTGCTGCGAACTCGATGCGCACTGCTGAGAGGAGGTCTCTCTCGGGATTGGTCATGACGTCCTCCTTCCGGATCGGGAAGCCACGAGCCATATTCCACACGGGATCAGCGCTCTCAGCGACTCACGATGCGTTCACTCTCAGAAGGGAGGAGCCGCCCCGGGGCCGACCGTGTCGAGCAGGTGGCGTCCCATGACGACCATGTGCCGAACCATGTGCCGAACGACGAGCGCGCATCGCGCCCCGGTGACCCGCGGGCCCCGCGACGTCCGCGGTCAGCTCACCTCGCGCTGCACGACCGCCTTGACCCCGAGGATGTTGGCGATCTGATCGTCGATGCGACCGATGCCCATCACGTGGTCGAGCACCATCGGCTGCCGCTCGTGCGGCGTCGTGAGCGTGATCGTGCCGGTTCCCAGCAGGATGCGTTCGAGGATGTCGGGGATCGATTTCTCCCAGCGCATGTCCTCGGTGCTGTAGCGCTTCATCTTGGGGAAGATGCCGTAGCGGTGAACGACCTCGTTGGGCCGGAACTCCCAGTAGTTGAAGCGCGTGTTGAGCCACACGAACAGGTAGATGAACGAGAAGCCCGCGCCGAACATCCAGTAGAAGGTGCGGTTCATCACCGGCTGGAGCTGCGTCAGCCAGGAGCCCACCGAACCCAGGATGTCGAAGTACAGCAGCCCGAAGATCGCCGCCACGAAGAGCAACAGGAAGATCACCGAACGCTCTTCGTTGAAGTCGAACGAGATCGCCAGGCAGTTGAAGAAGAACACGCCCATGAAGACCAGGCCGCGCACGGCGCCCGGCTCACCCGGCAGCAGCGCGCAGACCAACGCCGCGAGCCAGGTGAGGTAGAAGAACACGACCTTGGGCAGGGGGCGCACGATCACCCGGAGCGGATTCGTGGCCGACGGGGCCGCCCCGGGGACGGGCGCGGGGGCCGGCGGCGTCGAACTCGGCCCGGGAGCGGGGCCGGCGTCTGGGTTGGCGGGAGGAGGGCTGTCGCTCACGGGGATCGCTCGCTTCGGAAGGGATCGTCCGTCTCGGACGGGCTCATTGCCGTCACCGCGCTTCGCCGGCGCCGGACTCGCCCCATTGTGAGGAGCGACGGTCCTCATTGGCACTCTGCGTCGCAGGATTTCGGGCTCAGCCGTCGGCCGGCGCCTGGAGCGTGAACTCGTGGATCTCGAACGCCCCCCCGCTGGCCTCGTCGAATTCCACCGCGGCGCGCAGGCCGGCCTGGGCCACGTCGATCGCGCCGGCCCCCGCCTCGTAGACCGCGTGCATGGCACCCAGGGCGAAGCGATAGCCCGAGCCGATCGCATGGAAGCGTCGGTACTCCAACACTGAACGCAACGAGCACAGCCCGAAGATCCCGTGCGGGTTGGCGATGATCAGTTCGAGCTGCGAGGACTCGAAGGGGTCGCCCTCCTCCTCCTTCGGATTGACGAAGTAGCGCTCCTTGAGCACCTCGTGGAAGTGCACCGCGAAGGAGAAGATTGCCGCGGTCGAATCGAGGCGCGGCGGCTCCTCGGCCGCCGCGAGCCAGTCGCGCAGGATCAGGTCCCAGCTCGCGTGGCCCACGGCACCGACGAAGCCCTCCCCCACCGGCACCAGCTTGGAGTGGTTGGCGATGTAGTCGGCGCTCTGATGCACGTAGCCCACGGTCGTCAGCGTCTCGGCGGCGATCACGACCGACTCGCCCCTGCGCACCGCCAGGATGGTCGACACGGCGTCTCCTTGTCAGCGCGCGCCAACGCGCGGGAATCACTCCTTGGCGGCCCCGACCCGGGCTCGCAACTGCTGCGCCAGGCTCGCCACGAACAACCCCACGTCGGTGACGATGGGAATCGTGTGGGACGAACCGCGGTCGCTCAGCTTGCTCGCCACGGCGGGATTGATGTCGACGCACACGAGGGTCACCGACGCGGGCAGCATGTTGCCCACGCCGATGCCGTGCAGCATGGTCCCGAGCACTACGACCAGCTCCGCGCCTGCGAGCAGCCGGGCGTAGTCCGACTGGGCCGCGATGAGGTCCATCTCGGTGTCCGGCAGCGGACCGTCGTCGCGAATCGAACCGGCCAGGCTGAAGGGCACGTCGTTGGCCACGAGCGCGTGCATGATGCCGCTCTTCAGGCGCCCCTTGCGCACGGCTCCGCGCAGGTTGCCGCAACTGCGCACGAAGTTGATCGCCCGCATGTGGTTCATGTGGCCGTGCAGCACCGGGCGGCCGCTCGTCTGGGACACGCCCAGGCTGGTGCCGTACACCGCCGCCTCCACGTCGTGCACGGCCAGCGCGTTGCCGGCCAGTACGGCGTCGACGTAACCGCGTTCGACCAACCGCGCGAACTTGTCCGCCTGCCCGGTGTGCACCACGACCGGGCCGGAGACGACCACCACGCGGCCCCCGCGGCGCTTCACCTCGCGCCAACGACGAGCCAGGAAGCGCGCCTGTTCCTCGACCCGCCGCTCGCTCGAGACGTCGCTCGACATGAAAGCGAAGTCGGACGCCTCACGTTCCTTGGTGTCGGGCGTGACCTGCACGCCCCCGTGGCCCATGACCACCCGCTGACCGCGTTCGAGGTCGCGCAGCTTGACGCAATGGGCACGCTTGCCGTCGATCACGATCACCGCATCCATGCGCTGGCGATCCACCGCGCGCCAGCGACCTGCGACGCGCACGCGCGTGGGCAGGTTGGTCGTGGAGTAGAAGCCCTCGGGGGCCACACCGGCGCGCCGCACGGACGTCAGCGCCACGTCCTCTGCCTGCGGCTGGCTGAAGCCGAGCGCGCCGAGGTTCTCGAGGATGCAATCGAGCGCCTGCTTGCCGCTGGCCCGCACCTCGAGCACGACGTGGCTGGACTCCTCCCGCGTGCGCCCGATGTCGAAGCTGACGACGTGGTAGCTCCCACCGGCGCCGGTGACGGCATCCAGCGCCCGGCCGAGGACGCCGGCGTCGATCAGGTGACCACGTGCCTCGACGAGCATGGCCGAGAGCTTACCCACCGCCGTCGGAGGGCGCACGCACCGCTCGCGAAGCCTCGCATCGACGGCGCCCATGGGGTATCCCAGTCACCGGGGACGGACGGGGAATCCGTGTGCACGCCCATCGCATCTCGGGGACAGGACCATGACCACGCCGTGCCGAAGCGGAGCGCCGCACCTGCCGCGCTCCCTCGTGCTGCTCACCCTGCTGCTGAGTCCCCTGCTGCTGGGCTCCCTGCCCGGCTGCCGCGTGGCCCGCCCCTCCGACCTGGACCGCGAGTCCGACTGGATCGTCGCCGTGAAGACGTGCCGCCTGCCGCGCTCCATGCCCTGGTACACCCAGCGCGCCGAGCACACGTGGATCGACGTCAAACGCGGCGACGAGGAGAGCTGGCAGCGCTTCGAAGTGCTCGGGCGCCTGTTCGGCCCGCGCAGGCAACCGATCGCGTCGGGCGACGCTCGCGAGGATCGGCGCTGGAGGCGCGACGTGGAGTTGCTGGCCGCATTCCGCGACGAGCGCGCCCGGGCCATCGCCGAGCGACTGGAAGCCGCCTCGACCGAGCTGGTGTACCAGTACCGCGCCGGCTACGACGCCTGGCCGGGACCCAACAGCAACACCTTCGTGATGCAACTCGTGCGGCGCGTCGACGGTCTGTCCGCTCCGTTGCACCACAACGCCGTGGGCAAGGACTACCCCGGCTGGATCGATGCCGGCTGGACCACGTCCAAGACGGGTGTGCGGATCGACACCGTCCCGCTGGGCCTCGCCATCGGACTGCGCGAGGGTCTCGAGTTGCACCTGCTGCAGCTCACCTTCGGCGTGTCGTTGTGGCCGCCGCGGATCAAGTTGCCATTCCTGCCGGCGCTGCCGCCCCCCGCCAGTCCCGCGCCGCCCCTCGCGCCGCCGGAAGACACCCACTCCGTCCCCGCAGCGGCCTCCTCCGCCCCCGCAGCAGCCTCGAGCACGGCGGAGACCCCGCACCCGGGCGTGATCCGGAGCCGGGTCAGGGAGCCGTGAAGGCGACGTCGGCGTAGAGCGCGCAGGCACTGCCGCCCGCGTTGTCCGCGTCGGTCATCAGCTGCACGCCGCGCACGGCGGGGGCCTCGCGCCCGAAGAGACGCCGGTAGTCGGCCGCCACGTCCCGCTGCTCGACGTGCCAACGCCCCGCCGCGGGGGGCCCGCTGCGCACGACCACCATGGCCAGCCGGTCGGTGTACGGCGAGCGGTACTCGGCCCCCACCGGCAGCTCGCGGGCGAAGACATAGGCGATCGCGGCGTCGGGCAACTCCGCCCCCAGGGCTCCGGCGGCCGCATCCCGCAGCCGCGCGAAGAGACCGGGCGCAGCGTCGCCGGCTGCCGGTGCGTCGAAGGCCACCACCACCCTGGCCGCGAAGTCGTCGCCGCCCCGCGAGCGCTCGTCGGCGGTGACGTCCGCCAGTCGCTGGACGTTCCAGCGCCAGGTGAGATGCGGGAAGTCCGCCGGCTGCAGGGCGACCCGGCAGCCCAGGCCGGACGCGCCGCCCTCGGCCACCGCACGCAAGACGGCGCCGGTGTCGGCGGCGACCACGTCGTAGCGCGTCTCGCGCTCGACGCCCGGCAAGCGCACCGCTTCCCAACCGGAGGGTATCCCGTCGGTCAGGCCCGCCGCGCCGGCCTGGAACGGGCCCACCGGGTGGACCCGCGCCGCCCCGGCGCCCAGCGCTCCGTGCGCCCCTTCCCCCGGCACCCCCTTCGCGGCGTGACCCTGCGCGACGACCGCGTCCGCTGCCTGTGCCGGCGCGTGGCGACAACCGGTCGCGAGCGCCACGCAGATCGCGGTCAGCGCGCACGGGGCGCCCCACCAGGGCACGTTCGACGCACCAGCACCCGGGCGCCGCGGCCCGCTCACGGTTCCAGCGTCACCCGGACACCGGGCGTGGACGAGCGACCGAAGGGCACGCCGGGGTCCACTACGAAGGCCTGCATGGTGAACGTGACCGTGGGCAGGTCGACCGGGATCAGCGCCGGGGCATCCAGCACACCGGCACCCGCGCCCGCGCCACCCAAGGGCAACGGCAGGGCGATGTCGAGCATCGGCCAGACCTCGACCGAGCAACCGCTCAGGCCGAGCGGCACGCTGCCTTGTCCCAGACCGATCAACAGCAGCGCCACCGAACCGCCGAGTCCGTCCTCGATGCGCAGGCGCGCCAGGTCGCCGGGACGGGGACAGCCGTCCAGGTCCAGCCGGGGCACGAAGCCGCCGCTGCCCGGGCAGCCCGCGCCGTAGGGGAACACCGCGCCGAGGGTCTCGAAGACATAGGTCGTGCCGGACGCATCGCCGGCACCATTCTGTCCGCCGCGCGACGAGATCAGGGCGCGCCGGCCGTCGAGCACCACCGAGTGTCCGAACTCGTCGAAGGTGTCGGCGTCGCCGGGCAGGAGCTGCCGCGCGAGCAGCCAGGGCGCTCCCGTGCCCGCCGGTCCGTTGCGCACGTAGGCGTACGCCGCACCGGCCTGGGCACCGGGACCGTCGAACGCTCGGGCTCCGATCAGCGCCAGGTCGGCGTCGAGGTCCACCGCGATCCCGAAGAAGTCCCCCGTGGCCCCGTCCGGGGCCAGCAGCTTGGCGGTCTCGTTCCAGTCGTTGCCGTCGAACTCGAAGACGTAGGCGGCGCCGGTCTCGACCGTGAGCCCGTCGGCCAGGATCGAACCGACCAGCAGCGTGTCGCCGTCGAGGGCGACGCTCAGCCCGAAGCGATCGGAGGGGCCGCCGTCGGAGGGTTCGACCAGCGCGGTCTGGCTCCACACGCCGGCGGCGCGCTCGAACACGTAGGCCACGCCCGCGTCGAGACCCAGGCCGTCGGTCTCGTGGGCGCCCACGGCGATGCGCTCGCCCTGCACGTCCACGACCACACCGAAGCGATCGTTGAAGCTCGGCTGGTCGGCCCGCAGCTTGGCCGTCTGGGTCCACACGCCGGCCAGGCGCTCGAACACGTAGGCCACGCCGATGTCGATCTCCTCGACGACTTCGCCGTTGCCGAGCTCGGCACCCACCACGAGCACATCGCCGTCCACCGCGAGCGACGTGCCGAAGAAGATCTGATTGGCCAGGTCGGTCGGCGCCAGCTTGCCGGTCTCGACCCAGCTGCCCCCGCGCAACTCGAAGACGTAGACGGCCCCCGCGCCGTAGCCCGCGTCCTGGTCGTAGCGGGTGCCCACGAAGGCGGTGTCGCCCGAGAGCGCCACCGACACGCCGAGGCGATCCAGTTCGGCCGCATCGGAGGCCACCAGCTTGGCCGTCTGGGCCCAGCCGGCGCGCCCGCGCTCGAAGACGTAGGCCGCGCCGGAGTTGTTGCCGTCGTCGTCATCGCGGTTGGCGCCCAGCAGCGCCCGGTCGCCCTCGATGGCCACCGAGAAGCCGAACTGGTCGCCCAGGGCCCCATCGTCGGACATCAGTTCGACGACTTCGCATTGGGCGCCGGCGTCGGGCCCGGGCAGGACGGTGACCAGGATCAGGGTGAGCAGCAGGATGGGTCGCATGCCCCCATGCTATCGCACCCACGCGGCCGTGCCCGCGCGCAGCGCGGCGGGGAGCGCCCCATCGCCGGGCCGGCCCCAGCGCCCGAAACGGCAGCCGCCCGGGCCCCGCCGGCCGATTGCGAGCAGCCGTTCGGGGCCCCCGGCCCCGTAGGGGCCGTCCCGCCGACCGCACGATTTCGCGCCCGGAGCCGCCGGAAGGGGGTTTGCTTGGACAGGTCGAGCTGGCTACGGTGCCGCGCACTCGAAGCCCGGGCTCCCGGGCCGAACGTCTTGGGCCGTGGAATCCGCGCATGGCTGGCGCATCTGGCAAGGCTCTCGTCATCGTCGAGTCCCCCGCGAAGGCCCGCACGATCTCGGGCTACCTGGGGGACGACTACGTCGTCGAGTCGTCCATCGGGCACATCCGCGATCTGCCCCAGGGCGCCGCCGAGATCCCCGCCGAGTACAAGGAAGAGAGCTGGGCCAGCCTCGGCGTGGATGTCGAGAACGAGTTCCGCCCGCTGTACATCGTCCCGCCGGGCAAGAAGGAGCAGGTCCGCAAGCTCAAGCAGCTCGTGAAGACGGTCGGCGAGATCTACCTCGCGACCGATGAGGACCGCGAGGGCGAGTCCATCGCCTGGCACCTGATGGAGGTGCTGGCGCCCAAGATCCCGGTCAAGCGCATGGTCTTCCACGAGATCACGCGCAAGGCGATCGAGGAGGCCATCGGCAACCCGCGGGACGTGGACCGCAACCTGGTCGACGCCCAGGAGGCGCGCCGCATCCTCGACCGGCTCTACGGCTACGAGGTCTCCCCCGTGCTGTGGAAGAAGGTCATGCCCCGGCTGTCCGCGGGGCGCGTGCAGAGCGTGGCGACGCGCCTGGTGGTCGAGCGCGAGCGGGCCCGCATGGCCTTCCGCTCGGCGAGCTACTGGGGCATCACGGCGATCTTCGCCCCCGCCGGCGAAGCGCAGGGCGACGAGGCCCGCACGATCAACGCCAACCTGGTCCAGGTCGACGGCTCGCGCCTCGCCACGGGCAAGGACTTCAACGAGCAGGGCGAGCTCCAGCGCGACGTGGTCGTGCTCGACGAGCCGGCCGCCAAGGCCCTGGCCGACGAACTGCCGGGCACGGCGCTCTCCGTCCGCAAGGTCGAGCAGAAGCCCTACAAGCGTTCTCCGGCCGCCCCGTTCATGACCTCGACCCTGCAACAGGAGGCCAGCCGCAAGCTGCGCTTCGGTGCCGAGCGCACGATGCAGGCAGCGCAGCGGCTGTACGAGACGGGCTTCATCACCTACATGCGTACCGACAGCACCACGCTGTCGTCGGCCGCTCTCGACGCGGCGCGCAACGAGATCGTCACCCGCTATGGCAAGGAGTACTGCCCGGCCGAGCCGCGCACCTACCGCAGCAAGGTCAAGAACGCCCAGGAGGCCCACGAAGCGATCCGACCTGCGGGCGACAGCTTCCAGGCCCCGGAGGACGTGGCCGCCAAGGTCGAACGGGACCAGGCCCAGCTCTACGAGCTGATCTGGAAGCGCACCGTCGCCTCCCAGATGGCGGACGCCGTGGGTGAGAGCGTGTCGGTGCGCATCGGTGGCGCCGTGCCGTCGGGCCGCGACGTCGAGTTCTCGGCCACCGGCAAGGTGATCACCTTCCCCGGCTTCCTGCGCGTCTACGTCGAGGGCCGGGACGACCCCGAGGCCGAGCGGGACGACGCCGAGCGGCACCTGCCGGCGGTCAAGCAGGGCGACACGCTCGACACCCGATCGGCCGAGCCGAAGGGTCACGAGACCCAGCCGCCGGCGCGCTTCACCGAGGCATCCCTCGTCCGACGGCTCGAGGAACTGGGCGTGGGCCGACCGTCCACCTACGCCAGCATCCTGGTGAACATCCTGCGGCGCGCCTACGTGTGGAAGAAGGGCACGGCGATCGTGCCGTCGTTCAAGGCCTTCGCGGTGATCACACTGCTCGAGCGCCACTTCCCCGACCTGGTCGACTACGCCTTCACGGCGCGCATGGAGGACGACCTCGACGAGATCGCCCGCGGCGAAGCCAAGTCGTTGCCCTGGCTGCGGCGCTTCTACTTCGGCGACGCGCAGAACGGCCTCAAGCACGCCATCGAGAGCCAGTTGGGCGAGATCGACGCCCGCGCGATCAACACCATCGCCATCGGCGAGGATCCCGAAGGCGTGCCCATCGCGGTGCGCGTGGGGCGCTACGGCCCCTACCTGCAACGGGGCGAGGACACCGCCGGCGTGCCCGACGACGAGGCGCCGGACGAGCTGAATCCCGAACGGGCCCTGGAACTGCTCTCGACCACCGCCGCCGAACGCGTGTTGGGCACCCACGCCGAGACCGGCCAGCCGATCATCGCCAAGGCCGGGCGCTACGGGCCGTACGTGCAGCTGGGCGAGATGCCGCCCGACGCCAAGAAGAAGAAGGACAAGCCCAAGACCGCCTCGCTGTTCCAGACCATGAACATCGAGACGATCACGCTCGAAGAGGCGCTCCAGCTCCTGAGCCTGCCGCGCGATGTGGGCGCCGACCCTGCCGACGAGCAGATGATCACGGCCCAGAACGGCCGCTACGGTCCC
>JAJDEQ010000193.1 GCA_029259695.1 Planctomycetota bacterium
CGCGGCAATCGCAACGCACTGACCCCGAACGATCTGCGGAATCGCGGAGACGATACTGGCAATGCCGATCGACTCCGATGATGACTCGTACCAGTGGAAAGCGCCCTTGGACCCGGTTGGCATGTTCTTCGTCCAGCTAACGTTGTTGCCGCTCAGCGGCCGGCGCGACAGCGCCGGTCCGTCTGCAGCGGCGTGTTATGCAGTTCGCTCACATTGCTTGAACAGTTCCCGAACCTGCTCCTGAACCGCCGACGCATTGTCCAAGAACCTACAGAGCTCATGCGCCGAAAGGAACCCAGCCTGCACTGATACGTCGATCGCCAGTGCCACGTACTCTGGATCCACGTTCGACGTCAGCGCTGTCGGCGTGACGCCGGACTTGGCCTGAACGATGCCTCCATGCGTGTGATCGCAGAAGCGGTTGTACGCTGAGACCAAGCTCTTGAACATGGGGTTGTCGTACTCAGGCAGCTTCAAAAGCTGATCACTGAGCGCCTTGAAGGACAAGCGCCGCTCGTCGTTGAAGAACTGATGGATTTCATCGTCGGTAGCGACACCCAGGATCCACGTGCCGCGAACGCACGCCTCGAGCTGGGGCCGCAACAGCGCAAGGAGGGGCCGAAACAGACCGGCTTCGCCGAGTGAGTGGATTGCAAACTGATGCTCGTTCGCGAGCCAGAGCAGAGACGCGCCGAGCTGATGACGGCTTGTTGATGGAAACTGTGCGCCCTCGATCGCCTGTCGGACGCCGTTGGCCCATGTTTCCGATCTACCTAGTGCGTCTTCAATCTGCATAACGGATTGGCCGTTCAGCGGCCGCCGGAGGCGGTCCGATGCAACGGCTGGTTAGATGGTACTTGCTAGGCACGATGGCGCTCGCTCAAGCCCTGGTGGACCAGCCGTTCCTTGCCAGGAAACGCTGCGTCGAGCAAGCGCATGCACGCGCCGATGGCGAACAGCGTGAGGAACAGGACAACTGCCGGAACGAAGAAGACCACCAAGAGCACGGTCGCAACGACCGTGACCAACACCTCACCCCAAGTCACTGACTTGCTGCGAACAGACTCGAGCTCAGCTTCCAGGACCCGCACTCGCTGCTCGAGACCAGTCTGGTCTTCCATTTCCTCGGTATCCATCTAACGGCTCGCCGATAAGCTGCGGGCGCCGAAGGCGACTGTCAGCTTCATCGGCTTGTTAGCCCGCCTGCTCACGCCTTGTAGGCCTACTCTGCCGGGACGTTCTCGTAGACCATTGCAGCCTCGTCCCGGGACAACACCGTGTCGTATAGCCCGATCGACTCCCCCTCGTGCCTGTCGATGCCCATGTAGCTCAAGCTCGCGTCTTCGTATCGCTTGAACTTGTAAACCGCATCGTTCATCAGCGCACTGTTGAAGACTCCGAGGCTGACCAGCTTCTCGAAGTCCTTCTGGGTCAGCCCAGTCACCTTCTTGAACAAGCCCGGCTCGAGCTGCGTGATGACATCCTTCAGCGCGATCTCCCGGTAGTCCGTGAGATACATGAAGATGGGGATGCGCGTGGCGAACTTGATCAGCTTCTCCTGGATCTGTTTCCGGAGACTCTTGTACTCCTTCTCCTCTTCGGTCAGCTGCTTCCGTTCCTTGTCCGACAGATCCTTGTCGTTCGACTCCTTCCGGGTCTTTTTCACGGCATCGGACTTGTTGATGATGGTCTCGATCTCTTGATTGAGATTCCGAAAGCCCTCGATGTTCATCAGGGCATCGAGGGCTTTCTGATCGGCCATCAACCGCCGGAGCGTGTCGTTGTCCACGTTGACCAGGAGGGCGCTCTCCCAGCGACGCGCCAGGAGCGTCGCAGTAGTGCCGCTCATCGCCATGTCGAGAATGCCGGCGGCGTCCACGTGCTTCATCGAACTGCCGTCATACGCCAACACGGGGAGGAAGCTGATGAACTCCGCCACCTTGTGTTCCGCACTGGCTCCACTCACGTTGAGTCTGCAACTGTAGTCGGCGATCTGTCGCAGGGCGCGGTCGGGCGCGAAGTCGAAGACGTAGCATTCTTCCTTGATGATCTCCTCGCTGTTCGGCGCGGCTCCGTCCGGGTTCCGGACCGTCCACGGCGACTGCACGCGAAACGCCGCCTGGAAGTAGGTCTCCGGACTCGACGAATTGCGGAGCATGAGGATCCCTGACCACGGCTTCACGGTGACACCTGTCGTCAGCTTGCCGCAGGACAGCGTGATGGTCTTGGATTCCAGCGGATCCCCCATCGCGTCCTGGACTGGCGGTAGCGCTGCCGCGCCGATCCCGGCGTTGCTACCGGCCGCGACCAACGCCTTGTAGTCGTGCCAGAAGCGGTTCTGGCGCTTCGCCAAAAGGTTCCGCATCGCATGACAGGAAGCGACGCTGGGCAGAAACCAGAACGTGTGCGAAAGGAGATGCAACAGCCGCGCGTCAGAGAACGGCATCGGCGGCTTGCGCGCCCCGAGTTTCAGGTTGTCGATCGTGGTCTCCGCGTAGGCCCCGCGAATCAGATCCAACCACTTCTGCACTTCGTTCAGGTACTTGAACTTCGCGTCTGCGCCATCACCAATAGCCGCAAAGAAGACGTTCAGGTCGAACTCGTTGAACTCACCCTGTAAGGCAATCTCACGAATCTCGTCCGGAAGTTGATAGGTCAGGAGCACCATGCGCGGGAGCATCGCGTAGGGATTCTCTCCCGGCCCCTCCCACTCTTGTTTGGCGCGCTGTTCGTCCGAGTACGTCCAGTTGAAGATCTGTTCCTCGATGAACTCACCGGAGGCGATGGCCCGAAAGGGTGTACCGGACAGGTACAGGTAGTGGTCGGTCGTGATGGGTAGGACGTCTTCGTCGAAGTCCTCGATCCCCTCACCCTCGCCGAACTTGGCTTCGCGCCGGTCCTCGGCCTCGAACAGCTCCTTCGCGTTCTCCCGCCAGGCGCCGTAGTGGTACTCGTCGAGCACGACACAATCCCAGTTGGTCGTGTGCACCCACTCGTTCTTGGCCTTGATGCCGCCGGTGCTGCGGTTCTTGCCGAGGTAGTCCTGGAACGACCCGAAGCAGACGATGGGCCTCCTGGGGTTGGCATCTTTCGGCGCCAAGCCACCCGGCTTGATGAACTGCCATCCTTTGAAGTCCGCGTGACGCGCGAGGTCCTCCTCCCATGCGTTCTGGACGGCGGGCTTGAACGTCAGCACCAGGATCTTCTTCCATCCATTCCTGCGGGCCAGTTGGTACGTCGCGAAGGTCTTGCCGAAACGCATCTTGGCGTTCCAGAGAAAGTGCGGCGTCTTGCCCTTGTTCGACTTGTCCTTCCTGAAGTCCTCGAAGTAGGCGGCGGTTTTCTCCGCCGCCGCGATCTGCTCCGGGCGCATCGCGAAGTCC
Source organism: Planctomycetota bacterium (assembly GCA_029259695.1). Classification (GTDB taxonomy): domain Bacteria; phylum Planctomycetota; class B15-G4; order B15-G4; family B15-G4; genus OFTM49. Next base: position 3,384 of record JAJDEQ010000193.1, read on the forward strand.
TGGTCGCGGGCTCTTTCCAACTGCTCGCCGTGGCGCACCGCGACGATGGCGGCCCTGACCTCGTCCGCCGTGCAGGCGAACCACTCTCCGGCCGGGTTCGCGAAGCCTCCGCCTCTCAGGACACGGTGCACCTCGTGGTCAGCGAAGGTGGTGCCGTCGCTGCGCATTGCGGACTCTTCCAGCACGATGCGGAATGTCGGCTCCCCAGGCCGCTCGATCGCGTACTGCTGTGCCACCCGCTTGGAAGCGCCGATCGTGGTGTACCCCACCTTGAGCAGGTCCGCGAACTGAGGGTGGCTGTCCTCGTAGGCGTAGATGCTGGGCCGCGCGTCAGGACGCGGCGGAAAGAACTCACGACTCATCGCGCGCATCCATCGGCTTCACGATGGACTCGATGAAGGCGATCTCGTCCCTCGTGATCCTGTAGCGCTTGTAGAGCTTGGCGTCGGTCCACTCGCGGTCGAGGGGGATGTCCGGGACGAAAGCGTACACTCCGCGAGTCGCGTGCTGCGTTGCCTTGCGCAGTGACACGAGGAACCGCACGAACCGAGTCCGCAGGTACGCGGCGAGCCGTGCAGCCTCGTCATCGGTGTCGAAGCGGCCCGCCAGGAGATAGGTCTCCGTGCAGGCTTCGCCCGGCCCCGCGATGATCGGGTTGCTCAGGAACTTGGTCTCCACGGCCGCGCTCGTTCCCTGCACGGCGGTCATCAACACCTTCCAGTCGTCCACCCACGCCACGTTGGCCGGGATGTCGGCCCGCTCCACCCACGAGATCCGTTGGGATCCGTGGAGCTTCACCGGGTCGCTGAGACCCTTGGCGGACTTGGCGCCGTGGAAGAAGGTCCGGAGCCCAAACGGCTTCGCAGAGGACACGCGAGCATCGAGCGTCGGCTCGGGCTTCCCGCGCACGCGATAGGCGCGCACCTTGTCCAGAACCGACACCGCCTCGTTCCGACGCACGAGCACGTCGTAGGCATCCAGGACCCGCTCCACCGGCGGTCCGAGCGGCTCACCGTCCCACATGGTCTGCACGGTGCACGGCCCCTCGTAGTCCCGGTCCCACAGGAAGTAGGAGACACCGCCTCGAATCTTCACGCCCGGGAAGCCGTCGTAGAGCTTGGGGTAGTCAACGAGGTTTCTGAGCCGCCGCTCGCGCAGCATCCGCGCGCGGAACTTGTCAAGCCCCTTCCCGCCGGTGAACCAGCGCGACGGCGTGATCATCACCACGTACCGCGGCTTGAGCCCGATCGCGGCCTCGACGAACTTGTGGTAGATCGGCGAGGCGCTCGCGCCGTGGCCGCCGTCGCTGAGCTGGTACGGCGGATTGCCCACCACGACGTCGAACTTCATGGGGAACTCCTCCTCCAGGGATGCGGTGTGAATGAACTGGTATGCATGGGTCTCCAGGTCGGCGCCGCGTTCGTAGCTCGCCTCGGGAGCACTACAGTACACGCACCGACCCTTTTGCCACGTGTGCTCGGTCCGTCCGAACCGGATGTTGCCGTCCGCATCGTCGAAGTCCTCGCAGACCGAGTACTTGCCATTGGCGGTCTTCGAACAATAGGCCGAGCGCCGGGAGAGCAGGGCCGTCAGCTCTGTGGTGGCGAGACCGAATAGCTGGTTTCCGAAGATGTGGTTCAGCCGCGCCTGCCGATCTGGAATCTGTGACTCCAGCCCCGTGTCCAGCCGTTTCGCCATCTCGCGCAGAAACACGCCGGACTTGCAGCCGGGGTCGAGAAACCGAGCGCCCCGATCACTCCAGATCTCTCCAGGGAGCAGGTCGAGCATCCGGTTCGCCATGGCGGGAGGCGTGAACACCTCGTCGCTGCTGAGGTTGGCCAAGCACGTGAGGACATCCGGGTTGTAGTTAGCGCTGTTGAGCATCGGCGAGTTCCAGGAAGTGAACGGGCGGGTACTCCTTCTCGGGCCGGGGCACGAAAGCTTCGTCGCCCAAGTCCGAGAACAGCGGCATCTCCTTGTAGCTCTCCTGCGCCAGAAGCTCGCGAAAGCTGAAGTCCCGTCGTTTCAGCAGGCTTCCGTTCACGGAGGACCACTCCGAGAAGATGATCGATCCGGCCTCGGGGCCCCCCACGGTCTTGAGCGTGAGGGCATCACCCCAGATCACGTTGCGTTCGAGAATGAAACGAACCGCGGCCAAGCACCTGTCTTCGACTCCCCCCTTGAAGAGGCGCGTGTAGGTAGCGTCGAAGACCCCGAGCAGCCGCTCCCTGCACTGTCGGACGTTGTCTTCGAGGATGTCGATCCCGTAGACCGAGCTGACGGCAAGGACCGCATAGCGCTCGTACTCGAGTTGAGACTTGCCGTAGCGATCCTCAACGACACCGAGCTTCCGGGCCAGGACCTCCGCCAGGAAATTGCCGTCTCCGCAGGCGGGCTCGAGGAAGCGGGAGTCGATGCGTCGGGTCTCCTGCTGCACGAGATCGAGCATGGCGTCGACCTCGCGCTTTCCGGTCAGCACCTCGCCGTGATCGGCGACCCGCTGCTTTGTCACAACTCGCGACTTCATCGGCTCCCTACATCCCAGAGGTCGGCCCACTGGACCGTCGATGCCGCGAGAAGAGCATGAAACCCCATGAAGAGCCACGGCACGAGCATCTCCACGTGCGTGAAGGGAAGGTACAGCTTGGGGTTCTTTCCGCGATCGACACTCTCCCATTCCGCGTCGTAGGGTCGCACCGGTAGCCGAAGCTCGATCGCGTGGATCACCTTGAACTTCGCCGAGTTCAGATCGCGATAGGACCGTAGGATCCGATACCAGAGATAGCAGAGCACGCCCGCGGTCAGCGGTACCAGGATCTCGATCGCTCGGGGGGAAGCGGCGGCTTCCCTGAATGCGTCCTTCGCGAGCAAGGCGATCAAGGCGGTATTCACCGCCAGAAAGAAAGCGTTCGCCTTCTCACGGCGCGCACTGACGCGATCGGCCATCTCAAGGTATGTCTTGTAGATCTCAAGCGTGTGATCCCGGTGTGAGTCGCCATAGTCGGCAGCCGCGACGCCCTGTAGCGCCGTTGTCAGCCTGTCCTGCGTCTTCGGCGCCTCGCTCACGGGTCCAAATCCCGAATGGCCGACACAATCGAAGCCGTGTTCCAGTTCACGAGGCGGTCGGCCGCGTTCGATACCACCGACGACACCTGCTCATTCGCCCACGGTCGAATGGCCACGATCGGCTTGGGCGTGGTGTACGCCTTCGCGATCTGGATCTCCCGCTGGATCCACTTGCTGTAGGTGGCGTACTTGCCGGCCATGATCAAGACGACATCGCAGAACACCATCTGGTTCTGGATGGCCTTGTACAGGGCATCGACGCTCGGGGCGTTGTGGACCGGGTCGTTCTTCGGGACCGAGTAGTTCTTGTACTGGAAGTTGGACGCGGCGTTGAGAAGCTTGACGAGCTTCTCGTAAGCGTCGCCGTAGGACCACGAGTGGCTGATGAACAGGCTCCTCGATTTCAGCTGCGGCATTCGTGGCTCCTTGCCGGGCTAACAGTAAGTGTACGGACCTGGATAACCGGACACACGGTGCGGCCCGGTCCGTATAACCAGCCGCGCGGAGTCGGGCCGCGCTGCATCTATCTCGTTGCGCATCACGGCGTTGCATCTCCGCGATCGACGTTGGGCGGATGGTTAGGCAGTTCTGGTGAACCGGCCGGTGCTTCGCTGTCTAACCGTCTCCCGCTCGCGGGATCAGCGCGATCGTCGGGGGCGATCGACAGGCTGTCGAGGGGGCTGCGGATGGCGCCGTAGCCGCGGTTGAGGACGTGGGTGTAGATCATCGTGGTCTTGACCGAGCGGTGGCCGAGCAATTCCTGCAGGGTGCGGATGTCGTAGCCGTCCTCGAGCAGATGGGTCGCGAACGAGTGCCGCAGGGTGTGGCAGGTCACTCGCTGGCTGAGACCCGCCGTGGTGGCGGCGGCCCGGACTGCCTTCTGGGTGACGGTCTCGTGCAGGTGGTGCCGTCGGCGCTGGCCGGATTTGCGGTCCAAATAGGATCTCGTTGCGGGAAAGACCCACGACCAGGGCCACTCCCGGCCGGCATGGGGCAGCTTGCGGGCCAGCGCGCCCGGGAGTTCGACCCAGCCGGCGCCTGCCTCGACGTCACGCCGGTGTTGGGTGCGCATGGCTGCCAGGTGCTCGGCCAGCGGGCGCCGCAAGGCTGCGGGCACGAGCGTGCGGCGGTCCTTGTCGCCCTTGCCCTCACGCACCACGATCAGACCGGATTGCAGGTCGATGTCCTTCACGCGCAGGCGGCAGCACTCGAGCAGGCGTAGGCCCGAGCCGTACATCAGGAACGCCATGAGCCGTGGCGTGCCGTGCATGGCGGCCAGCAACGCGGTGACGTCCGCGCGACCGAGCACGGTGGGCAGGCGGCGCGGGCGCTGGGCGCGAGTGACCTCGGCGACCCACTCCATCTCGACGCCGAGCACGTCGCGATAGAGGAACAGCAACGCGGACAGCGCCTGCCTCTGGGTCGATGCACTCACGTCGCGGGCGGTCGCGAGCCAGGAGACGAAGGCAGCCACGTCGGCCTCGCCCAACTCGCTTGGATGCCGCCCACGATGGAACGCGAAGAAGCGTCGCATCCAGTGCAGGTAGGCTTCCTCGGTACGCCGGCTCAGATGACGCGTGCGCATCACCGTGTGGACCCGATCGACGAGCCGCTCATCGCGCGACGGCTCCTGCCCCGGCTCGCACACGACCGAAGCGCCACCGCCTTCGCCCCGGTTCGCGGCCAACGGCGACGGCCGACTGGCACTCCCTTCGTAAGAGCTCCCCCGAGCCCTGCCGTACCCCATCGGCCTTCCCTCCTTCCAGGCAAACGAATGTAACGGCAGCCGCCCGAGCCGTCCATTCATCGAGGCTGCGCACCACTGCCGCTTGGACGGGAGGGCCGGCCCCGCCCCTCCCACTGATCGCCCGATTTCAACCCGTTGAACCGAATGCTCCACCGCCTACAGTTCACGCCCCGATTCGCACCCCGGAGCGTCACCTTGAGCCCACCGCCCCCATCGCCCGATGCCACTGGCGGAACCGGCGGCGGTGACGCCGGGGCGGGGAGCGAGGGCGCCGCGGGCCGCACCAAGCGCAAGCTGCCCCGCCGACGCAAGGCGGGCGGTGCTGCGCGCAGCGATCCCACCAAGCGCAAGGCGCGCAGCGGCAAGGGCCGCAGGAAGAAGCTCACCCCCGGCGCCTCGTCGCCGCTGCTCGACACGCTGAACCCCGAGCAACGCATCGCCGCGTCCACCACCGAGGGGCCGGTGCTCGTGCTGGCGGGCGCGGGCACGGGCAAGACGCGGGTGATCACCGTGCGCATCGCCCACCTGCTCGCGAGCGGCGTGCCGCCAAGCGCGATCCTGGCCATGACCTTCACCAACAAGGCCGCCCGGGAGATGCGCGAGCGCATCGGTGCGCTGGTCGGTGCCGAACTGGCTGTCGAGATCACGGCGGGCACGTTTCACGCGTTCTGCGCCCGGTCGCTGCGAGAGCACGCCGAGAAGCTGGGGCTGTCGCGGGGCTATGCCATCTGCGACGCGTCCGATCAGCTCGGCGCGATCAAGAGCGTGCTGCGCGACCTGCGCGTGACCGACACGGCGCTGCACCCCAGCAAGGCCCTGTCGAAGATCTCGCTGCTCAAGAACAAGCTGATCACGGCCGAGGCGGCGCTCGATGCGGCCAGCGACGACACCGAAGACCTCGTGGCCCGGACCTACGCCCGCTACGACGAGCACCTGCGACGTAACAGGGCCCTGGACTTCGACGACTTGCTCTTGTTCATGCGCCGCCTGCTGGCCGAGCACGAAGACGTGCGGGCCGCGTTCCAGGAGCAGTACCGCTACGTGATGGTCGACGAGTACCAGGACACCAACGGCGCCCAGTACGAGATCGTGCGCCACATCGCCGATGGGCACAGGAACCTGTGCGTGGTGGGCGACGACGACCAGTCGATCTACGGCTGGCGCGGCGCCGATGTGGCCAAGATCCTGTCCTTCGACAAGGACTACCCCGAAGCGGTCGTCGTGCGGCTGGAGACCAACTACCGCTCCACCGACCAGATCCTGGAGGCCGCCAACCGCGTCATCGCCTGCAACCCGAACCGGCACGAGAAGGCCCTGCGCTCGGCCAAGGGCGACGGACGTTCACCCACGGTGCAACGCCTGGACGACGAGAGCGAAGAGGCCACCTGGGTCGTGCACGACATGCTGCGTCGGCTCCAGGCCGACCAGCTCAAGCCCGGCGACATCGCGATCCTGTTCCGCACGCAGCAGCAGCCGCGGCCCCTCGAGACGGCCCTGCGCGAAGCCAACCTGCCCTACATCCTGGTGGGCGGCATGTCGTTCTTCGACCGCAAGGAGGTGCGCGACGTGCTCTCCTACGTGCGCCTGCTGCACAACCCCGACGACGAGGCGTCGCTGCTGCGCATCATCAACCGCCCGGCGCGAGGCGTGGGCAAGGGCTCGATCGACAAGGTGCTCGCGTACGCCACCGAGCGCGGCATCGGCACGGCCGAGGCCTTCACCCGCGCGGCTGACGAAGGCCTGCTGTCCGGCCCCGCCGCCAACGGCTGGCGCGACCTCGCCGCGATCATGGAGCGCCACCGCGGCAAGGACCCGGGCACCCACCTGGTGCAGCACATCTCAGCCCTGCTGGACGAGGTCAGCTACCGCGTGGAGGTCGATCGCACCTACACCGACGACCGCACCCGCAACGACCGCTGGAACGGCGTGCTCGAGGTGCTCGACCTGGCCGAGAACTACGTCTCCCGCTACGCCAAGCCCACGCTCTCCGACTTCCTGGAGCGCGTGGCCCTGGCCGGCACCGACGACTCCACCTCCGAGCAAGCCGACCAGCGCCAGGCCGTGACGCTGATGACGCTGCACGCCGCCAAGGGCCTGGAGTTCCCCTTCGTGTACCTCGTGGGTGCCGAAGAGGGCCTGCTGCCCCACCTGCGCTCGGTGGAGGAGGACACCGTCGAGGAAGAGAGGCGCCTGATGTACGTGGGCATCACCCGGGCCGAGGAACGACTCGTGATCACCTACGCCGGATCGCGAGCCCGCTGGGGCACTCGCTACGAGTCGATGCCCTCGCGCTTCCTGTTCGAGCTGTCGGGCGAGACCCCGCCCGACACCTGGCGCCCGGCCACCCCCACCGCCGACCAACCCCGCGGCCGCAAGAAGAAGGCCGCCCGCAAGCGCACCACCCGCAAGAAGGCTGCCGGCAACTAGGCGCCCCAACGCCCGCCGCAACGCTGGCCACCAGCACCACCGCGGCCGGCACCTCGTTGCCGTCCGCCGGGCACGCGCCCAACCCGCCAGCGCCCGAGCGCGACCCCACCCGCCGCGACCCCACCCGCCTCGACCCCACCCGCCTCGACCCCGGCCGCCTACGCCCATCGGCCCATGGCCTGCCGCGCACAGCGGCGTAGCCTTCACTGTGCCGAGCGTTCCCGCGCGTCTCCGGGGCGGCAGCCGAGCATCGTCGCGCTGCCACCGGGCCCCGGCGGTCAGCCCGGGCTCGGCGCGGAGGCCAGCGGTTGAAGCAAGCACCCGGCGCACTGAAGACATCCGACATCGTCGAGGAAGCGGGTGTGCCCGCCGACGTGTACGAGCGCATGGTCGCCCTGCGGCGCGACCTGCACCGCCAGCCCGAACTGAGCGGGCAGGAGCAGCGCACGGCGGAACGCATCGTGGCCGAACTCGATCGCCTGGGCGTCGAGTCGATCACCGGCGTGGGCGGTCACGGCATCGTGGCTCGCATTCCCGGTGAGCGCGCCGACCCCTGCGTGGCCCTGCGCGCGGATACCGACGCACTGCCGATCCACGAGGAGACCGGGCTGCCGTTCGCATCCGAGTGCGCGGGTGTGATGCACGCCTGCGGCCACGACGGTCACAGCGCCATGCTGCTCGGCGCGACCGAGCTGCTGCTCGCCGGCCCCACGCCGCCGGTCGACGTGCGTCTGCTGTGGCAGCCGTCGGAGGAGCACGGTACCGGCGCCGCGGCCATGATCGCGGACGGCGCGCTGAAGAGCGTGGGCATGATCTTCGGCGGCCATGTGGACCGTCACTATCCGCCGGGCGTCATCGTGGCGAGCGAGGGCGCGGTCAACGCGTCCAGCGACGCCTTCACGGTGGAGTTCTGCGGACGACAGGGCCACGGCGCGCGGCCCCACGAAGCGCTCGATGCGATCGTGGTGGGCAGCCTGTTCGTGACCGCGCTGCAGACCATCGTGTCGCGCGAGATCGACCCGGCCAACCCGTCGGTGGTCTCGGTGGGACGCTTCGACGCGGGCACGGCGCCCAACGTGATCGCCGGCCGGGCCTGCCTGCAGGGCACCATCCGGGCCCAGACCAAGGCCGTGCGTGATCACCTCAACGAGGCCGTCAAGCGCATCGCCGAGGCGGTGGGCCAACTCCACGGCGCCGAAGTCTCAGTCACGCTCGGTGCGGGCGGCACCCCGCCGGTGGTCAACACGCGGCACATGGCGAAGATCGCGCGCACCGCCGCCCGGGACGTGCTCGGCGACGGCGCGGTGCCCAAGCTGCGCACGGCCAACATGGGCGGCGAGGACTTCGGCTGGTACCTGCAGGAAGTGCCGGGCGCCTACGTGCGCATCGGCTCGCAGGTCTCCGGCCGTGAGAGCGAGCCGGCCCACTCCAGTCGCTTCGACATGCACGAGGCCGCCCTGGCCACCGGTGCCGCCTGGTTCGCCCGCGTGGCCCACGTAGCCGGCGCCGAACTGGCCGCCACCGCCGCCGAGAACAGAGTGACATGACCGCCGCGTCGCCCCACGTCCGCCTGGCCACCGAAGCCGACGTGCCGGCGATCCACGCCATCTTCGAAGCGGTCTACAAGGGCGACTACCCCTACCCGGGCTTCTTCGACGACGACTGGCTCAAGCACTCGGTGTTCAGCGATCACATCCTGATGCTGGTCGCGGTGGACGAGCAGGAGAACGTCCTGGGCACCGCCTCGGTCGTGTTCGACATCGGCGCGCACTCCGACCTGCTCGGTGAGTTCGGGCGCCTCGCCGTGCACCCCGACGCCCGCGGCCGCGGCGTGGGCAAGCTGCTGATGCGCAAGCGCCTGGAGTACGTGCGCAGCCGGCTGCACGTCGCCGTGGTCGAGAACCGCACCGCGCACTCCTTGTCACAACGCATCTCCCTGGGCCAGGGTTTCGCTCCGGTGGGCTTCCATCCGCTGAGCAACCTGTTCCACCGCCGCGAGAGCATCGCGCTGTTCACCCAGCACTTCGGCAGCGCGCTGTCGTTGCGTTGCAACCACCCGCACATCGTGCCCGAGGCCGCCGCCCTGGCCGCCATGGCCATGGGCAACTGCGGCCTGACCTTCGACGCCATCGTCGACGAGCAGTCCGCGCCCTACCCCCACGACGACGACTTCCAGCTCCACGACCTCACCGCAGACGGGCTGCCGACCCTGTTGCGCATCGAGCGGGGTCGTCTGCACCGGCGCGAGATCTTCGGACCCATGCGCCTGCACTACGGCTTCTTCATGCTCAGCCGGCGCCACGCCACCTACCTGCTGGCCTGCCGCCCGACGGAGTCCGACTGTCCCCCCGTGGCCGGCGCCATCGGCTACATCCACGACGCGGCCGAGAAGGCCGTGCGCATCTTCGAACTGATCGCCCCCACCAACGAACCGGTGCGCTTCCTGCTCGAACACCTGCTGCACAAGTGCCGCAACGAGTGGGACGTGGACTACGTGACGGTGGACGTGAGCGCCCACGCGCCGCGCATGCAACGCACGCTGCTCGAGCTGGGCTTGCTGCCGGTGGCCTACGTGCCGGCCATGGTCTTCCACGACGTGGAACGCCTGGACGTGGTACGCATGGCGCGCCTGCTGGTGCCGCTCGACCTGGGGACCGTGGAACTGATCCCGCCCATGCGCGCCATCGCCGACGTGGTGCTGCGCGCGTTCCGGCGCCAGGCGGTGGTGCCCGCTCTCTCCCGCACGCTGAACAGCCTGCGTCTCTTCGCCGGCCTCAACGAGGAGCAGGCCGAGCGGGTGGCCGGCGCCTGTGCGGTGGTCCGATACCGCGCGGGGGAGACGCTGTTCGCCGCAGGCGACGCCCCCGACGCCCTGCACCTCGTGATCGAGGGCCGCGTGCGCGTGGACGTGGGTACGCCCCCGCGGGCCGTGGGCGAAGTGGGCGCCGGCGAGTCCCTGGGCGAAGTGGCCCTGCTCACCGGCGAGCAGCACTCGGCCGGCGCCACCGCCGTGGAAGACTCCCTGCTCGCCGCACTCACCCGCGCCGACCTGGCCGACCTGATCCGCCTGCGTCCGGACGTAGGCGTGGTGCTCTACCGCAACCTGGCCGAGGGCCTGGGCCGCAAGCTCCAACGGCTCGACGAAGCGCTGGTGCACGGCGCGCTGGCCGGCACGACCGCGGCCGACGGGACGCTCGCCGAAGAGCCTGGCTCGGACGGATAGGTCCTGAACAGGCCGTAGCGCTCTCATGACCTGGGCGCTGCCGGGTGGGTGCTGCTGCGTGCGTGCTGCGACCTGCGGAGCCGCTCCGGGGGGCCGTTAGCCCAGGCGCTGCTCGATCAGGTCGAGCACGTCCTCGGCCGCGCCCTGCAGCACGAGATCGACCATGCCCGACACGGGCGTGGGTTCGGTGTTCACCTCGACGGTGAACGCGCCGTGGTCCCGGGCGATCTCCACCAGCGACGCGGCCGGGTGCACCACGGCGGAGGTACCGATCACGAAAAAGACGTCACAGCGGGCGGCGGCCACCGACTCTTCCAGCACGAGCGGGTCGATGGACTCGCCGAACCAGACCACACCCGGACGGAGGATGCCGCCGCAATGAGGACAGTGCGGAGGGAGCGACGGGAACGGCGCCGTGTCATCCCACCAACGGGTGGGCGCGTCGTCGCAGCCGCGCCAGCAAGACACTTCCCAGACCGAGCCGTGGAAGCGCAGCACACCCCAGGTGTCCACCCGCTCGTGCAGCCCGTCCACGTTCTGGGTGACGAGGTGGAAGTCGCCGTAGCGGTGGCTCCAGCGGGCGATCACGTCGTGGGCCCGGTTGGGCTGGCACATGGCCACGACCTGACGCCGCCAGTCGTACCACTCCCAGACCAGGCGCGGGTCCCGGGCGAAGGCGGAGGGCGTGGCCAGGTCCTCGGCCCGGTAGTTCTTCCACAGGCTGCCGTCGCCACGGAACGTAGGCACGCCGCTGGCGGCCGACACTCCCGCCCCCGTGAGCACGGTGATGTGCGGGGTGGCGCCCATGCGCCCCAGCAGGTCGTCCAGGCTGGCGTTGCTCACGCTGTGCTCATCGCATGAAGCTCACCGCATGAAGCTCATGTCGGCGTTCCAGCGCAGGGTCTCGACCAGGGCCGGCCCGCCCTCCACGCGCAGCTCCACCTCACCCTCGGTGCGCACGCCGTACACGCGCACATGCTGATGACCCGGACGCAACACGACCGTCTCGGCGTCGATCAGATGGCGCTCCACGTGGCGCTCGATGCGATACGTCTGGGTCTCCGCCGTGGGATTGAGCACCAGCAGCATGTGCCCGCTGATGCCGTCGCCCTGGCCGGCGACGCGCGTGGTGCTGAAAGCCACCTCGCGCCACGACCATGGCAGGGTCAGCTCACCGCGGCGCACGCGCACGGCGCAATCGACGTCGGCGGGCGCGTCGATGCGTGCCCACGCGAGCAGCACGGAGCCGGCGAGTTCGTGCAGATCGATCGTGGCCCGCTGGCCAGGCTGCAGCTCGACTCGCCGCCGTCCCAGCAGGTCGGCGCCGTCGCCGAGCACGGCCAGTTCCGCAGCGCATGGCACGGAGCCTGTCGCGTGCAGCAACACTTCCGCCGCGAAGCCCGCTTCGGCCGGCGGCACGAAGCACAGCACGCGCTGTGGGAAGGCCGTGGTGCCGTCCGTCTCCGCCGTCCACTCGGCCCAGGGTCCGCTGTAGACGCCGCGCTGCACGTCGTCGAGCACCAACCAATCGGTGTAGACGCCGTCCACACCCGACCCCCGCAGCTCCTCGAGCAGGTCCAGTCCGTTGACGGTGTGGGCGTACACGAACGTGTCCACCTCCCCCAGTCGTGCAGGCAGGTCGCTGCGTCCGCGGTCGATGGGCATGGTGATCGCGAACGGGCGTTGCTCGACGGCGTAACGCTCGACCTCGTCGTCTTCCATCGGCGCCGCGTAGAGCGTGAGGATCACCCGTTCGAAGCCCATGGCGCGCACCGGCCCGTGCTGATCGACGTGGTAGAGCTGAGGCACGAAGCGGTCGAGGTCGTCGGGGAAGCGCACGGCGATGCGGCGCAGGCCCTCGAGGTTGCGCGCCTTGATGTCGGTCACCAGGTCGACGTCGGGATGGCGCTCGAGCCAGGGGCCGAGGTCGTCGAGCGCGAGTTGGGTCAGCCCCCAGCGGGACTCGGCCGCCCGGAACTCCGCGAGGGTCAGCGGCTGCGGCCTCGGCCGGGCCTGCTCGCCGGACTGACTCCGCTCCCCGGACTGCCCCTGCGCCCCGGATTGACTCTGTTCGCGCGGCGCCCCGTACTCGCCCACGAACAGCGAGCGCAGGGAGTGATCCCAGTCGTGGATCAGGACGAGTTCGTCGTCGCTGGTCCAGTGCAGGTCGATCTCCACCAGCCGGTAGCCGTTGCCCGCGGCGCGATCGAGCGCCTCGCGACTGTTGGTGTAGGTGCGTTGACGCACGGCCCCGCCGGCGTGGGCGATGAACAGTGGCGGGGCGGCCTCCTCGCTGGACGCCGCCGTCTCCCCCGCCACGCCCGCGGCAACCGGGGAGGGCGTCGAACCCGTCTGCCCCCCACCCGCCTGCGTCGACCCGGTCTGCGTCGACCCGGTCTGCGTCGACCCGGTCTGCGTCGACCCGGTCTGCGTCGACCCGGTCTGCGTCGACCCGGTCTGCGTCGACCCGGTCTGCGTCGACCCGGTCTGGGCCAACCCGGTCTGGGCCAACCCGGTCTGGGCCAACCCGGTCTGGGCCAACCCCGGCGGGATGCCGAGCGCCAGCGCCAGGCACACCCCCGCGACCCGCCCCAGGAAGTCCGTTCGGCACCCTCGCATGATCGCGCATACTCTGGTCGACGATCGACGCCGTCCTTGCGGAGACGTCGATCGACGGGTGGACTCGGCGCCTCCGACGCGCGCCAAGAGACGTGTCATCGTCGCCCTCCCCCCGCGCCCATGCAAGCGAGAGACGCCCGAGCCCCCATGTCGCCGCCGTCCACGCCAGACGCTCCGACTGCACCGGGCCGCGGTGCACTGCTGCTGCAACTCGGCGCCGGGGCCGCCTGGCTCGCGCTGCTCGTCAGCCAGGAACGGCGCCTGCTCGGCGACGCCCTCCCGGCCGAGTCCGTTCCGCTGGTGCGCAGCCTCGCGGTGCCGCTCGCCGCGATCGGACTGGCCCTGTGGCTCCCGCGCCGCGCGCGCTGGTGCTGGCTGGCGTTCTTCGGTGCCTTCGCCTCGTCCGTGCTCGTGTTCGACAAGGGCTCGATGCCCTACTTCGACCAACCCGTGGGCATCGAGATGGCCGTCGCGATCCATCAGCTCTGGGATGCGCGCGAGAGCACGGCCGCGCTGGTGTCGGGCACGGACTGGTTGTACGCCGGCAGCTTCCTTGGCTTCCTCTGGTTCGCACGGGGCCCGGGCCATACGCGACGGGGGGCCTGGATCGCGCGCGCCCTGGGCACCGCACTCGTCGCCGCACTGCTCCCGACGCTGGCCGTGACCTGGCGCGATCTGCCCGCGCCGAACAACGCCGAGGAACTCCAGCGGCCCGCCATGCGCCTGGTGCGCTCCCACGGCCTGGGCCTGTACCACGTCTGGGACGGTTTCGACGCGCTGAAGCGCCGCATGCGCAGCGGCCGCATCGGCGCCGTGCAGGCTCGGCTGATCCGCGCCAACTTCGCGCGCAAGCACGAGCTCAACGCGCTCGGCAGCCCGCTGTTCGGCATCGCTCGCGGACGCAACGTGATCATCGTGCAGCTCGAGGCCTTCCAGGCCTTCGTGCGTGACCTTGACGTGCAGGGCGGCACGGTCACACCGGTGCTCGACCGTCTCGCGCGCGAAGGGCTGGCTCCCGAACGCTGCGTCGACATCACCCGGGTGGGCCGCACCTCGGACGCGGAGTTCGCCGTGCTCGCGAGCCTGCTGCCCCACTCGCGCAGCCCCGTCTCCATGAGTCACGTCGGCAATCGCTGGGTCACGCTGCCCAAGCAGCTCGCGGCAGCCGGCTACGACACCGTGTCACTGCACGCATTCAAGCGGCCCTTCTGGAACCGCGCCGTCGCCCATCCGTCGTACGGCATCGACGAGATGCTGTTCCAGGATGCGTTCGAGCCCGGACGCAACCTGGCCTGGGGTCTGGCCGACGAGGGCTTCTTCGAGCAGCTGCCCGCCCTGCTCGCAGCGCGTCCCGAGCCGTTCTTCGCCTTCGCTATCAGCCTGAGCAGCCACCACCCGTTCCGCATCGTCCCCAGCGAACTGGCCGACTGGCCCACCGGCATGCCGGACGACTCCATGGCCAGCAGCTACCTGCGCCTGGTGCACTACACCGACGCTGCGGTGCAGCGGCTGCTGGACGGCTTGCGCGACCGGGGCCTGCTGGAACGCTCGCTGCTCGTCTTCTACGGCGACCACGTGGCCGGCCTCGACCCGCAGGCCCGGGGCCACGTCCTGCAGCTCGCGCAACACGACCTGGCCCGACCCGCCGAACGCAGCGTGCCCCTGGTGATCTCGATCCCGGGGCTCGAGGACGAGCTGGCGCCCTACCGCGCAGCCCTTGCCGAGCGGGTCGTGAGCATGCACGACATCGCCCCCACCGTGCTGCACCTGTTGGGCCAGCCGACCCCTTCGGGCTTCGACGGGACCCATCTCTTCGTGGACGACGTGCAACGAGACGTCGTACCCATCGCCGGCACGTCGGGGTTCGTGCGGCAGGGGCGCGTCGTGTCGCCGCTCGACGCGGGCGAGTCGGACAGTGTCGAACGGAACGAGCGCACTGCTCGGGTCGCTGCCGCGCGGCTGCGCATGGCCAACGACATCATCGAATCCGATGCCCAGCGCCTACCGCCCGGTGACGACACCCCCACGGCGCAGACCGCCGTCCAGGAGCTGCTGTTGCGGGCCTACCCGGTCCGTCCCCAGACCGCCCTGCCCCCCTGGACGGTGCTCACCACCGACGCCCGCCCCCTGCCCACGGGGCGCCTGTTGGTCCCGTCGATCCCGCCCCTCGCCACGGGCATCAGCCTGACCGTCCGGATCGACAACCCCGACGCGTCCGCCGCGGCCTACACGTTGCGCGGCCTGACCGTGGATGGTCAGCCGGCGTGGGAGCAGACGGCAACCACACCCGCCGGCGAGCACGACGAAGTCGTCCTCTACGCCGAGCAGACGGGAGCGACGGGAGTCCTGTCCCACGCCGTGCTGCAGTTGAGCGGAGCACTGACGGCCCGGGCGTCGCTCGTGCTGCAGGGGGCACTGCGCAGCGAGTTGCCCTTGCTCGACTCGACCTCGGCGCGGACCGAGATCCGCGGTCCCACTGCCGGCCTGGCCTCGGCGGCGGTGATCGTGATCAACGCCGGCAGCGATTCCGCGCGAGTCGCGATCGAGTCCCGCGTGGGCGGGAACGCGCCGCAACGCAGGGACGTCGTGGTTGCGCCAGGCGCGGCGCACATCGAAGCGATCCACATCCCCGCCGGCGACGACCAGATCGCCATCATCGTCACGGGCGACGAGGTGTCCGTCAGCCACGTGCGCTGGGACCGCCAGGGCCAGGTCTACCGCTGACCGCCCGCATCGTGCGGCGGGTCTCCCTCGTCGGGGATGTCACCGTCATCCGGCAGGTCGCCTACGTCATCCGGGCCGCCCGCGTCATCCGGGCCGCCCACGTCATCCGGGCCGCCCGCGTCATGCTGCGGGTCGCCCGCGTCGGGGACGTAACCGTCGTCCGGCAGGTCGCCCTCATCCTCGTCCTCCTCGGTGCCGGTGCCGCCGTCGCCGACGGTGAGGGCCTCCACGAGCAGGTACTCCAGGCCGCCCAGGTACTCGAGCAGGGCGAACTTCGGGGCGTCGGCGTGCTCCCAGTCGATGGCGCTGTGGTCGATGTTGGTGTCGATGCCCAGCTCGGTGGCCAGCAGCAGGCGCAGGTCATTGATGAACCTCAGCCAGAGGTCCATCTCGTGGCGACCCAGTTCCAGGTGCAGGCCGTCCGTCTTGGTGCGTCCGTCGCGCAGGCAGGCGCGGATGTCGTCGAGCAGGGCGCGCCGCTCTTCGTACAGGCTGGCCCCGAGCAGACGGCGGTTCTCCGCCTCTTCCTTGGCGTCGCTGTAGCTCGGCGGGAACAAGCGGTCGATCACGGCCCGGTTCTGGTTGGGGTCCGCCAGCACACGGGTCACGCGATCGGGCAGGTCGGTGACGATGCGCGCCTCGAGCGGCTGGAAGCTGAGCAGCCAGCGGCGCGGATGGGCGGGCCCTCGATCTTCCAGCCGGGTCAAGACGTCACTCCGAGCTGCGCTCCATGGTCGCCTGCAGGCCGTAGGCGTGCAGCCGGGTCACGTAGAACTCGGCCCGCTCCCGATGCGTCGTGGCCACCACCGAGCGACCCTCGTTGTGCACCTCGAGCATGTGCTTGGTCGCCTGATCGTGACCGAAGCCGAAGAGTTTCTGGAAGACGTAGACGACATAGTTCATCAGGTTGATGGGATCGTCCCAGACGACGACGTTCCAGCCCGCATCGAGTCGTGTCGAGGTATCCGTCTGCGATTCGGTATCGGTCTGGGTCCCGGCTCGAGCCGGCAGCGAGCCCCCAGGCTGCGCTGGCCCGATCTGCGCTGGCCCGATCTGCGCTGGCCCGAGCTGCAGTGGCTCGATCTGCGCTGGCTCAGGCAGCAAACGATCGGACAGCGGTGGCTCGGGCAGCATTCGCTGGGGCAGAGGTCGGCAGGGCGGCGGTCGGCACGGCAGCATCTCGATCCCCTAGCATATCGGCCCCCTGGACGCAGTGCGGCGCCCCATTCCTATAATCACCGCCCCGAGTCTCGGCTCCCCTCACCCGGCGCGGTATCAGGCACCGGTCACCGCAAGTTGGAATGCCCATGCACGCGACAATCGTCGACCGCCCCCTCCACCGTGTGACTCCGCGCGGCTCATGGCTCGTCGCCGCCGCGCTCGCCGCGCTCGGCGCCGCGTGCGCCGGCACCCCGCGCTGGCCCGTGGCCCCGGTGGAGCACCGCGAGCCGTTGGTCGACGTGGAGCACTACGACATCAACGTCGACATCGATCACGAGGGCGGATACGTGGACGGCATCGTCACCGTGCACTTCCAGGGCATCGACCCGCCGCTGGGTCAGCCGGCCGACGGCGGCACCCGGGAGCTGGTGCTCGACGCGGTCGAGATGGAGATCGAGAGCGTCTTCGACGACGAGGGCAACGAGCTGACCTTCGAGTACGACGGTCAGCTGCTCATCATCGACCTGGGCCAGGCGCTGCCACCGGGCAAGCAGTCCGCGGTGACGATCGACTACGACTGCTACCCGCGCCGCGGCCTGTTCATCATCCCGCCCTCGGCGCAGGAGGGGAACCGCCCCTGGCACGTGTGGAGCCAGGGCCAGTCGGAGGACACCCGGCACTGGATCCCGGTCTGGGACATCCCCAACGACATGGCCACCCATGAGCTCCACGTCACGGTGGACGACGCCTTCCGCACCATGGCCGCCGGCGACCAGACCGGCAGCAGCCCGCCACGCGACGGTCGCCGCACCGACCACTGGCTGATGGAGACGCCCCACGTCAGCTACCTGATCACGCTGGTGGCGGGCCGCTTCGCCGAGGGGCAGTTGCCCGGCGGCAACGGGCTGCCGCTGCCCGTGCTGGCCGAGGCGGACGACCTGCCCATGGCGCTCGAGAACCTCGCCGAGACCGCCGACATGCTCGCGATCATCGGCGACTACCTCGACGCGCCCTACCCCTACAGCAAGTACGCGCAGAGCTGCGTGAAGGAGTACACCGCGGGCGGCATGGAGAACATCTCCGCCACCACGCTCTACTACCGCACGATCCACGACCCGGCGGACGAGCCGCAGGTCGACTCGCTCGGACTCGTGGCGCACGAAGCAGCCCACCAGTGGTTCGGAGACCTGCTCACCTGCGAGACGTGGGAGCACCTCTGGCTCAACGAGGGCTTCGCCGACTTCTTCGAGAACTACTACATCGGCCAGACGCGCGGCCCCGACCGTGGAGCGCACCAGCGCCTCACCTCGCAGCGCGGGTACGTGCGCGCTGAGCTGAACAACAGCCGGCCGATCGTATGGGGCGACTACGAACATCCCGACGACACGTTCTCGGGCCATGCCTATGCGGGCGGCGCAGCCCGACTGCACCTGCTCGAGTCGATCCTCGGTGAGCGTGTGTTCCGCCGCGGCCTGCGCGAGTACGTCGAGGAGCACCGCG
>JAJDEQ010000194.1 GCA_029259695.1 Planctomycetota bacterium
GCCCTCCTGGATGGCGGCTTCGAGGGTCGCCTGCGGGTCCTGGCCCTGCATCTGGGCCAGGCCGGCGATCTGTCGCTGGGTCTCCTCGTCGTTGGCCGACAGTTCCTTCTCGCGGGCCAACCGGGAGAGCACGAAGGACAGCTTCAAGCCGCGGCGCGTGAGCTCGGTGATCCGTTCGCGTTCGCTCTCGGCTTGCGCGTGGCCGTCCTCGCCGGACATCTGCTGTTCTTCCATCAGCCGGTGGGCGTACTCGTGCACCTTGCGCTCGATGGTCTGGGTGACGAAACGCTCGGGCAGTTCGAACTCATGGCCGGCGAGGAGCTGATCCTCGATCGAGCGGTCCATCTGCTGGTCGCGCACGCGCTGGCGCTGCGTGTCGAGTTGCTCGCGCACGCGTGCGGCCAACTCGCTCTCCGAATCGACTTCGAAGCGCTTCAGCAGCGCCTCGTCCACCGGTGGGACGACGAGGACCTGATGGTTGTCCACCGTGACCACGAGCGTCGCCGGTTTCCCGGCCAGTTGGGGCGGGTCGAAGTGCGCCGGGAGTTCCTCGGCCTCGAGTGTGAACACGTCGCCGATGGCACCGCCGACGAATGTCTTGCCACCACCCTCGATGCGCACGCCGTCGATCAGGTCGTGCTGGACGAGGACTGACTTCTCCGCCCGGGGTGCCAGCGTCTCGTCCCCGACCGTGTAGGCGATCGTGACCGTGAGCACGTCCTCCTCTCCGATCGGGGCGCCTTCGGGAGCATCGGCCAGGGTCGCGGCCCGGCGCCGCAGCCGCTCGATCTCGGCTGCCACCATGCCGTCGTCCACCGTGGGCAACTCGACCTTGACCTGCAGGGCCTCGACCTCGGCCAGTTCGAAGTCGGGGATGACCTCGAGGGCGAACTCGAAGTCCATCGGGCCCGAGGCGTCGTCCTCCTTGATCAGCTCGAGGTTCATCTCCGGGCGCCCGACGACCCGCAGCTGGTGCTCCTTCACGCAGGCCGAGAAGGCATCCGACATGAGCCGTTGGCGGACTTCTTCGATCAGCTGTTTGCCGTGTGTGCGGCGCACGACGTCCAACGGCACCTTGCCCGGGCGGAAGCCCTTGAGCTTCACGTGGGGTGCGAGGTCGCGCAGTCCCGCCTCGACCTTCGTGTCGAGTTCGGCCCGGTCGATCGAGAACCGGATCGTGCGGAGGCAGGGCCCGTCGTTGGTGACCGTGCAGGACATGGTGCCATTCTCTCGGGGAAAAACGGGGTAATGGTCCACTCGCGCACGGCGTGTATCAAGCACCCATCGGGTCGGGGGCCGAACGGGCACCGGGCACGGCCGTGTGGTGATCTCGTCGGGGGCTCTCTAGAATCACCCGGATGGATGTCTCAGAGGAACGGTTGCGCAAGTTGGATTCGCTGGTTGCCGGGGGCGAGGAGCCCTTCGGCGTCGGGCAGGGGTTGGCTGATCGGCGCCTGATCGCCGAGATCCTGGGGGCCGAGGACCCGGATGCCGAGCCTCAGGCCGGCGTCTGCATCGCGGGACGCGTGACGGCCCTGCGGGACCACGGCAACAGCATGTTCTTCGACCTGCGCGATGTCTCTGGTCGTCTCCAGGCCTATCTGCAGAAGAAGGTCGTGGGCCCCGAGCGCTTCGAGCTGCTCAAGAACGGGCTCGACCTGGGGGACTTCCTCGCGGTCTCCGGCGGCTTGGGTCGCACCCGCAAGGGCGAGCCGACGGTCTTCGCCTCGGCGGCTCAGTTGTTGACCAAGAGCCTGGCCGGCATGCCCAAGGAGCACTTCGGACTGGCGGACGTCGAGACTCGCTATCGCCAGCGCTATGTCGACCTGGCGGCCAACCCGGAGAGCTTCGAGCGCTTCCAGATCCGCTCGCAGGCGCTGGCGGAGATGCGCCGCTTCCTCGAGCAGCGCGCCTTCATGGAGGTCGAGACGCCGGTCCTGCACCCGATCGCGGGTGGTGCAGCGGCCAAGCCCTTCATCACCCACCACAACACCCTCGACATCGATCTCTACCTGCGGATTGCCCCGGAGTTGTACTTGAAGCGCCTCCTGGTGGGTGGCTTCGAGCGGGTCTTCGAGATCGGCCGGAACTTCCGCAACGAGGGGCTGTCGCCCCGCCACAACCCCGAGTTCACCATGCTGGAGGCCTACTGGGCCTACGCCCGGGGGTACGACTGGTTGCCGCTGGTCGAGACGCTGCTCTCGGATCTCGTGCGCGAGCACGGTGCTTTCGGGCGCGGAGACGCCGAACTGCGCGAGACGCAGCTGCCCTGGGGTGACGCCGGGGTGGTGGTGGACTTCGCACCCCCGTTCGCCCGGCGGAGCTACGCCGAACTCCTCCGCGAGCACGCCGATGCGGACGCGTTCGACGAGGCCTCGCTGCACGCGGCGGCCAGGCGCGAGCAGATCGACGTCGAGGGGCGTACCATTGCCCAGGTGACCGACGACCTGTTCGGCGCCTGCGTCGAGGAGCACCTGGTCCAGCCCACGTTCGTGACCGACTTCCCACTTACCATGAGCCCGCTCTCCAAGGCGGCTCCCGAGGATGCCCGAGTGGCAGAGCGGTTCGAGCTGTTCGCGGCGGGCATGGAGCTGGCCAACGGCTTCTCCGAACTCAACGATCCGGCCGAGCAGCTGGCCCGCTTCGAGGCCCAGGTCTCCAGCCGCGACCCGGAGCTGCCGTCCGAGGTCGATCACGACTACGTCAACGCCCTGCGCTATGGGATGCCGCCGGCCGCGGGGATCGGCATCGGCGTCGACCGGCTGGTCATGCTGCTCACGGCGACACCCACGATTCGCGATGTGATCCTCTTCCCGCTTCTCCGCCCCACGGGACGTTCCTGACTTGTACAAGGTCTTCCTCGCCCGCCGCTACATGTTCGTGCGCCCCGTGAGCTACCTGTCGATGCTCGTCATCGGCAGCGCCATCGCGGCGCTCATCGTCGTCTGGAGCGTGATGGACGGCTTCCTGGCCGAGACACGCGAGCTGATCCGCGGCACGACGGCCGACATCGTGGTGACCGTGTTGCAGTCCCCGGAGGAGCCGCTGGAGCGGGCGTCCCTGGAGCGCGTGATCCGCTCGACCCCGGGAGTGACCGGCGCCGTGTCACGGCTCGTGCGACCGGCGATCTTCAAGGTCCACGGACGGGACAACCTCAACATCGGCACGACGATGTGGGCCGACCTGAACATGGTGCTGGTGCTCGGCATCGACGCCGAGGCCGAGTTCGAGGTGACGGACCTGCGCGACCACCTGACCGAGGTCGACCTGGAGTCGCAGCAGGTCGATGACCCGGATACTCCCTTCAAGATCGCGCGCAACCGCATCCTCGACAGGCGCCTGCGCATGGCGGCGCTGCCGCGCTTGCTCATGGGGTGGGAGCTCATGGATCAACTCGGCCTGAGCAAGGGCGACGCGATCGACCTGGTCACCGTGCCCGACAACGTGGCCATGTTCGAGTCGGACCAGCTCAGCTCGTCGAGCGAGACCTTCATCGTGGCAGGGGCCTTCTCGACGGGGCACCACGAGAGCGACATGAGTCGCATCATGTTGTCGAGCGACGCCTTTCGCCGCTGGAGCAAGACCTTCCACGAGGTGTCCGAGGTCTACGTGTCGGTCGCGCTGGACGGCGTCGATGAACTGGCCGCCATCCGGGGCGACCTGGAAGCCGCCTTCGATGCGGCCGGCTTCACCTCCCGGCAGGTGATCGTCGAGAGCTGGCGCGACCGCCACCGGATCCTCCTCGGCGCGGTCGAGAACGAGCGCAACATCCTGTTCATCGTGCTCGGCATGTTCGTGTTGCTGACCTGCCTGATCACCTTCGCCGTCCTGTGGACGCTGGTACAGGAGAAGACCCGGGACATCGGCATCCTCTCGACGATGGGCGCCGCGCCCCTCGGCGTCGGGGGCCTGTTCACGCTGTGCGGCACGTTGATCTCGGCCGCCGGCTGCGTGGTCGGTCTCGTGCTGGGCACGTTGATCGTGGTCAACGTGAATGCCATCAAGGACTGGATCGAGAACACGTTCGGCGTCGAGATCTTCCGACGCGACGTGTACGCCTTCACCGAGATCCCAGCCAAGCTGGATCACGGCCTCAACCTCATGATCGTCGTGGTGACGATCTTCTTCTCGGCGCTGATCTGCCTCTGGCCCGCCTGGCGCGCCGGGCGGATGAACCCCGTCGAAGCCCTGCGGCACGAATGACGCCGACCGTGAGCGAGCTGATGCACGACGAAGGCACCGACGAGGCCACCGCGGTCGAGACCCGCGTGCCTGCCGATGTCGCGGCGCTGCCCGGCGATGGGCGTGAACTCGTCATGCGCGCGCGCGGGCTGATGCGCCGTTACCGCATGGGTCACGAGGTGGTCGAGGTCCTGCGCGGGGTGGACTTCGATCTGCGCCGTGGGGAGTCCGTCGCCATCATGGGCCGTTCGGGAGCCGGCAAGAGCACGCTGCTGCACCTGCTCGGCCTGCTCGACACCGTCGACTCGGGGAGTCTCGAGGTCGAGGGCGTCGACACGACGCGCCTCTCCACCGGAGCGCGCTCGCGGCTGCGCAACGACGCGGTCGGCTTCGTGTTCCAGTTCTACCACCTGATCCCGGAACTGACGGCGCTCGAGAACGCCATGCTCCCGCTCCGTATCGCCAGCAGCCTCGGCTCCTGGATGGCCAACCGGAAACGCCACCGGGAAGAGGTGCGGGCGCTGTTGGTCGAGCTCGGTCTGTCCTCGCGCCTGTTCCACCGGCCCAATCAGCTCTCGGGTGGAGAGCGCCAGCGGGTGGCCCTGGCCCGCGCGCTCGTGAACCGCCCGCGTGTGCTGCTGTGTGACGAACCCACCGGCAACCTGGATGAGCGCACGGCCGAGGGTATCGCCGACCAACTCTTCGATCTCGCCCAGGAGCACGGGCAGACGATCGTGCTGGTGACGCACGACGGCGAGCTGGCCCAGCGGGCCGACCGGACGCTGGTCATGACCGAGGGCCGGCTCGGATTGCAGGACGAGGGGTGACGCGGGAGGTGGGGCGCCTCGGACTGATGTTGGCGTTGCTGACCAGCGCGGGGGCTTGCGGGGACGCGGAGTCCGACGTGGGGGCGCAGGTGGGCATGCTCGCTGAGCAGGACTGTCTCGTGATCCTGCTCGACGCGCTGCACGCCGAACACCTCGGCGCCTACGGCGGACCGGCGGACGTGTCCCCGACGATCGATGCCCTCGCAGCCGGCGGTCTCCGCTTCGGACGGGCGTGGTCGCAGACGAGCTGGACCCTCCCGTCCACGGTGAGTCTCTTCACCGGTCTCTACCAGGAGACGCACGGTGTGAGTCCCCGGGCGGGGGAGACCGACGCCCGGCTGGTGGATGCGGCGGACACGCTGGCCGAGCTGTTCGCGCAGGCGGGATACGACACACGTTGCTACACACAGAACCCCTGGACGGGGAAGCGCCACGGCCTCGACCAGGGCTTCGAGCGCTTCCACGAGGTTCGCGGTGACGGCGGCTCGCTGGCCGAGCGGGTGCTCGAGGACCTGACCGAGCGCGACGATCGACCGCTGTTCGCGTACGTCCACTTCCGCCGCCCGCACACCCCCTTCAACGCGGCGCCGATCGACCGGGCGCTCTTCGTGGACCGCGACTACGACGGCCCGGTGCGCGGCACCGATGAGGACGTTGACGCCTACAACAACCAGAAGACGGCCTTCGACGAGGCGGACCTGGCCCACCACCGGCACCTCTACCACGCCAACATCCACCACGCCGACCGCGAGGTGGAGCGACTCCTGGCGGGGGTAGACACCGGCCGCACGCTCGTGGTGCTGCTCTCCGACCACGGGGAGGCCTTCGCCCAGCACGGCCGCATGGGCCACAACTGGATGTCGTTCGAGGAGTACGTGCACATCCCCCTGGTGCTCTCCCACCCGCTCCTGGCACGGGACGCGCCGACTCCCGAGCGGCTGGATGTCCCGGTGATGACCATCGACGTCCTGCCCACCCTGGTCGAACTGTTCGCCCTGCCCCAGCCTGCGACCGCGCCCCAGGGCGTGTCCCTGTTACCGCTCCTGCGGCGTGAGGCGCTGGGCCGACCGTACGTGTTCACCAGTTCGCGGGTCGACAAGGCGGGCACCCAGCAGTTCGCGGTGAGCGACGGGCGGCTCAAGTACCTGCTGCGGCTGCCGGATGGCGCCGAGTGGTTGTTCGATCTCGCCCACGATCCCGGCGAGCAGCAGAATCTGGTGCGCGAGCGGGCGGGGGATGTGGAACGCCTGCGCTCGGTATTGGACCATTGGCGGGCATCCCAGCTGGCGGCCCTCGCCGAGGAGTCAGGCGTCGAACTCGACGCAGCGACGCGCGAGTGGCTCGAGCAGCTGGGATACCTTCGCTGATCCGTCGCCCCTGCGGGAGCTCCACCGTGCGTGCTCGCCCCGTCCTGCTGTTCCTCGCTCTGTGCATGCCCGGTCTGTGGGCCCCCGGGTGCGTGACGTCGTCCAACGCGCGCGCGACGTCGCTCGCGCGCCGCGTGCCGCAGAACCACACCGGCTCATTCACGATCTACTGGGCCGAAGGGATCCCCAAGGAGAAGGGGGAGTACCGCAATGGGCGTCGGCACGGTGTCATCCGCCGCTACCACAGCGGTGGCGGCCTGGCCTACGAAGGGCGCTACGAGGACGGCATCCCGGTGGGCGACTTCGTGCACTACGACGCGGGAGGGGCCGTCGCTGCCACCGAGACCATGGAGGGCGGGACGCGCCAGGGGGTGGCCAAGACCTTCTACGAGAGCGGCGCACCCAAGACCGAAGTGACCTTCGTCGACGGGCTCAAGCAAGGCGCCGAGACGCAGTGGTTCGAGAGCGGTGTGGTCAAGCTCGAGGGCTTGCACGAAGGCGGCGAGCCCGCGGGGCGCTGGCGTCGTTACGACGAGGACGGTGCGCTGCGGATCGAGGAGTACTACTTCGTCCACGCTGGGGAGCGCGTCGGGCGCCTGGAGACGGTCTTCGACCGCGAGGAGCAGATCACGGCCCAGCGCATGCAGGTGCGGGACGGGGAGTCCTGGGTCGGGCGGCTGACGATGTGGCACCCCAACGGGATCCAGGCCGGACTGGTCGAGGAGCGGGACGGGATGCGCGACGGGATCGACGTGAGCTGGGGCTCGGATGCGCTCAAGCGGATCGAAGGGCACTGGCGCAACGACGTCCGGGAAGGCGACTGGACGTACTGGGACGAGACCGGGGCCGTGGTCCGGCGCGAGACGTACCGCGAGGGCAAGCCGGTCGACGGCGGCTGACCGGTCCCTTGCCCGGGTCGCCGCCGGGCCTATCCTCGGGGGCGGTGCGCAGCGGCGGCCGGGCTCGTCGAGTGGCCCGGCAGCGAGAATCGCCCCCCGGTGGCCGATCCCGCCGTGGACCAACTCTGCACCCGTCAGCGCGAAGACGGTGACCCCGTGACGCGGACGCCGCGTCCGGCCCTCAAACCAGCAGCAGGAGTCGGTGCATGGCCGACGAGCGTGACATCCTCGAAGTCGACGTGCTCTTCGTGGGAGCCGGCCCGGCCGGACTCTCGGGGGCGCTGCATCTCAAGCGGCGGATCGACGAGCACAACGCGTTGGCGCGCGAGACCGGTGGCAAGGTGCTCGAAGAGCCCATGGTCGCCGTGATCGAGAAGAGTGACGTGGTCGGCGCCCACATCATCAGCGGTGCCGTGGTCGACCCGCGCGGGCTCGATGAACTCGTGCCCGACTGGCGCGAGCAGGGGGCTCCGTTGGTTCCGGTCACGAGCGACGAGCTCAAGTGGCTCACGCCGGAGAAGGCGCGCTCCGTGCCTCACCCCCCGTGGATGAAGAACGCCGGGTTGTCGACCGGCTCGCTCAACAACCTGGTGCGTTGGCTCGGAGAGCGGGCCGAGGCGGCGGAGATCGACGTCTTCGCCGGATTCCCGGGTGCGCAACTGGTCGTCGAGGGCGAGGGCGCTGCGGCCCGCGTGTGCGGCGTCACCACGAACGACAAGGGCGTGGCAGCCGATGGCTCACGCAAGAGCAACTACGAACCGGGCATCGACATCCGCGCCAAGGTCACGGTGCTCTGCGACGGCAGCCGGGGGAACCTGACCAAGCGCCTCGTGGCGGAGTTCGGCACGGCCGGTCCCAACCCGCAGGTCTACGAGACCGGCGTGAAGGAGACCTGGGAGGTACCCGGTGCCGCGCAACATGCCGGCCGGGTCGTGCACACGGCGGGCTGGCCCCTGGCGCGCGACGTCTTCGGCGGCAGCTTCGTGTACTACATCGGCGGCGACCTGATCACGCTCGGTCTGGTGGTCGGCCTGGACACCGAGGACCCGACCTACGACATCCACGAGGAGTTCCAGCGC
>JAJDEQ010000195.1 GCA_029259695.1 Planctomycetota bacterium
GTGCCGGCGGCGGCGCGATGGGTTGCCCGTCGCTGTCCAGGGCGAAGGCCACACCCAGGTCGTAGCGCAGCGGCCCCTGCTCCCCCTCCACCAGGATCCCGCCGGCGTGGATCTCGACCACGGTGCCGGCCGCGATGGCCTCGCCCAGCGCCACCACGCGCGTGTCGATCACGGCGCGCGAGGACCCGTCAGCCAGCAGGATCAAGGAGACGACGTGGTTCGGTGGCGGCGCGAGCATCACCGCGGCCGCGTCCGCGGAAGCCCCCGCGTCGAGGGCGACGGCATCCACGCCCGGAAGCGGCGCGAACACCATGCGCACCGGCGCCTCGCCGTCGTACGAGCCGAAGTGGGCCAGCAGGTCCATGCTCAACGCGGCCTCCGGGCCCGACGTGGACTCCAGCTCGTCGTCGAAGTCGATCAGGTTGTCGACGCCGTCGTCCAGCTCCATGTCGGAGCCGACGAAGATGGGCACCGCGACACCCAGGGCCACCACCAGGAAGCACAACGCGCCGATGGTCTTGCGCTCGAGCTTCATCAGCCGTTCGCCTGACTACGGAAGTGCTTGAACATCGTCACCGAGAAGTCGAACGAGAGCCCCTGGCCATCGTCCAACCACACCCGGGTGCGCGAGATCAGCGACAGGGCCGGGTCACGCTCCAGCTCCGCGAGGAAGCGCGCGATGCCCTGGGCCGGGCCGGAGCCGCTCACGCGGTACACGTCTCGGTCCTCGTACTTTCCCTTCTCGAGCTCGACCGCGTCGCAGGTCACCGCGGCCAGGCGCGCGTGCTCCTCGACGCGTTGCAGCACAGCGATCACACCGGCCTCCTCGAGCGCACCCCAGGCCTCGAGCACGCCCTGGGCGAAGTCGTCGAGGTCGACGCGCGAGCCCTCGAACTCGACTTCGCGCAGGCGCAGCTCCTCCTTCATCTCGGCGGAGCGCTCCTGGGCCTGGGCCAGTGCGACCGCGTAACGATCGAGGGAGACCCGCTCGAGCGAAGCGAAGGCCCACGTCCCCGCGGCCAGCAGGACCAGCCCGATGACGAGAGCGTTGTTGCGCAGGAACCAGATCATGGCGCTCTCCAACGCCCGTCGATGCTGAACAGCAGCGTCTCCTCGCGGCCCGCCTGCTCGTCGTAGCGCACCGTTTCCTCGACGTCCTGCAGGAACGGCACATCCATCAGCTCGGCGCGGTACTGCGCCAGCAGCCGGATGGCATCCAGACGCGTGGAGCCGTCGACGTGACCCTCGAGACGGATCCCGTCGTCCTCGGTGCAGGTGAACTCCGTCAGGAAGGTGTTCGTGGGGGCGCGATTCGAGACCTCGGCGAACAGCCGGCTCGCCGGGCGACGCATGCCGAGGATGCCGTTGATGCGCGCGAGGTCGGCGCGATCGGTGCGCAGCATTTCCTCCTCGACGCGTTCCTGCTCGAGCTGCCAGGCAGCCACGAGTGTGTTCAACTGACTGGCCCGCGTGCGCAGCAGCTCCCCGTCACGCGTGAACGTGACCACGTTGCGGGCCCCCATCACCGCCATGGCGATGAGCAGCGCACTGAGGATCGGCTTGCCCAGCGCCACGGGCATGGCCACCTTGAGGTCGAGCACCGTGAGACCGCGGCCCCGCGACAGGTGCTGCAGCAGTCCGATCGTCGCCAGGCCCAGGCGGACCTCGTCGGCGGGACGCGGACCCTGCATGTCGATCGGGATGATCTGCAGGTCCTGGGCCACCTCGCGCTGGGACTCCTCCAGCAGCCCGAGCGACGGGGCGAAGGCCACGGCTTCGGGCGCGGGCAGTCCCAGGTCGACCACGTAGTCGATCGTGCGCGGGATCTCCAGCTCGAGCGTGCGCACCAGCGCGTCCATGTCCACCCGGGCCTCGCGCTCCAGGTTGATGGAGCGTTCCTGCACCGGCACGCCGGCCTGCAGGTACGTGATGCGGATGCCCTGGGAGTTGGCATCGACCACCGCCAGGTGCTCGGGCAGGTCTGCGGGCAGGGCGTGCAGCACCGCCTCTCCCGAATCGCAGACCGTGGCCAGCTTCACGTCGCCGTGGCACATCAGCTCGCCGAGCACGCCGCGATGGGGAACGGCGAGCACCGCGTGCTTGGTGAGTTTCTTCTCGGCCTTGCCCAACGCGCGGTGAGCGACCTCGATCGGCGCCTCGGCGCTCAGCGAGCAGGCCGCCCGCGCCTGGCGTTCGACCACGGCGAGGCGTTCGCTGCGACTGAGGCGCGGCAGGTTGATCTGGAAGCGGACCACGTGCTCGTCGGCAATGGCCACGTGCACAGGCTGCGCGATGTGTCCTTCGTCGGACAGCCAGTCGACGATCTGCGTGGCCATCTCGCGCTGGACGTCGTCGACCTGGTGGGTCTTCAGCACGGCGTACGAGCCGGGACGGATGTCGGCGATGGTGGCCGCCCAGCGATCGCCATCGATCTCGATCAGGATGTGTCGGTTCTTCTTCATGCCCATGGCGTTCCGCTACGACGTGAGGTCGTCTCCCGTGGCGAACGCGCGGTCGGCTCCTGCGCTGCGCAGCACGTAGGTGGCCGGGTCGAGCGTGAAGGCCGTGCCGAAGCCGTCGTCGCGGAAGTCGAGGCCCAGGCCCATGGCCGCGCGGTCCGTCGACCAGGTGCCGGTCAACACGCCCCCGGACTCGATGAAGTTGGCCAGCACCTCGACGATCAGTCGCATGCGGGCACGCGTCTTGCGGCTCCCCGGGACCGAGCCCGGGACCAGGGACTGGATGTCGTCGGCGGCGCCCAGGTCGTCCTGCCCGTTGGGCCCGCGGCTGCGGATCGTCGCCAGGTCCGGGTCGGCGACGACCGCGAACACGTAGCCGACGTTGCCGCCCCACGAGTCGTTCACCACGGTCTGCGACACGCCCGGCACGAGGTACACGCCCAGGAAGTCCACGGCCGTGAGCGAGGCGGGGAAGGTCCCCTTGTCGAAGTAGTACTCCTCGAGCGCCGCGGAGACCTCGCGCAACTCGGACATGACGTCGTCACGGCGCGACTGGTCGATGAACAGGCGCGCCATGGGGGTGGCCGTGCCGACGAGGATCGCGAGCACGGCGAGCACCACCACCAGTTCGATCAGCGTGAAGCCGTTGCGTCCGCGGGCGGTCACAGGTCGTCTCCGTTGCCGGGCACGCCGTCGCTGCCGGAGGAGGCGAAACCCACGACCGCGGTGGACAGCGTGTTGCCGAAACCGTCCTGGCCCAGAGTGTCGGGCATGCCCAGTTGCTCCAGCAGGCCGCCGGGCCCCGTGGCCAGCGAGGGGGTCGACGGCGTGCCGTAGAACCCGAGCAGCGAGGTGATGGCGGACTCGGCCGCGGCGATCTGGGCCTGGAGCGCGGGCAGGTCCGCGACCGCGGCGTGGGTCAGTCGGCGGCGCGTGATCGAGGCGTCGCGCAGCGCGGTGCGCAGCAAGGCACGCGCCGTGGGCGACATCGCCGCGTCGTTCATGTACGGACTCATGAAGAACGCCGCGCGCAACAGTCGCAGCCGATTGCGCGTCCCGGGCCGGCCGGCGTTCTGGGCCGGCAGGACGTGCCCCAGGTCGTCGCTGGTCGCGAGTTGCCCGTCTTCGCCGCGGCTCGTGATGCTGACCGCGCCGGCGGCCACCGAGTACCCCACGTCGGCCCCCTGACCGAAGGGGTCACCCGTCATCAGGTCGAGCGAGTTCGCCGTCCCGGAGGTCCGCAGGGCGGCGACGTCGGTCGGGAAGGCGCCGTGCCTGCGATGGTACTCGTGCGCCGCCAGGGTCAGGGACGCCACGGTGCGCTCGGCGCGCAAGGTGCGCTCCGCGAGTCGCGGGACGATCCGCTCTGCGAACAGCCCGCCCCCCATGACCGTCGCGAGACCCACGACCATCACCACGACGACGAGGACGTAGCCGCCCTCGTCGGCGCGTGCACGCCGCACGGCCCCACCGACTTGCCCGCGTCGCACGGTGCTCATCCCTGCAGCCCCTGCATGGCACCGTAGAGCGTGTTGAGCACCACGGCCGCGACGCCTACCACGATGCCGGCGAGCACGCACGTCATCACGGGTTCGAGGATCGCCAGGCCGCGTTTCACCGCCGACTGGGCCTCCTCGTCGTAGCTCGCACCGACCTGTTCGAAGCCCAGGCCCAGGTCACCCGATTCCTCGCCGGTCTTGATCATCACCAGCGCCAGCCCCGGCAGCAGCT
This sequence comes from Planctomycetota bacterium, assembly GCA_029259695.1. Classification (GTDB taxonomy): domain Bacteria; phylum Planctomycetota; class B15-G4; order B15-G4; family B15-G4; genus OFTM49. The sequence continues at coordinate 4,191 of JAJDEQ010000195.1, forward strand.
TGTACCGCCGGAACGTGTCGGTCAGCTTCTCGCCGTCCATCAGCCGTTGCGCCGAGGCGCGCAGGCCCTCCGACAGGCGCGGCAGGGCCACGATCGATGCGGCCATGTTGAGCGCCTGGATCGGAGTCACACCCGACGACATGAGCATCGACATGGTGCGGCACATGCGCGCCCGGTTGAGCGTCAACACGATGCCACTGGCGATCGGCATGCGCACGAGCACGATCATCATGACGCGCAGGCCGATGCGACTCTTCACGAAGAAGAAGAACGCCACCGCCGCCGCCAGGCTGCCCAGCAGCACGAGCCCCATGTTGTTGGCCACGATGTCCGACAGCCCCATCAGCACCTTCGTTGACGTGGGCAACTCCTCGTCGGAGATGTTGTTGATCATGTCCGCGAGGCGCGGGACCGTGAAGCCCAGCATCGCGAGCACGAGCGCGTACGTGGCGCCGAGCAGCACGAGCGGGTAGATCGTGGCCTGGCGGATCAGCCCGCGCAGGCTCTTCTGCCAGTCGAGGAAGCGCGCCAGGTACTCGAAGGACTGGTGGATCGCACCCGTCATCTCACTCGAGCGCACGAGTTCGACGTACAGGCGGTCGAACGACTTGGGATAGGCGCCGAGCGCGTCAGCCAACGTGCTGCCCCCCTCCACCTTCTCGATCACGCCCGCATACACCTCGCGCACCTTCGGTTGGGTCGCCTCGTCGCGCACGGCCTGGATCGCTGTGAGCACCGGGACACCGGCGTCGAGCAACGAACGCATCGCCTTGGTGAACGCGATCAGCGTCTCGGACGGGAGCGCCTTCTCTCCGCGTCTTCCAGTACCCAGTGCGCGGGCACTCACCAGGAGTTTCCCGCCCTGCTCCAACGAGTGGATCAGGGCCTCCTCGTGATCCGCCTGGAGCACCGACTTGACGAGCGTGCCATCGGCTTCGAGATACGTGGATTGGAACTTCATAGGTCTCCACGCATCTCGAAGCCGGGTGCCCGTTCACATCCGGATGAACTCAGCGCTGGCTGAGGATCATCCCGATGTCGTCGTCCGCGATCTCGGTGGTCGAGGTGCAGGCGGGGCTCGTGTCCATCTGGCCATCCGGACCGGCCGACAGGATGATCACGCGCCGGAAGTTGGTGGCGTGCGTGTCCCAGAAGCTGCGCACCATGCACACGTAGGGACGGCCCCACGGGTCGAGCGGCGCACCCTCGGGCAGGTACGGACCGCGCCACTGGAACTCGCCGCTGGTGGAGTACGCCGCGGCGGCAGCACCCTGCGGCTCGTTGACCACGAGGTGGTTGTCCATCACGTCACCGTAGCTCGCGTTCATGAACCACGTGTTCCAGTTGGAGTTGTTCCGGAACGGGTTGGCGGTGGGGACCGAGGGACCGGAGCCGATGACGCGCACGCGGTTGGGGTTGCCCGAACCGTCACGCGCCGGGAACTGACCCAGGTCCTTGTACATGCTCATCATCGACGCACCGAGCATCTTGACCTCGGAGCGCGCACGACCGCGCTGGCTGTCCTCGATGTAACCCGTCACCAAGGGAACCGCGATTCCCGCGAGCAGCAGGATGACGCCCAGCACGACGACGACCTCGACCAGCGTGAAACCGCCTCGTCGACGATCGTTCTTGTTGTTGGACTGCAACATCACAAACCTCACTAGTTTGAACTCGGAGTGGCTTGCGTGCTCCACGGTGATCCGAACACGCGTCAGGTGTGCCTGTGTATCGGGGGAGTTTTGACCGGCGCTTGAGGCCAACCGGCCACGCGAGCTCGCGGTCCGGGTCACGAACGGAGGTGACTTGAGTCGTCCAATCTCCACAAACACGCGTCGCCGGGAGCACGTCGACCCGCCGTAGGTAGCGGCATCGCGACGCGTGGCCGCGATGCCGCGTCGTGCATTTCCTACGGGATTTTCTTCGAACGTCGTGCATGCGACGACGGGTTCGATGCGCAGCGCGCGGAGCACGGCGCGCACACGGTCGAAACGTGTCAAGAGCGCCGAACACGAGAGCCGACGGTGAGTCTGTCGCGCGGCACGTCGCCGTGCCCGCGCAAGACTCTCCGGGAGGGATGTGATGTTGCTCGAGAACGAAGCTCTCTTCCTGCACGAGAGCATCCAGCGCGTGTGGTCGTCGATGTTCGGCGTGGAAGCCGAACCGATCGAGGAACTCATCAGCCACGGAGAACGACAGGCATTCCTCACTGCCATGATCCAGATCTCCGGCGACTGGACCGGGGCCGTGCTGATCGACTTCGAGCCGCCGCTCGCTCGCGAACTCACCGCACGCGCCAGTCGCTCCCAGGCGACGCAGGTCGTCATGGACCAGATGCGCGACGCCCTGGGTGAAGCGGCGAGCATGGTGGCGGGCCAGCTCAAGCACAACCTGCCGCCCCGCTCCAGCCTCTCGCAGCCGACGCTCTCGACCGGCGTGGACTACCGCTTGTTCATGCCGGGAGCCACACAGCTGTGCCGCGTGACGTGTCGTTGCGAGGGACGCCGCTTCCAGGCCACCGTCTACCAGGGCGCGACGTCGAGCGACGTCAACCCCCTCGCGGGCGCGCGCCACGCCGATCCGGTCGAGGATGCTGCTGACGGACCGGGGCAAGGACTCTCGACCAACCCCTTCGTCGACCCTCCGGAAGAGGAGGCCTCTGCCCGAGAGAACGGGAACGGGACCCAGGGCCCCCGCGCGCAGCGCCGCTCGCGACAGGACGGCGAGACCCTGGCCAAGAGCATCCTGATCGTCGACAACAGCCGTGTGACCCGCATGGCGCTGCGCCGCGACGTGGAGGCCACCGGCTTCCCCTCCATCGGCTTCCAGGAAGCGAACGACGGCCGCGAAGCGCTCACCCTACTGCGCGCCGGCGACGTGGACGTGCTGCTCAGCGACCTCTACATGCCCGAGATGAACGGCATGGAGCTGCTCGCGGCCATGCGATCGGAGGGCCTCGACGTGCCCACGATCTTCGTCACCTCCGAGCAGTCGCCGGAGGTGCTCGAGCAACTCGTGCGCGCCGGCGCGAGTTGCGTGCTGCCCAAGCCCTGGACCGTCGAGCAGCTCGAGAACGCCCTCGACCAGCTGGCCGGCTGACCACACGGACACGGCACGAGACGCAGCCATGATCACCGCACACGAGAAACGCCTGGGCGAAGACCTCGTCAAGGTCGGTCGTCTCAGCGATCAGAACCTGGCCGAGGCCATCGCCCACCGCCAGAAGAACGACGAAGTCTCCTTCCGCAAGGTGCTCACCCAGCGGGGCTTCATCGACGAGCGGGATCTCATGGCGTACTTCGCCGACCGCTACAAGATGCCGTCCGTCGACCTGTCTTCCGAGGACCTCGATCCCGAGGCCGTCGCGCTCGTGCCCTACTCGCTCTGCGCCGAGTTCAACATGGCGCCGGTGCGACTGGCAGGCGATGAACTCACGGCCGCCATCTCCGACCCCCTGCGCTACGTTCCGGTGGAGCAGGCGCTCCAAGCCGAGACCGGGAAGAAGATCAAGCTGGCGCTGGCGTCCGAGGAGGGCATCCGGAACGCTCTCGACGAGCACTACGCCGAGGAGAACACCGGCGACCGGATCGAGCTGAAGTTCGACAAGTCGACCTCCCCCGACGCGGGCGACGACGACGACGACGAGGCCCACGCCTCGGAAGAAGCCGCCGCCTCGGTCGCCACGGTGCTCAACAACATCCTGGCCCAGGCGCTCACGCGCCGGGCGTCCGACATCCACTTCGAGCCCGCCGAGCACTTCCTGCGCGTGCGCCTGCGCGTGGACGGCGAACTCGAGGATGCCCTGTCGCTGCCGCCCGACATGCTGCAACCGCTCGTCACGCGCGTGAAGGTCGCCGCGCGGCTCGACATCGGTGAACGGCGCCTGCCGCAGGACGGCAACATCGCCATGAAGGCCTCGGGCAAGGACGTGGACCTGCGCGTCAGCACGCTGCCCACGATCTACGGCGAGCGCATCGTGATGCGCATCCTCGACAAGTCCAACGTGCCCGAAGGACTCGACGCGCTCGGCCTCGAGCCGGACGTGCGCGATCAGTTCAAGGCCTGCCTCGCCGCACCCCACGGCGTGATCCTCGTGACCGGCCCGACCGGCAGCGGCAAGACCACGACGCTCTACGCCGCCCTGTCGCACCTGCGCCGCCCCGGCGCCAACATCCTCACCGTCGAGAACCCGGTGGAGTACAAGCTCGGCGGCATCTCCCAGGTGCAGACGCACAGCAAGATCGGGCTCGACTTCGCTCGCACACTGGAGGCCTTCCTGCGCCAGGATCCGGACGTGATCCTGTTGGGCGAGATCCGCAACGAGGAGACCGCCGAGGTCGCCATGCAGGCCTCGATGACGGGCCACATGGTGCTCAGCACGCTGCACATGCACAGCGCGGCCGAGGCCCTCACGCGTCTGATCGAGATGGGCGTCAAGCAGTACGTCGTGGGCTCCACGTTGCGCGGCGTCATGGCCCAGCGGCTCGTGCGTCGCATCTGCGACAACTGCAAGATCGTCGACGAGTCCCATCCCGAACTCGTCGAGCGCTTCGAACTCGATCCCGCCTGCGTCATGCGCGGAGCCGGTTGCGAGAAGTGCGGGTACAACGGCAACCTGGGCCGAGCCGCCATCAACGAGCTGCTCGTGGTCAGCGAAGGCATCCGCGAGGGCATCATGAGCAACGCGACCGCTCAAGAGGTGCAGGTGCTCGCCCAGAAGGAGGGCATGCGCACGCTGGCCCAGGCGGCGTTGCTCAAGGTGGCCAACGGCATCGCGGCCATGGACCAGGTGCTCCCGTACCTCAACGAACTGAGCGAAACGCCGGCCTGACACGCGCGCCCACGGCACGCAGGTGGCACCCCGATGGCAGCGGGCCCGGCGTTCCGTTCGGGCTCCCCACGACGGGCCGCCGCGGGTACCCTCGTCGGGATCGACCCCACGGAGCACCCGAGCATGATCGGCCCCATCAGCCCCTCCATCCGCCGCGCCGGCCTCGCCGCACTCCTGGGCGCCACGCTGCTGCCCAGCACCACCAGCGCCCAACGCGGGATGCCGCTGCCACAGACCAGCCCGGCCGCATCGGTCACCCAGGTCATCGGCGTCACCGAGGCCACCGTCAGCTACCACCGCCCGGCCGTGCGCGGACGCCAGATCTGGAACGGACTCCTGCCCTACGGCAGCATCTGGCGCGCCGGCGCGAACGAGAACACCACCGTCAGCTTCAGCACGCCGGTTTCGATCGAGGGCAACCCCGTCGCCGCGGGCACGTACGGCCTGCACATGATCCCGACCGCCGAGACGTGGACGGTGATCTTCAGCAACAACTCCTCGCTGTGGGGCAGCGGCGGCTACAACCAGGCCGAGGACGCGCTGCGCGTCGAGGTCACTCCTGAGGAGCTGCCCTTCCAGGAGTACATGAGCTTCGACTTCGCCCTCGTGGACGCGGACACGGCGCGACTCGAGCTGCGCTGGGAGACCCTGCGTGTCCCGCTCACGATCGACGTCGACATCGAGCAGACGGTCGTGATCGCCACCGACGAGTTCCTGCGCACCGCGACACCGGAGGACGCACGCGTGTGGGCGCGCGCCGCACAGTGGTGCCTGGAGCGCGGTGTCGGTCTGGAGACCGCACTGGCCTGGTCCGAAGAGGCCGTGGCGCGGGAGAAGAACTTCTCCAACCTGGGATTGCAGGCCCAGATCCTCGATCAGCTCGGTCGGGCGGCGGACGCGGCGCCCCTCAAGCAGGAAGCCTGGACCGTCGCCACCGAGGACGAGTTGATCCAGATGGGCGGCGAGCTCATGGCGGCCCGCGCCTACGAGGACGCCGTGCTGATCTTCCAGCTGAACGCACGCAGCCACCCCGAGTCGTGGAAGGCGCACGACCAGCTGGCCGACGCCTACAACAAGAGCGGCGACGTGCAGGCCGCCATGGCCTCCTACGACAAGGCCCTGGAACTGGTCACCAACGACGATGCGCGCCGGCGCATCGAGCGCGCCCGCAACAAGCTGAACGACGCCTGACGCAGCGCCCGACCGGATCGCCCGAGGGGGCTTGGTCGCGGCACCGGGCAACGCACAGGGCAGGCGCACAGCGCCCGGGCGACGCGTCAGTCGCCGACCTCGAGCGTCATGGCCGAACAGCTCGTGGCGTAGCCCAAGGCCCGCTTGGTGATGGGAAAGACGCGGCTCGAGGCCATCGCCAGGGCCAGTTCGATCACGCCCTCCTCGCCGAATCGCCGCGTCAGCTCCTCGCGCAACGGGGCTTCGCCCCCGGACGCGGTGACCACCGCCTCGGTGAACCGATAGGTGAGCGCCAGCTCCTCCGGAAGGCGCTCGGGAGCGCGATCGAGCACGGCCTGCAGCACCTCGCGGGACACCCCCGCCTTGCGCGCCACGTTCAGCGCGATCTGCACGCACGTCCCGCAGTCCTCGTCGCGGGAAGCCACGATCCGCGCCACGTGCAGCGGGGCTTCGGGCATGCGGCGCCGGTAGTCGGCCAGTGGGAAGACCTTGGCGAACTTGAAGAACGCAGGGAGCGACACGCCCACGATGTGGCGTACGTAGTCCACCGACTCGCCCAGTTCGCGCTCGACCGAGGCGAGTTTGGCGAGGATCACCTTCCTCAGCATCAGCGTGCTCCGGTTCGCAACGGCGGGATCACGGTTCGTCCCGACTCCGACGGGCCAGGGCTTCGACGCAGTGTCGCAGTTCGTCCGCCGATGTCGCGCGCCGACGACCTGCTTCCTGATCGCCGGGCCCCAGGCGCGGTCCCGGAACCGACCGTCTCATGGCGCTCGGGACCCAGACCCCGGCGCTGAGGTGGATCTCGGACGCACCGGTGGCCTCGACCAGGCCCACGATGTTGTCGGCCCGTACGCCGCCTCCGGGCATGACCACCAGCCGTCCCCGCGCGTGCTCGATCAGCTGCGCGATGCGTTCGGCTCCCTGGATGCACGAGGCGGCCCCGCCCGACGTGAGGATGCGCTCCACGCCCAGCTCCGCCAACTCGTCGAGCGACTGCAGCGGGTCGATCACCGAGTCGAAGGCGCGGTGGAAGGTCACGCCGAGCGGACGGGCGGCGGCGACCAGCGCGGCCATGGCGCGCAGATCGACGGAACCGTCGGGCTGCAGCGCCCCTGTCGCCACGCCCGATGCGCCGGCGGCGCGCAGCGACACGACGTCCCGGCGCATGATGTCGAGCTCGACGTCGGAGTAGACGAAGTCGCCCGCGCGCGGTCGGACCAGGACCACGGTGTCGGGCGCACCTGCCGCGAGGACACCGTCGAGCAGGCCCTGGCTCGGTGTGAGGCCGCCCAGTTCGAGCCCGCAGCACAACTCGATCCGCGCGACGCCGCACGCCGCAGCGATGCGCGTCCCGGCCACCCCATCCACACAGACTTCGAGCTGCTCCATGCTCTGCTCGGCGCGCAAGCCGCGTCTACTCGACTCGACGGCCCCGCTCGTAACGCTCGCTGGTGAGTTCCTGACCCTGCTCGTCCCAGGTCGTCCAGGTCCCGTGGTAGAGGTCGTCCACGAAGCTCCCCACGGCAGCCTGTTCGCCGCTGGCGTGCCAGGAGGTCCACTCGCCCTGGGCCTTGCCGGCCTCGTAGTGTCCCGCACGCAACTTGCGGTCGTAGCCGTTCCAGAAGGTCCACGCTCCCTGACGCTCGTCGTCGACGAACGAGCCCTGCTCGAGCTTGCCGCCGTTCTCGTCCCAGAAGACCCACGGACCCGTGCGCCGACCGGCCTCGAAGCGCCCCTTGGCGGCCACCGCGCCGTTCGCGTGCCAGAGGGTCCACTCGCCCGCTTCGAGCCCGCCCTCGAAGCGGCCCTGTTCCCGCTGCTTGCCGTCCGCCCCGTAGTAGCTCCACGTGCCTTCCTGGCGCCCCTGCTTCAACTCCGACTCGGCCATCTTCTCGCCGTGCACGTACCACCAGGTCCAGACGCCTTCCGGCTGACCGTTCAGGTACTCACCCCGGCTCTCGAGCCGACCGTCCGCCTGGCCGTACCAGGTACTCCACAAGCCCTCGGCGAGACCTCGCACGTACTCGCCTTCGGATGCCTTGCGACCGTTGCGGTGCCAGTACACCCAGGAGCCGTGCGCCGTGCCCAACACGTAGCGGCCCGTCGACTCGGTCTGTCCGTTGTCGTGCCAGGCTTGCCAGGCTCCCGTCTTCACACCGCGGACGTACTGACCACCCTCGGCCCGCCGACTGTTGTCGTGAGCCCGGGTGTAGCGCCCGTGACGGATCCACTTGCCGGGGTCGACCTCACCGACCTCGTAACGCTCGCTGGCCTGACCGTGCCCGGCGGCGTGCTCCTTCCAGCGTCGCTTCACACCGTCGTCCAGTGCAGCCCCCGCCGTCCGAGCGGCGCCGGTGAGCTGGGGAGTGTCCCCCGCATCCACTTGCGCACGGGGAGCGGTGCTGCCGATGCCGAAGAACAGCGCGAACATCAGCGCGGCGCGGATCAGGACGGGGCGCGGGGTCTCGTGCGTCATCGTGATCACGCCTTCAACAGGGGAAGCGGTTCGAACGTGCCGGGCAGGATCCGCTCGGGCGCGACGCCGAAGGCGTCCCGCAGCAAGCTGGCGTAGATCCGGCGGAAGTCGGTGTTGTGAATCAGGTCACCGTCGTCGAGTTCAGCGAGCGAGGGGTGCTTGCCGTACAGGCCGCCGCGCACCGGATCACCGAGCAGGAAGGTCGGCGCCGCCTTGCCGTGGTCGGTGCCGCCCGAAGCGTTCTCCTGCAACCGTCGACCGAACTCCGAGTAGACCATCACGATGGTCTTGCGCCCGAGTCCGCTGCGGCGGATGTCGGCCATGAAGGCCGTCAGCGCACCGTCGAGCGTCAGCATGAGTTCGTCGTGCAGCTCCCGTTGCTCGACGTGGTGGTCGAAACCGGGGAGACGGACCGAGAGGATGCGCGAGCCGATGCGCCCGTCGATCAGCGCCGCGCAGACCTTGAGCGACTGGGCCAGCGGATCGGCGGGATACTCGACGCTCGTGTTGTAGACCTCCACGGCCTTGCGCACCTGGCGCGACGAGGCCCGGGCGTTGTCCATGAGTGCGGCCAGTCGACCGTGCGTCGACTCCTCCGCGCCACTGTCGTCCAGCAGGCGTGCCATGGTCTGGGCACCCTGGGCCCAGCGGTAGCCGGCGGGCGTCTCCATGCAGAGCACGGGGTGACCGGACGACTGCAGCGAGTAGGGCATCTGCTCGCCGATGTGCACCACGCGCGTGGGCAGCGTGTTGTCGCCGTACTTCTCGCGCAGCAGGTTGCCGACCCATCCATCGCCGGCGAGCTTGCCCTTCGGGCTCGCGGTGCCCCAGATGTCCATCGAGGTGAAGTGGGACCGGTTGGGGTCGGGGTAGCCCACGCCCTCGACGATACCGAGGTGTCCCTCGTTCCACAGCGCGTGCATGCCGGTCAGTGCCGGGTGCAGGCCGCGGTAGTCGTCGAGCGAGAGCAGCGTCTCGGGCGCATGGCGCGTCGTGTCGCGCGCCGCGTGGTACAGGTCGTCGCCCTTCGGCACGACGGTGCTCAGACCGTCGTTGCCGCCGTGCAGTTCGATCATCACGAAGGTGAAGTCGTCTTCTTCGACAGGCCGGCGCCCGGAGAGCGTGCGCGCAGGCCGTGTCACGGCGGAGAGGCTCTGCGGCATCGTCAGCCAGCAGCCGAGCGAGGCCGCCCCTCCGATGAGCATCTGTCGGCGAGTGGGGTGCAGCATGAGTGGTGTCCTGTCGGGTGTGCGGTGAGGTGGCCGGGCGGTTCGAGACGTCGACCGGCGGAGCGGTCAGTTCAGCTGCGCACTCGGAAGGCTCAGCACGAGGTGGGCGTAGCGGCGCAGGAGGATCTCGGCCTGTGCGCCGCCGTCCAGCAGGTCCTGCTCGCCGAGCCCCGCGCGCTCGCGTTCGGCGCTGAACTCCGCCAGCAGCGGGCCGCGCAGGTTCGCGGGCGGCTCGACAGCCAGGAGTTCGGACAACAACGCGTCGATCACGGCGGCATCATCGGTCGCTCCGAGTTCCCCGAGCCAATCGGTGATGTCGATCGCCGGGGTCCACTCCAGCTTCTGCAGACGGAGCACGGCGCCGTAACCGAGCGGGAACCCGGCGCTCTTGGGCTTGTCCTCGCCCTCGGCTCCCATGCCCTCCGCGAAGTCCTCGTTCTGCATCAGCTTGGAGACGTCCACACGACCGAGCATCACGCCGGCGAGGTTGCCACGCTGCATGATCGTGGACGTGTTGAGCCAGGCCCAGCCGCCCTCCCAACCCTTGACGTTGGGCGGCGCGAACAAGCGCTGGCCCAGGATGTCTCCGCCGGCCAGGACCAGCGTCTCCGGCACGGCGAGCTCGAGTCGGCGCGCCGAGCCCACCAGGTAGTCGATCGGGCCGGCGATGCGCTGGCCCACCACCTCGTCGCGATAGAACGCCGGGTCGGTGAGCAGTCTGCGCATGAACGGCGCGATCTCGAAGTCCTCGTCTCGGAGCAACGCGGCGTACTCGGCCCGGCGCGTGTCGTCCGCCTCCACACCCTCGAAGTACTTCAGCAGTCGGCTCGCGAACCAGTCCGCGCACGCCGGCTGAGCGAAGATGATGTCGATCACGTCGTCGCCTCCGAGGCGGCCACGGACGTCGAGCACGGTCTTGTCGCCGTCGTCGTGCTGCCAGCGATCGAAGACGAAGGCGTGGTTCTCGTCGGTCCAGCCGGTGAACGCGCGCGCTGCCTCCTGGATGTCCTTCTCGGTGTAGTTGCCGTCGCCGAGCGAGAACAGCTCCATCAACTCGCGTGCCCAGTTCTCGTTGGGGTGGCCGCGCACGTTCACGTCGTTGTCCAGGTACTCGAGCATGGCCACGTCGCGCGCCATGCCGCGCACGATCGTCTTGAACGAGCCCAGCGCGTTGGCGCGCAGGAACTGATGCTGCTCGACCATCTCGTGCGCGTTGCGCACGTCGAACAGCGAACTCGTGAACAGGCCGTGCAGGAACAACGTCATGCGATCGCGCAGGGGCTCGTCGGCGGCGAGCATGTGCGCGATCCACCAGTGGGCGTACTCTTCCATCGGCCCGGCGTACTGGCTGCGCACGCGGTCGACGTACAGCCGGCGGCCGTCGGGATCGACCTCCCCGGGAACCGGCAGACGAATGCCATGGCGCGTGACGGCGCGGCGATCGGTGAAGTCCTCGCCGGGCGATTCGGCAGTCACCAGCCCGGCGACCGCAGCGTCCAGCCCGGCTTGCGCGATGCGCCGGGCCTGCGCCTCGGCAACACCGAAGCCGGCGCGATTGAAGAGGTGCTCGGCCTCCCGGGGCCGGAAGTCCAGCGCGGCGAGCTTCCCGGCCTCGGTCTCACCGACGGGGCCGGTCGTCGCCTCGAGATGAGCCGACAGCAGCGCGCACGAGAGCACGCACACGGCGGCCGCCAGGCGGCCACACGGAAACACACGGCTGGGCATGCCAGCACCTCGATCAGGGAGCAGACGCCCCGGCGTGAGGGCAGCTACGGAGAGGGGACGCACCGGCCGGGGCGAGGCCAGTCTATGCCGGTCCACCGCCCGGCCCGGGACGCAAATCCGCCGCTGCCCCTCCCAACCGCCAACCTGGCCCCGAGCAAGCCATCTGGTCCCGAGCAAGCCGCCTGGCCGCATGCGGACACCTTCGTTGCGTGTCCGAGGAAGTCGCCGTTCGGTGTCCGACGAGTGATCCCCGGCGCCGCATCGCCAGCGGCAGCCCGGCAGCCGACAGCGGGGCGATCACCGCCGCGCCGCCCTCAGGCCAGGGCTTCCGCCACGATGTCGCCGATCTCGGCCGTGCCCTGCACGCCTGCGGACAACGAGCGGATCGTGTTGTCCTGCAGCAAGCGAGCGACCACCGCCTCGATCGAAGCCGACGCTTCGGCATGGCCCAGATGGTCGAGCAACATGGACGTCGCCATGATCGAGGCCACGGGGTTGGCCTTGTTCTGGCCCCTGTACTTGGGCGCGCTGCCGTGGATCGGCTCGAACAAGGACACCTGTCCCGGGTGGATGTTGCCCGACGCCGCCACGCCCAGTCCGCCTTGGATCATGGCGCCGACGTCGGTGATGATGTCGCCGAACAGGTTGGTGGTGACGGCCACGTCGAACCACTCGGGGTTCTTCACCATCCACATGCACGCCGCGTCGATGTAGGCGTGGTCCCGTTCGATGTCGGCGTAGTCGGCGGTGCCCACTTCCTCGAACGTACGCGTCCACAGGTCCTGGGCCCGCACGGCGTTGGCCTTGTCGATCATCAGCAGCTTGTTGCTGCGGTTGCGCTTGCGCGCCAGGTCAAACGCGTAGCGGATGACGCGTTCGGTGCCCTTGCGGGTGTAGCGCATGGGCTGCATGGCGACCTCGTCGGGCGTGCCCTTGGCGCTGAACTCGGGGCTCGCGGTGTAGGCGTCCTCGGTGTTCTCGCGCACGATCACCATGTCGACATCGGCCGGCGTCTTGCCCTTGAGCGGACACAAGCGCTCGTCGTAGAGCTTCACCGGGCGCAGGTTCACGAACAGGTCGAGGCCCACGCGCAGGCGCATGATGACGCCGTGCTCCACCAGGCCCACGGGCGCGCGCGGATCTCCGATGGCACCGAGCAGCACGGCGTCCATGGCCCGGATCTCGTCGAAGGCCGAGTCGGGCAACGTCTCGCCGCCCTGTTCGCCCCCCGTGGCGAGCCAGTGATCGGTCCCGAAGGGGTAGACCACCTTCTCGAAGCGCAGATCGTGCTTCTCGGCCACGACGTCGAGCACCTTGACGGCCTCGGTCATCACCTCGGGGCCGATGCCGTCGCCGCCGATCACGGCAATCGTGTGGACAGTCGTCATGGGAGCTCTCCGCGGGTGCCGGAAGGGCCCAGAGAGACTAGGCATCCGCGGCAGGCGGACAAGAGCCGACCCGTTAGGATGAGCCCGGTCGGGGGTGGAGTCCGCCATGAACACTGTTCGACAGCTCGCCGTCGCGCTGATCTGGCTGGTTCCCGGCGCCGCGGCCCAGTTCGACGGCTACACCTGGACCTTCCTCGAACGGGCGCCGTGCGCCCAGGTGACCTCCGACGCGCTCACGCTCAACGCGTGCTACCGCGGCTGCCCCTGGACGGCCCCCGGGGCCACGATGCTCGTGCCTGCCACGGGCACCTACACGCTCGATGCCGATTGGCGCGTGGATCACATCGGCGGCGCCCAGCTCTCGATCCTGAAGACCGGCGGGGCCACGGGCGGCAGCGTGTTCCTGACCAACATCGTGACCCCCTGGTGCCGGCCCCTGCCGTGCTCCGGAGCCTTCCCGGACATCGCCTTCTACGCCACCGCCGGTGAGCGAGTGAACTTCCGCGTCTTCCAGTCCAGCGGGCTCGGGCTCGAGTGCTTCGCGTTCGTGACCGGCCAGGAGCCGGACGGTTTCGACCAGATCCGTGTCACGTTCACCGACCTCGAGTTCCAGGCCGTGCAGCTGCCGCCCGAACTCGAGGGCACCGTCGAGGGGAGTTCGTTCGCCTTCATCGAGAGCCAACCGCGCCTCAGGGGGCGCTTCTTCGAGGCTCCCCTGGAGGTGCGCATCGACGGTGCGCCGGTGCCCGTGTCCTTCAGTCCGACGCGACTCTTCGTGGATGCACCGCCGCTCACTCCCGGCCGCCACGAACTCGTCGTGGTGACGGCGGCCGGCGCCACGGCGTTGCCGGGCGGCCTCCCGGCGCGGCCCGTGCTCGACGCCCGTCAACTCGGCACGTCGAACCGCATCGAGTTGACCCTCGACGCTCACGACCCCGGCGGTTCGTACGTCGTGCTCGCGGGACTCGGGCGGCTGCAACGGCCGTTGGCGATCGGAGCCGGCACCTATCACGGATTGCTGATCGACACCGCGGGCCCCTGGGCCACGGTCACGGCCGGTGACTACGGAAGCGAGAAGCAGATCCGCCTGCTGGTCGACGTCCCGGGCCTGGCGTCGCTCTCGGGCAACACGCTCTTCTTCCAGGCGCTGTCCACGACGGGCCTCGTGCCGATCACCCCGTTCGAACGCAGCTTCACCAACCTGGCGCGCGTCGAAGTGCCCTGACCGCCGGCCCCACGGTCGCCCGGTCCCGACGCATTCGTGCGCAGCACACGCCGCGCGGATACGCCCAGCCGGCGACGCCGCTCAGCGCACGTAGCCCAGGGCGCGCAGGCGCTCCAGCGTCTCCGGGTCGAGCTCCAGCAGCTCCCGCTCACCGATCTCCTGCGTGCGGGACTGCATCTCCTGCACCCAGTCGTCGAGCATGCGACCCGCCCGGTCGGCGAGGTCCGGTCGACTGATGCTCAGGTCGGCGCGCGTGTGCGGGTCGTCTTCGAGCAGATAGAGTTCCCGCGTCTGCTTGCGCGGATGGACCGAGTAGAAGAAGCGCTCGGTTCGCACGGCGCGCGGATCGGTGCCCTTGCGACCGCGCACGACGAACAGCGGATCCGGACGCACCACCCCGCCGCCGTGCTCGGGGAGCATCTGCGCCGCCAGGGACTGCCCGTCGGTCGTGGGCAGCGGCGGCAGACCGACGACCTCGAGCACGGTGGGCAGCAGGTCGATGCCGCGGGCCAGGGACTCCACCCGCACACCGGCCGGCAGGCCGCCGGGCCAGGCCATGACCAGCGGCACGTGCGTCATCTCACCGTGCAGGTTGTCGTGGCCGTGGCCGTACATGGTGCGATCCCAGAACTCCTCTCCGTGATCGGACAACACGATGAGCAGCGTGTCCTGCGCCAGCCCGGCCTCGGTGAGCGCGCGCTGCAAGCGCCCGAACTCGGCATCGTTGAAGGCCACTTCGCCGTCGTAGAGATCGGTGATGAAGCGGTGGTCTTCCTCGGTGAGCGGCCAGGCCTCGTCGAGCGCGGTGAACATGTTGGTCGTGGTGCCGTCGAGGGGACCGTCGTAGTCCTCGGTCCAGGCCTGGTGCCCCCCATGAGCCTCGTGCGGCAGGTGCGGGTCGATCGAGTGCAGGTAGAGCAGGAACGGCTTGTCACCGGCCCACTCGTCCTCCAGCCAGCCCAGCGCCCGGTCCACCAGGGTGTCGGCGTCGAAGGCGGCGCCCTCGCGCTTCTTGCGGGCGCGGCCGTCGAGGTGGGCGTCGAGCTCCTCGTACACGTCGAAGCCCTGGGCGAAGCCGAACTCCTCCGCCACCGCGACGCTCACCGTGAAGCCGGCCGTCGCATAGCCGTGGAGCGAGAACCACTCGGCCGCCATGACGAAGTCCTCGGGCACGGTGCTCACGAAGCCGCCGTCGAAGTCCACCGGGTAACGCCCGGTGAGCAGGGAGCTGACCGACGGCTGGGTCCAGTTGGAGTGCACGTGCATGCGCTCGAACAGCACGCCGTCCGCGGCGAGGGCATCGATCTGGGGCGACGTGGGACGCTCGTACCCGTAGCAGGAGAGGCGGTCGGCGCGCAGCGTGTCCACCAGCCAGATCACCACGTTGGGCTGCCTGGGCGCCGCGGGTTCGCCGCAGCCGAGCGCGATCAGCAGCAGGGCGGCGGCTCCCCACACGACTCCCGGGGACGGCAGCGGTCGCTGAGCGGCTGGGGTGGGCATGGGCTGATCCTGACCCCGGGTAGTCCTCGACCGACCAGGAGTGTTCGGCCGGGTCCGTCGTAGAGCACGCGGAGTCGTAGAGCACGCGGAGTCGTGAAGCATGCGGAGTATAGGGACCCCACCGGCGATCCGAACCCGCACGCCACGTCGGGAAGCGGCTGACGCTCTCTGCTTCCTGGCCTACACTCGCTGGTCGGCCACGAGCACGGTCACGGAACACACGGCCCCCCTGGAAGGACACGCCCATGCGCCAACCACCGCCGTCGGCGACCCAACTGGCCGTCGCGCTGATGCTGCTGCTCGGCAGCCCGGATGCCCGCGGCCAGGACAAGCCCGGCGAAGTCCTCGATCAGCAGAAGATCAGCGCCAGCAACGGCGGCTTCACCGGCGAGATCGGCGGCTTCTACGAGTTCGGTCACTCGCTGGCCAGGATCGGTGACCTGGACGGTGACGGCGTGGCGGACCTCGCGGTGGGCTCGGACGAGTGGAGCTTCATCTCCGGCGGTGTGTCCTCACTGCCCGGCTCGGTCTGGATCCTGTTCCTGCAGACCGACGGGACGGTGCGTGAACACGTCCAGATCAGCGACGGCATGGGCGGCTTCGACGGCGACCTCGACCCCGACGATCGCTTCGGCTCGAGCATCGCCTACCTCGGGGACGTGAACGGCGACGGGAACGGCGACATCGCCGTGGGCGCCATCCGCGACGACGACGGCAACTTCCGCTCGGGCGCGGTCTGGATCCTGTTCATGAAGGCCAACGGGACGGTGCGGTCGCAGGCCAAGATCAGCAACACCAGCGGCGGCTTCGTCGACACGCTGGGGACCGGCGACGAGTTCGGCAACGCGCTCGCCGGCTTGGGCGACTTCGACGGCGACGGCGTGCCGGACCTGGTCGTCGGTGCCCACGAGCGCCCCCCCCACAACACCCGTGGCTCCTACTGGGTGGTGCTGCTCGAGGCCGACGGGAGCGTGAAGTCGGCCACTCGCACCGACGCGATCAACCCGCCGCTGGCCACGAACAACCTGGCAACGAGCCTGGCGAGCCTGGGTGACTTCGACGGCGACGGCATCGGCGACATCGCCGCGGTGTCGGCCCAGGGCGTCTGGATCATCCGCCTCCAGCCGGACGGGACGATCAAGAGCACGAACCTGATCACCGCGCCCGACATCGGCGTGGGCGACGTCTTCGCCTTCTTCGGCCCCTTCGGTGCCGACGGCATCCAGGGCAGCGTGGCCTCGCTGGGCGACCTCGATGGCGACGGCATCGGCGACATCGCCCTGGGCACTCCCTACCTCGGCGCGGGCGGGGTCGAGCAGGTGGGCTCGGTGTACATCCTGATGCTCAACGCCGACGGCACCGTCAAACAGACCCAGCCGATCCGCAACGGCGCGGGGAACTTCGGCGGCACGATCTCGCAGAACGGGCACTTCGGCTGGTCGCTCGCCGCCCTCGGGGACCTCGACGGCGACGGCGTGCAGGACCTCGCCGTGGGCGAGCACCGCGGCGACGACGGCGCGGCCAACGCGGGCCACGTGTGGATGTTGTTCCTCGAAGCGGCCACCTGGATCGACCTGGGGCAGGCCTTGCCGGGCACGTCCGGCACGCCGCGCCTGGAGGGGCTGGGCTCGCTGCAACGCGACGAGAGCGTGAACATCGCGCTCACCGACGCGCGTCCGTCGTCGCTCGCGTTCCTCGTTGTCGGCTTCAGCGAACTCAACGCCAGCTTCAAAGGCGGCGTGCTCGTCCCCGACCCCGCCCCGCCCGGCACGCTCTTCGCCCTGCCCACGAGCGGTGCGGGCGAGATCGTCATCGACGAGACCTGGCCCCCCGGCGTGCCCCCCGACTTCACCACGATCTTCCAGTACTGGGTCCAGGACCCCGGCGCCGTTGCAGACTTCAGCGCCAGCAACGCACTCGCTGCCACCACACCCTGAGACAACCATGCACTGCAACCTGTCGACCAGCCTGTGCTCCCTGGCACTCGTCCTGCTCGCCACGGCGCCTGCCGGCGCCCAGGACGCACCGGGCGAAGTGCTCGATCAGCAGAAGATCAGCGACAGCAACGGCGGCTTCGACGGCGAGATCCCCGACTTCTACGAGTTCGGCCACTCGCTCGCCGCGATCGGCGACCTCGACGGCGACGGCGTGACGGACCTCGCCGTGGGGTCGCGCGAGTGGACCGACCTGGGCTACGCCGTGGGCGACTTCGACGGCTCGGGTGCCGTGTGGATCCTGTTCATGGACACCGACGGGACGGTCCGCGACGAGGTCAAGATCGCCCGCGACACGGGCGGCTTCGACGGCGAGCTGGACGCCTTCGACTTCTTCGGCACGAGCATCGCTTTCCTGGGTGACGTCGACGGCGACGGCATCGGGGACCTGGCTGTGGGCGCCGCGGGCGACGACGACGGAGCGAATCGCGCCGGCGCCGTGTGGATCCTGTTCATGAACACCGATGGCACCGTGGACGGCCACGCGAAGATCAGCAACACGAGCGGCGGCTGGCCCGACCCCCTCGGCAACAGCAACGAGTTCGGTCGGGCGGTCGCAGGCCTGGGCGACTTCGACGACGACGGTGTCCCGGACCTGGTCGTGACCGCGCCGCGCCGCTTCAACGTGGGCAGCTTCTGGATCGTGACGCTCAACGCCGACGGCAGCGTCAAGGGCACCCAGGCCACCGCCGGCGACTCACCGGACTTCGGTGCCTACCGCCTGGGCGTCGCCATCACCAGCCTGGGCGACTTCGATGGCGACGGCACGGGAGACGTCGCGCTGCTCAGCTCCAACGGAGTCTGGGTCACACTGCTCCACCCCGACGGCACGGTCGAGCAGACGACGAAGCTCGGTGCGGAGACCTTCGGTTTCGCCCCCGAGCTGTTCTTCGTCTTCGGCGGGCCCGAAGGCTATCGCGGGGGCCTGGCCTCCTTCGGCGACCTCGACGGCGACGGCATCGGGGACATCGCCGTGGGCATCCCCTACATGGGTGTGGGCGGCATCGAGCAGGTGGGTTCGGTCGAGATCCTGATGCTCAACGCCGACGGCACGGCGCGACAGCGGCAGTCGATCCGCAACAACACCGGCAACTTCGGCGGCACGGTCTCCCAGAACGGGCACTTCGGCTGGTCGCTGGCGTCGCTCGGCGACCTCGACGGAGACGGCGTGAAGGACCTGGCGGTGGGCGAACGGCGCGGCGACGACGGCGGCCCCAACAGGGGACACGTCTGGACGCTGTTCCTCGAAGCCGCCATCTGGACGGACCTCGGCAACGACCTGCCCGGCACGCCGGGTGCGCCGGAACTCCGTGGCCTCGGCACGCTGCAGCGCGGTGACCCCGTGAACATCGCTCTCGCCGAGGCCCTGCCCGGGACGCTGGCCTTCCTCATCGTGGGCTTCGCGGAACTCGACGCGCCCTTCAAGGGCGGCGTGCTGGTCCCCGATCCCGCGCCGCCGGGCGCCCTGTTCGCCCTGCCGACCGGCTCCGGCGAGATCGTCATCGACGACTCGTGGCCCCCGGGCGTGCCGCCCGACTTCACCACCATCTTCCAGTACTGGATCCAGGACCCCGGCGCCGTTGCGGGCTTCAGCGCCAGCAACGCACTGGCCGCAACGACACCCTGACGGAACGCGCCGCGACGGGCACTGCGACGCAGGCGACCCGCAGTCGGAACCCGCGGGTGCTGCCGACAGCCCTACCTGCGTTCCGTGGCAAACCGCGCGTAGAGCGCGGTGGCATCCTTGCCCGGTTCGTCCGTGAACGTCTCCTCGAGCAGCGTCACGCCACGCATGCGCTCGGGCACGAAGTGACGGAAGTCGTCGCGTAGCTCACACCAGGCTGACGCCGTCCAGGTCCTGCCCCAGAAGGCCAGTGCGAGCGGGCGCACGGTGCGCTCGGAGGCCGCCCCGTGCTTGTCGGTGTAGGCGAAACGCAGCTTGCAACGGCCCTCGATGCCGCGCCGGAAGGACTCCAGGTTGGCGCGCACGTCTTCGGGCAGGCTCATGGGCACGAACAGCTCGACGTTGTCCATGCGTGCCTTGAGGGCATCGGGCAGCACCGTCTCCACCTTGGACAACACGCTACGCGCCCGTTTGGCCAGGGTCGCGTCACCCCAGGCCTGGACCATACGCGCACCCAGCACGAGCGCGCCGATCTCGTCCGGGTCGAACATCAGCGGTGGGAGATCGAAGCTCCGCGGCAGGCAGTAGCCCACGCCGGCCTCGCCCTCGACAGGCACGCCGGCCGAGATCAGGTCGGCCACGTCCCGGTAGATCGTGCGCGGCGACACCTCCAACTCCTCGGCGAGCTCCGCGGCCTTCACCACGCGGCGCCCACGGAGGAGCTGGACGATCTGGAACAGGCGGTCGGCGCGGCGCATGGTGCGCTACATGGCCTCCTCGTCGGCGACGGGTGCGTCGCAGCACGGGGTCACTCGGTCTCGCTCCCGGTCACGATCATCGGCGTGGTGAGGATCAGCAGCTCGCGCAGCTTGTTCTGGTCCTGGCCGCTCTTGAACAGCTGACTCAGGAACGGGATCTCGCTCAGGAACGGCACGTCGGACTTGGTCGAGCCGGTCGAGTTCAGGATCAACCCGCCCAGCACGATCGTGCCGTCGGCTGTGTTCGCGATCGTGGTCGCGATCGTGTTCTGCACGCCGGGGTCGGCGCGCCCGTTGAGATGAGCGCTCACACCCGTGCCGCCGTCCGGGGGCACGAGTTCGCGCACGACCAGCACGTCGTCGAGGTTCGACGCCGTGTCCGGGTCGATGGGCGGCGTGCCGCTCAGGCTGAGCAATGGCATCTCCAGGCGCGCGACCCGCCCGAGCACGCGATTGACGACGATCGGCTCGCCCTGCTTCGCGCTGAGCTTGACCACCTTGTCGACGAAGCGATCGAACTTCTTCGTGATCGCCGCGTGCCGCGCCGCGGCGCGCTTCTGGAACTTCCTGGCCATGTCCGCCGCGAAGCCGCAGGCGTCAGCCTGGAAGAGGTCGGGGATCTCGTTCTCGGTGACGCTGGCGCTCTGCAGGCCACTGATCGCGTTGGACTGTGGGTTGGCCCGCGTCAGTCGCTGCCAGAAGGCGATGTTGCCACGGGCGTTGGTCATGTCGCAGTGCCCGGTGTGCAGCGCCGTCCCGCCCGTGACCTGACCGCTGGCGAGCGCCTTGAGGTGGCTGGCGAACAGCTTGTTGAGGTCGCCCAGGATGCCCCCGGTGACCTGGCCGAAGAACTTCGACTCGATCCGCACTTGCTGTCGGAAGTCCTTCACGACCGTAGCGACCTCGGCGTTCGTCGTCGTCACCCGGGGGGCCGACAGCGTGAGCGCATCCGTGGCGCCCTCCAATGCGGTGAGTTCGAGCTGGACGGTGAGGAAGCCGTCGGCGCCCACCAGCGGCGTGACCTCCAGGGAGAGCGTGCCCTGACCGTCGGTGACGGGGATGTCGGGAACGGCGACCGACTCACCGGCCATGGACGAGAGGTCGAAGTCCACGTCGCTCAGCGACGAACGGAAACCCAGCTCGAGCAGGTCACGATCGTCACCGGCGCTGATGAAACGCGCGGCGATGAAGATCTGGGTGGTCCGTGTGTCGAGTCCGCCGGGCGCGTCGGCGGGTCCGTCGCCGCCGGCGTCCGGATCGGAGGGCGGCAGCACGCGCCACTGCATGCCGCCGTGGGCTGGGAAGCGGTAGCGTACGTCGAGCGTGTCGCCGGCCTTGCTCGCGGCCTTGGTCAAGCCCAACGCGAACTTCAGCCAGGTCTTCTCGAGCTTCTCGTCGGTCTTGTCGAGCAGCTTCTCGACGCCGGCCTGATAGGCGTCCCACACGCCGCCGCCGCCGGCCTGGAAGTCGGGACCGGGCTGCGGCACGCCGTCGGCACCACCCGCGAGCAGGGCCGCGCCGTCCTGGGCCAGTCCGACGGTGGTGGCCTCGACGACGAGCTCGAGCGCGAACCTGCGATCGGACACGGCGTCGACGGCCTGCGACACGGCCATGACCAGGTCGACCGTCTCGTCGGCGTAGTCACCGGCGATCGTCTTGAGGTCGGCGGCCAGTCCCTTCGTCGCCTCGCTGGTCGCGGTCTTCACCGCCTTGAGCGCGGTGCGCGACGTCTGCTTGAACGCGGCGGCGAGCGGGTCCTTGGCGGCGAGCGCGCGGGGAGCGACGGCGAGGGCGAAGGACACCCCCAACGCCATGCCGAGCGCCCCACTGAACGACGCCGGGCGGACACGAGAACAGGGCGACATGGATGACATGGGACAGTCCCTCCGAGATGCTGGCGATCGCGATCATACGCCGCCGGGGCAGGGCCGCGGAGACCGCCCCGGAACCGCGACAGCTCTACTGCGGCACCTTGAGCACGAAGCCCGGGTTGCCGTAGAGCACGTAGTCGGCCCAATCCACACTGCGCGACGCACGCACCGCGCCGCGCCCGTCCGACAATGCAGCCCCCACCGACCGGCCGGCCAGCAGGGCGTCGTAGAACTTCGCCGAGAAGACCGCGGCGCCCTTGTCCCCGACAGGCCAGTAGGTGCCGACGTAGTTCGCGACGCCGCCGCGCAGGAAGGCCTCTGCCAGCCCCACGTTGCGATCGATGAACCCGCGACCGGTGCCCCGCTGGGTGTTGGTGCGGGAGCGCTTGGCACTGCGCCGCCCGCGCACGCGCGCCGCTTCGCACGCGTTGAAGAACACCAGCGCCGGGAGCTTGCTGAGACCCGCCAGGTTGGCCCCGGTGAGCAGCCGCTCATCGTGGCACAGCAACCCGCTGCGACGCCGGTCGTGCTCGTCGAACTGCGCGTGTCCGGCGTAGTGCACCATGTCGAACTCACCCGACTGGAACGCCGAACGCAGCGCGGTCCAGGTGGCTTCTTCGCCGCGCAGTTCGTGGATGCGCACCCGGCCGTCGCTCTGGAACTGCTCGCGTACGCGGTCGCCTTCGCGCTCGGCCCCATCGAGGTCTTCAGTCGGATTGACCACCAGCAGCAGGTCGAGCCGCCGCCCCATGCGTCGCTCGTCGAGCCACTTGGCCACGGACATGTTCTCCGCGGCGTACTTGCGCACCAGCCCGGCCTCCCCCGCGGGGAACCAGCCGCCCAGGCACAAGGTCTCCCAGGGGATGCGTGACGTCCCGGCGTCGTTCACGACGACCAGCGGCCGCTCCCGCTCGCGCGAGAGGATCTGGGACACCGAGTCGGGCAGCACGAGGCCGGCCAGCGCGGCGCCGAACGCCTTCAGCTCGCCCGCCGTGAGCCACGCGATCGAGTCGAGGTGGTCCTCGAGCGCGGACCGGGACACCTCGATCGTGTCGGTGACGACGGTCGCCTTGCCGCCGGAGGTGAGCACCGACGCGCGGTAGTCCAGCTTGCGCCGGCCGCTGCGCTCCTCGCGCATGATCAGGTAGGTCGGCTCGGGAGCCGCCACGACGAGCCGCGCGCGGGTCACCTCGGGCGCCTCCGGCTCGACCGGCAGGTCGACTTCCTCCAGCGTGACCTCGACGTCGTCGAACAGCGACGTGGTCGACAGCGAGAGCAGCTCGTTGCGCATCGTCTCGTAGCGCTCGGAGTCCATCTCGCACAACGTCACCGAGCGCAGGCGCGAGCGTGCGTCCACGTCCCTGATGCCCGAGAACACACCCTCCACCAGGCTGCGCAGCGATTCCCGCAGGCTCGTCACCGAACCCGAACCGATCAGCACCGTGGCGAAGTCCTGCACCCCGGTGAGCGTGAGCGTGCGCACGAGGTTCTCGGCCGCGAGACGCAGCACGTCGTCGCTGAACTCGTCGAAGGAACCGAGGCCCACGAAGCCGCACAACTCGGAGCGGATGCGCTGCTGGCCCGCGGGCAGCAGGAACACCTCGCCCAGCTTTCCGTCGAACATGCGGCGCGTGGTGAACTCGGTGATGGCGCCGTCCAGGGCGGCATCGATCGCCCGCGCGGCGCCCCCCGGTTCCACGTCGCGGAAGAGACCCAGCACGATGGCGCGAGTGCGCACCTGGGTGATGCTGCCGTGCGCCAGGTAGATGTCGAGGCGGTGCTGCTTGCGGCGACCGACGACGATCGGTTGGGCGCTCGTGCCGAACACGCGCAGGGCGGTGCCGGGCGCCAGCGTGGGCTCGGCGCCGGTGCTCATCGGCGCCGCCACTTCCTCGAGCAACTGCCGGTAGTCGTTCGCGCCGAGTTCACCGCGCGTGCGCCCCGCGAACGCGGCCGGCGCCGCCGTGGCGCGCACGGGCCACGACCCGACGCGCCGCTTGGGCGCCCACGACGTGTCCAGCTGCGACGTCTCGCCGCGCTCGAGGATCTCCGCCACCGCGCGACCGACCTTGCCGTTGTTGGGCAGGCTGCCGTGGGACTCCTCGACGTAGTAGGTCTGCTTGACGCCCGGCAGCAGGGCGAAGTCGAGCGGCACCGTTCCGTCGCCGCGCAGCGATGCGCTGAACTGGAAGTCGCCGTCGCGCAGCTCCACGCCCGTGGTGGTCTCCTGCCCCACGCCGGCGATCATCACCATGCGCTCGCTGCCTGGGGCCATGCGCTCCTGCGCCGCGGGGGCGCCATCCAACAGGCCGGGCACGGGTCGCGGTCCCGTGTCGGGCCAGGTGCCGGCGTCGTAGAGGTCGAGGGTCGAGAACTTCGCGCGGGCCGGCAGCATCTCGTACAGGCCGGGGAAGGTGGCGAAGACCTCGTTCACGAGTTCCTCGGCGCTGTGCCGGAGGTCGAGGAAGTCCAGCTTGGTCAGGATCGAGTAGGTGCCACGCAACGCCTGCGCCGGAACGAACGAACCGAAGTTGGGCGTACCCAACATGATCAGCCGCTGCACCTTGTCACGCTGCCGCCCCAGGAGCTTCAGGGCCGTGCGCGAGACGAGCCCACCCATGCTGTGGGCCACCAGGCTCACCCGCCCGTGGCGCTCGGTCTCCTCCAGGACGCGCCGTCTCAGTTCGGTGCCCAGGTGGACCAGTGAGCGACGCCAGTCGAACGGGTGGAAGGCCGTGTCGAAGCCGCGTAGCTCGAGCTGCAGTTTCAGCTTGAGGTAGGCGAGCAGGATCACGCCCAGGGGGACCACGTCCGGATCACCGGTTCCGAGGGCCAGGTCGGTCAGGTTGCCCCGGACCACGTCGAGCGGGTCGAGCCACAGGGCGTCGTCGAACAGGGCCCCCTTGGTGCCCAGCTTGGAGCCCATGATCCCGGGCAGGATCAGCACGCGCGGACCGCCGCGACGAGCGCGCCCGCGCGCCTTGCGCTTCAGCGCCACGAGTTCCTCGTAGCCGTTCTCGCCGAAGTACGCCTCGAGCAGGTCGCGATGCTCGCCGCTGAAGAGCGCCTCCTCGACCGCATCGTCGTGCAGCTTGTAGGCCGTCCGGGCCCGCACCGGCACCCGCGCGAGCTTCGGCGCTGCTTTCTTGCGCGCCGTCTTCTTGCGCGTGGCCTTCTTGCGCGTGGCCTTCTTGCGCGTGGCCTTCTTGCGCGTGGCCTTCTTGCGTGCCGCCATGTGCCTCCCCCGGATTTGCGAGACGGCGGTCACTCTACCAACACGAAGGGGCCCGGCCGTGCAGGCCGGGCCCCTCACTGTGCCGGGTCGGGCGGGGCGCAGTCCGACCGCCCTCACACGCCGAAACACACCTGCTCGGCTCCTACGGAGTCGTGGCCGAGAGCGCGTTGCTGGCCGCGAAGTCCACCGGGCCGGCGGGATCCTGGATCCACCACTGGAAGAACACGCTGAAGCCGGCGGGCAGACCCAGCGGCCACACACCCGGCACGTCGATCACGCCGATCGGACCCGTCGGCAGCGCCACGAAGAAGCCCGGCGCGTTCGGATCGGGGACGAGCATGCCGCCCTTGAAGGGCGCGAACACCGCGTTCACACCGACCACCAGGTAGGCCGTGCTGTTCTCGCGAGCGTGGAGCAGGCTCACCATCACCGGTGTGCCACCCACCAGCGTCCCGTTGCCGACGGCTGCGGGATCGCCGTGAGTGCCGGCCAGGGCGTGACCCATGTCGCGCCAGGCACCTTCGGCTTCCTGGTCGTTCTCTCCGAACCCGGGCAGCTCGGGCAGTGCGCCCGGCACGGGCTTGAGGATCACCACCACCTCGTCCTCCGGAACGAGCGCCAGGCCCGGGATGATCTCCAGGCACGCGTTCTCCGGCTGACAGGCGCAGCCGTCGTACCCGGGGAACTCGTAGAACTGGCAGCGCATGATCTTGGTGCCGTGGCCGCTGCAGCTGATCGACGCGCAGATCGAGTTGTCGCAGAAGATCGCGCAGTTGTTGCCGGGGTTGAGGATCCACGGGCCGCAGGGCAGCTCGAAGATGGCGGCCGTGTCGCCGTTCACCTGGACCTCGAAGCTGGGCGTGATGTCGTGGGTGGCGAAGATGCCGGAGGTGGCCACGTCCCACTCGATCCAGACGTCGAAGAAACTGCTGTCCCCGATGCCATCACCGGCTCCCGGTGAGGGCACGACATCCAGCGAGCGGATGCGGCGATCCCAGAAGACCGGGGTGCCGTCGTAGGTGCGGGCCATCACGTCGTCACTCTGGTCGCCGTCGGGCGCCGCACCGGGCGACGGCCGCAACAGCACCATGATCTCGTCACCCGGAGCCAGCGGCGCGGCGCTCGAACTGGTGAAGGGCAGGAAGTCGCAGCCACAGCCGTTGGAGTCGACGCAGAACAGCGTCGCCGCCAGGCCGTTGACGATG
Source organism: Planctomycetota bacterium (assembly GCA_029259695.1). Lineage (GTDB taxonomy): Bacteria > Planctomycetota > B15-G4 > B15-G4 > B15-G4 > OFTM49. The sequence continues at coordinate 30,446 of JAJDEQ010000195.1, forward strand.
CCCTCACCGCAGCCGCCGGAGCACGGCGAACAGAAGCCGCCGCCCGGGTTGACCATGATGTCGGTGGTCTTGGTCTCGAGTGGGACACCGTTGCGCATGATCATCACCTCGGTGGACAGGTCGAGGCCGATGCTGTTCGGCTGGCCCAACCCCACGCGCCAGACCACGTGGATCTCGTGCCGGGTGGGTTCCGTCGGCGTGGGGGCCGGCACCATGGCGATCTCGGCCACGCGGCGGTTCCACGGCTGCTGGGCGTCGACGGTCCCCGCCATCGACGCCAGCACGAGCGCCAACGGGATCAGGTGAGCCAGTCGAGGTGCACTGGGACGCTGGAAGAAGGTACTCATCGTTCTGTTCCGCTCTCTTCTCTTGTTCGTTGCGGGGTGTCCGCACCCCGATCTGTCCCTCAACGCCCGGTTGCGCCGCCCAACCCGACAGCGAACCCCCGAAAAAAACGTCGTCGTCGGCCCCCCGGGTCCCGAGCCACGCAGGGCCGCGCCCGCCCCGGTTAGACTGGCCCTCACGACGGCGGCCGGGCCGCGGGCGCGATGCCTCCGGGCGGTGGGCACACGAGCACAGAGGAGAGGCATGCACGGCGACGTCACGCGTCTGCTGGGTGAGTGTCGCGAGGGCGGCAAGGACGCTCTCGACCGCGTGCTGCCCCTGGTCTACGAGGAGCTGCGCACGCTCGCCGAGCGCAGCCTGCGCCGCGAGTCGCCGGGACACACGTTGCAGGCCACCGCGCTGGTCAACGAGGCCTGGCTGCGGCTCGTGGACCAGCGCGAACAGAACTGGGAGAACCGCTCCCACTTCCTGGCCATCGCCGCCACCGCCATGCGCCGCATCCTGGTCAATCACGCCCGAGACCGGCGCGCGCTCAAACGCGGCGGCGACCGGCAGCGCGAGACCCTGTTCGAGGCGGCCGCCCTGTTCGAGGAGCGCGCCGACGATCTGCTGGCCCTCGACGAAGCCCTCGACAAACTCGCCCGGGTGGACGACACCAAGCGACAGATCGTCGAGCTGCGCTTCTTCGCCGGCCTCAGCGCCGAGGAGACGGCGCGTGTGCTCGACGTCTCCACCCGCACCGTCGAGCGCGGCTGGCGCCTGGCCAAGGCCTGGCTGCGGCGCGAGGTGGCCGGTTCAGCCGACGCCGGAACGAACCGGTGAAAGCCCTCGGTACCCGCCGAGCCGATCCCCAGGAAACGCGAAGAAACCTGTCGGGCTGCCGACGCAGACCGTGCGTGAACACTCGAACCCATCACTCCAACGACACGCGTGACGCCATGCCCCCCTCCGACACCAGCCCCCGCCCGTCCCCCATCCCCCACCTGCTCTGCCAGCTGATCGCGCTGGGAGCCGTGTTGTTCGCCGGTCCCCAGCTCGCCGCCCAGGTCTGGGTCCCGCTCACCCCGGGCGCCGCACCCGGCACCGAAGCCCAGCTGGTCTTCGATCGGATCGCATCGGACGAGAACCAGTCCTTCTTCGATCTGCGCATCCACGGCTACTGGACCAAGGATGTCATCGGTGGCGACGCGTTGACCTACCAGCGCATCCGCGTACCCGGCCTGGGCGTGATCGCACAGCCGGGCGCGCCCGACCTGCCGGCCGTTCGTCCGCGCCTGGCCATCGCCACCGGCGCGGCGAGCGCACAACTCGTGTCCATCTCGCCCATCGACGTGCGCGTCGTGCCCAACCTGCTCGTGTGGCCCTACGCCACCCCCGAACTCGACGAGGCCATCGACCCCACCAATGACCCCGGCCCGGGTGATCCCGACGGCACCCCGGAACAGTTCACGAAGGACGCGGCGATCTACGCGTCGGCCACACCCTGGCCGCCGGCGCCCCCGACCGTCGTGCCCACCACCACCACACTGGGCACGATCCCCACCGCCGCGCTCGAACTGTTGCCCGCCAACTGGAACCCGGCCACGGGCGTGATGCTGATCGGTGCACACCTGCGCTACCACTACACCCACACCGGTGGCGGGCCGGCCTTCCCGCTCATGACCAAGGACCGCTTCACGTTGGCCACCAAGGTCTTCCTCAACTGGGACGAGACGACCGGTTCGTTCCAGGCCAACGACGTGAACTACGTCGGCCGCTACCTGGTCATCACCCCGGCCGAGTACCTCGTGGCGCTCGAGCCGTTCCTGATCCACAAGCAATCCATGGGCTTCTCGCTCACCGTGCTCACCACGGCCCAGACCACGGGCATCTGCGGCAACATCCGCGGCGCCATCGACGGCTGGTACCAGGCCGGCTCGGCCTGGGCCGACCACTACTGCCTGCTGGTGGGCGACACCGACGAGATCCCGCTGTGCCCCTCGCCCACCATCGACAGCAAGCTCGGCGACGATCTCTACGGGTCGCCGGGCGATGGCGACCTGGACGAAGAGGTCTGGGTCGGGCGCTTGAGCGTGGACGACGCGGCCGACGTGACCAACCAGGTGGCGAAGATCATCGACTACGAGCTGTCGCCGAACATGGCCGGGCACTACGAGCGCGCGTTGCTCGTGGCCCACGAAGAAGACTCACCCGAGAAGTACGAGGGCGCCCAGGAAGAGGTGGCCAACGCGAGCTACGCCGTGCCGCCGACGTTCCTCAAGCGCTACGGCTCGTCGTTCACCAGCTCGAATGCCAACGTGCAGGACGACATCGAGGCCGGCCTGGGCCTGGTGGCCTATCGCGGCCACGGTACGACGAGCACGTGGTCGGACTGGAACCTCCTGGGTCAGGACTTCCACAAGAACCAGGTGCTCGAGCTGAGCAACCCGTTCGACCTGCCCGTCGTGTGGGCCTTCAACTGCACCAACGCCAACCTCGACTTCGACGACGGCACGTCCGCCGACTCCATCGGCGAGACCTGGATGGAACACACCCTGGGCGGCGCGGTGGCCCACTACGGGTCCACCACCGTGTCGGGCACGGTGCCCAACCACGAGCTGGACAAGCGCATGTTCGAGGCGCTGTACGACAAGGGGCTCAACATCCACGGCCACACCATCGCCTGGGCCGAGCAGCAGACGCAGGACGCGGTCCCGAGCCTCAACCCGTGGATGTACCTATTGCTGGGCGATCCCTCCATGCGCGTGCGGCGCGGCGCGCCGAGCCCGCTGCAGATCCTGGGACCGACCGAGGTCGAGGTGTGCGTCGGTCCCAACTGCACGCTCGCGTACCAGGTCGTGGACGGCAACAACCAGCCGCTCGAGGGCATCCTCGTCTCGATCTGGAAGGAGGGCACGGCGCCCGGTTCGCCACCCGAGGTCTTCGGTTCCCTCTACACCGACCAGACCGGCACGGCGACCTTCCCCAGCGGGCCCTCCAGCCTGGGTATCTACAACGTCTTGGCCCGCGATGACGAGGGCAACGTCACGGGCGAGATCGTGTCGGTCAGCGACGGTCCCTGGGCCGACCTGGGCTTCTCGCTCGCCGGCACCCAGGGCACCCCCGACCTCGTGGGCGCGGGCACGCTGCAACCCAACACACCCATGAGCATCGACCTCGACGAAGCCGCGCCCAACGCCATCACCCTGCTGTTCGTGTCCGCCCAGAACCTGCCGGTCCCGTTCAAGTGCGGCACGCTCCAGGCCCATCCCTGGCTGGCGACGTTCAACCTGGTCACCAACGGCGGCGGCGCGATCCCGATCCAGGGTGAGTGGCCCGCCGGGGTTCCCGCCGACAGCCAGTTCTGGTTCCAATACGCCATCCAGGATCCGGTGGCCAAGGCGAACGTGGCGCTGTCCAATGCCCTGCGGGCCACCACGCCCTGAGCAAGACCCTTCGGCGCCCGGCCCATCCGCCGCTGAGAGCGAACCCGCATGTCCTCCGACACCGAGCGCTGGAGTCGCATCGAGGAGGTGTTCCACGAAGCGGCCGAGCGCTCGCCGGAGACCCGCGCGGCCTACCTCGAGAACGCCTGCGGCGACGACGACGAGCTGCGCGTCGAGGTGGAGCAGCTGCTCTCGGCCGACGCCGACGCCGAGACGTTCATCGAACCGCCGTCCGCGCACACGCTGGGCCTGGCCATGGGCGACGCGGACGGCGCTGCATCATCGGAAAGCCGGCCGACTGACGGGAACATCGGTCGGCGCGTGGGCGCCTGGGAACTGCAATCCCCCCTGGGCGAAGGCGGCATGGGCAAGGTCTACCTCGCCACCCGCGCCGACGGACAGTTCGAGATGCGGGCGGCGGTCAAGCTGATCCGCCGCGGTCTGGCGACCGATGCGATCCTGAGTCGCTTCCGGCACGAGCGCCAGACACTGGCACGCCTCGAGCACCCGCACATCGCACGCCTGCTCGACGGGGGCGAGACCGACGACGGCCTGCCCTACCTGGCCATGGAGGTCGTGGACGGACAGCCACTCGACACGGCCTGCGATGAGCAGCGGCTCGACGTCGACGCACGTCTGTCCCTGTTCCTCGACGTGTGCAGCGCCGTGGACTACGCCCACCGCAACCTCGTGGTGCACCGCGACCTCAAGCCGAGCAACATCCTGGTGGACGAGCGGGGCGTGCCGCGCCTGCTCGATTTCGGCATCGCCAAGGTGCTCGACCCGGAGTTCGACCCCGCGCTCACCGCGCCCGAGTCGACACCGCTCACACCGCGCTACGCCAGCCCGGAGCAACTGCGCGGCGAAGCCGTCACCACCGCCACGGACGTGTACGCCCTGGGCGTGATCCTGTACGAGCTGCTGGCGGGCCGCCACCCCCAGTCCGCCGACACCCGCTCGGCCGACGAGCTGCGCGCCGCCGTGTGCGAGCGGGACCCGCCCCGACCGAGCACAATCGTAGGCCAACCGGGAAAGACGTCGGACCGCGACGGCGTAGTACGCACGCTCGACCCCGCCGCGCTGAGCGGGCTGCGCTCCGAGGCACCGCGCACACTGCGCCGCAAGCTCGCCGGCGACCTGGACAACATCGTGTTGAAGGCACTGTCCCGGGAGCCGGAGCGTCGCTACCCGTCGGTGGCCGAGCTGGCCGAGGACATCAGCCGCTTCCTCGACGGCATGCCCGTGCGTGCGCGCCCCGACGAGTGGAGCTACCGCGCGGCCAGGTTCGTCAGCCGCCACCGGGTGGGCGTCGGCGCCGGCCTCGCCGTGGCCGGCGCACTGCTGATGGCCCTCGGCGTGTTCGTGACCTCGGCCAGGCGCGACGCTCAACGCCTCGACGACATCCTGAGCCTCTCGGACGTGAAGACGCTGGACGACCTGCTCACCGAGATGCCGGCCCTCTGGCCCGCGCACCCCCATCGCCTGGACGACCTGCATGCCTGGCGCCGACGCGCCCTGCAGCTCGTGGCCCGCCTGCCCCGCCACGAGAGCAAGCTGGCGGAGCTGGTCACCCTGGCACACGCGGAGGACACCGAGGGTGAGGACATCGCCTGGTGGCGCGGGACCCTGGCCGGCCTCGTGAACGACCTGCGCAGCTTCAGCAGCGACGATCCGTTCGGCGCGACCTTCGCCAACGTGGAGCGTCGCATCGCCTACGCGGGCGACATCGAGCAGCGGTCGATCGGGGATCACGCGCCGGCCTGGGCCGACGCCATCGACGCCGTCGCCGCCAGCCCGCACTACGGCGGGATGCTGATCACACCCCAGCTCGGACTCGTCCCGCTGCGCCCCGACCCTCACTCGGGCCTGTGGGAGTTCTGGCACGTGCGCAGCGGCGAGGCGCCCGTCGTCGGCGCAGACGGCGAGCTCGTCCTCGACGTCGACAGCAGCCTGGTGTTCGTGCTGTTGCCCGGGGGGACGTTCACGATGGGCGCCCAGAAGGTGGACCCAGGCGCAGCTCACCACGACGGCTTCGCCGAGCCCCACGAGGCCCCCGTGCGCCCAGTAGAGCTGACGCCCTTCCTGCTCTCGAAGTACGAGCTGACCCAGGCCCAGTGGCTGCGCATCACGAACGAGAACCCCAGCGACTTCGCACCGCCCGAGCACGGCGTCGAGACCATGACCCTGGTGCACCCGGTGGAGACGGTGAGCTGGGAGCGAGGCGCCGAGGTGCTGGCCTGGTTCGACCTGCAGCACCCGACCGAAGCACAGTGGGAGTACGCCTGTCGCGCGGGCACGAGCACGCCCTGGTCTTGTGGCGACGACGCCGGCGCGCTCGACACGGTGGCCAACCTGGCCGACCTGTTCGCCGGATACAACGGGGGCGCACGCGGTTGGAACTACCAGATGGCGGTGGCGCTCGAGCTCGACGACGGCTGCGTGGTGCACGCGCCCGTCGACCGCCACGCACCCAACGACTTCGGCCTGCACGCCATGCACGGCAACGTCTGGGAGTGGTGCCGCGACGCCTTCCTGCCGTACGACGTGGACCCGGCCGACGGCGACGGCGAACGGCGACCCACCGGCGACGTGCCCGGCGACGGCACCCGGGTCGCCCGGGGCGGCGGCTACTTCAACCCGCCCCCGCTGGCCCGCTCGTCACACCGCTGGAGCGGCGCACCCGCCTATCGCAGCCACAGCCTGGGCCTGCGCCCGGCACGAGCGCTCGACTGACGCCGCACGACACTTACGCTACACACCTCGACGCCACGGCGATGTTGCCACAGACTGGGCACAGGGATGCCGCAACAGCCCCCTGGGGAACCCCCATGCACGGATGGCAACGACAGGCCTCACTGCTGCTCACCCTGACGCTCCCGGTCACGGCTCAGTCCATGCCCGGAGAAGTCGTGGAGCAGTCCAAGCTGGGGCACACCGAGGGGCTGATCCTGGGTTCGGCGGTCGACGCGGGAAGCCAGTTCGGGTTTGCACTCGCCCAGCTCGGCGACGTGGACGGCGACGGTGTCGTCGACCTGGGCGTGGGCACGGCGGAGGCGCCGCTCGGTTCGTTCTGGGTGCGCTTCCTCAACAGCGACGGCACCACACGGGCGGCGCAGCGCATCTCCTCCAACGAGGGACTGCCCCCGCATGTGCACCCCGGCTCGACCTTCGGCCGGGCGGTGACGGGGCTGGGCGACCTCGACGCGGACGGCGTGCCCGACGTGGCCGTGAGCGAACCGAGCCAGAGCCAGGGCGGCGGCGTCAATCGCGGCGCCGTCTGGATCCTGTTCCTGAACGCCGACGGCACGGTGAAGAGCACCCAGAAGATCGATGACGACGAGGGCGGCTTCGGCGGCACGATCGCCGACAACGACAGCTTCGGCACGAGCCTCGCCAACGTGGGCGACATCGACGGTGACGGCACCGTCGACCTGGCCGTCGGCGTGCGCGGCTTCCCGGCCAGCGAGGGCTTCGTGTGGATCCTGTTCCTGAACACCGACGGCAGCGTGCGTGACGAACAGCTCATCGCCGCGGGCACGGGCGGCTTCACCGGCACGCTCGACCCGCTCGACGGGTTCGGCGCGGCCTTGGCCCCCGTGGACGACCTGGACGGCAACGGCGTGCCCGACCTGGCCGTCGGCGCGCCGGGCGACGACGACGGCGTGGGCAACGACGACGAAGGGGCGGTCTGGATCCTGTTCCTGGAAGCCGACGGCACGGTTGCGTCGCACACCAAGATCAGCGCGACGAGCGGGGGGTTCACCGGTCTGCTCGCGGAGAACGACGCTTTCGGCTTCGCGTTGGCGCGACTGGGCGACGTGGACGGCAACGGCCTGGTCGAGTTGAGTGTCGGCTCGCCGGGCAACGACGACGGCGCCGGCATCAACCGCGGCGCGCTCTACAACCTGTTCCTCGCGGCCGACGGCACGGTCACGTCCCAGCTCAAGATCAGTCAGTTCGCGGGCAACTTCGGCGGGCTGCTGCTGAGCAGCGACGCCTTCGGCTCGTCCCTCGCCCCGCTGGGCGACCTCGACGGAGACTTCCGACTCGACCTGGCCGTGGGCGCCCCGGGCGACGACGGTGCGGGCACCTTCGCGGGCACCACCTGGACCCTGTTCCTCGCGCTCAACAGTTCGGTGAAGAGCGAGCTCGAACTGGACGTCACCGAGCTCATCGGTCGCGTCGCGCTCCTGGACGACGGGGCGGGCGGCGTGCTCACGACCCTCGGCGACGTCGACGGCAACGGAGTCACCGACCTGGCCGTGAACACCGCCGGCACGATCCACGTCCTGCCGCTGCAGGCCGATGCCTCGGTCCTCTTGCCCGTGGACACCGGACTCGTCGCCCGCCACATCCGCGCCCTGGGCGACATGGACGGCAACGGCACCACCGACCTGGTCCTGAGCGATGCGATCGGCCCCCCGTTCGGCGGCTTCGGAGAGGAGATCGAGATCGCCTTCCTGGACGCCGACTTCAGCGCCATCGCGACGCATGTCATCGGCTCCGACGTCGGGGGCTTCGTGGGCACGGTGCAGCCCGGCTTCGGTCACGGGCTGGCGGACCTCGGCGATCTCGACGGCAACGGCACGCCGGATGTCGCCGTGGGTGCACCGCTGGAGGACGACCTGCGCGACAACTCGGGCGCCGTCTGGATCCTGCTGCTGCAACCGGACGGCACCGTCATCGGCCAACAGAAGATCAGCAATCTCGAAGGCGGGCTGGGTCCGGTCCTGGGCGACGGTGATCAGTTCGGCACCGAGGTGGCGTCACTGGGCGACGCCGACGGCGACGGCGTGGTCGACATCGCCGTGGGCGCGGTCGGTGACAACGGCGCGGGCGGCCCGTTCGGCGAACGGGGCGCGGTGTGGATCCTGTTCCTCAACGCAGACGGGACCGTGAAGGACAAGTTCGAGATCGACGACTCCCTGCTCGCGGGCGATCTGACCAACGGCGATCGCTTCGGCTTCGCGATCAGCGCCCTCGGCGACGTCGACTCCAACGGCTTCGGCGACCTCGCCGTGGGTGCGCCGGGACACTCGATCCCGCCGGGCTTCGAACACGGAGCGCTGTTCGTGCTGATGCTCGGTGCGGGCGGCCAGTTGTCGTCCCACGTGATGATCACCGAGCAGATGGCGGGCTTCACCGGCGACCTCGACACGCTCGACCGCCTGGGCGCAGCCTGCGAGGGTCTGGGGGACATCGACGGCGACGGGAACGTCGACCTCGTCGTCGCCGCCCCGGGTGACGACGACCTCGACGTCGCGCAAGGCGGCAGTGCGTCCGACTACGGCGCGCTGTGGTTCCTCGATCTGCGGCCCGGCCCGTGGAGCGACCTCGGCAGCGGCCTGGCCGGCGCGCACGGCGTCCCCACGCTCTCGGGCAGCGGCGCGCTCGTGGGGGACGAGGTCATCAGCCTCAGCCTCACCGCCGCCCTGGAGAACAGCACGGCGGTGCTGGTCAGCGGACTGAGCGCCCTGAACGCGCCGTTCAAGGGCGGCACGCTCGTGCCCGCCCTCGATCAGCTCTTCTTCGGGCTGCCCACGGGGCCGGTGGGTACACTCGTGATCGGGGGCGCGTTTCCCACCGGGCTGCCGTCGGGCACCGAGCTCTACCTGCAGTACTGGATCAGCGATCCCGCAGGGCCGGTGGGATTCGCGGCGAGCAATGCACTGTTCGGGGCGACGCCCTGAACGCAGGCCCTCTGCCTCCGACGGCAGGCCTTGTGGGGAGACACTCGAGAAAGGGAGCTTCGCGCGGCACGTGCGTCGCCCCTGATCGACTCTGGATCAGGATGCAACTCCGGGAGAGAAGAGCGTGGAGACGGGATGCATGCATGAGCCACGACGTCGCCTTCGGACCTTCCTCAGCCTGGCGTTCGTCGCCGTCGTCACGAGTTGCGACTCGTCGGCCCAGGCAACGCCGGCCGTCAACGCGCCACCACCACCGGCAGTGGTGTCGAACGCGTTCCTCGCCATCTCCGACGTGCACCTCGACAACCGCACCGGCTGGTCGCAGTACGGGGCGGACACGGGCACGGGCCTCTGGCACACCGCACAGAAGGAGCTGGGAGCGCTCATCAGCACGACCAAGCCGACCTTCGTGATCTACGTGGGCGACCTCCCTCGGCACAGCACAGGCAGCCACTCCGTGACCCCGACCGAGCGAGCGGGTGACGTGAAGGACGTGCTCCAGGGACTGCGGACGACCGTGGGGTCGGCGGGCCCGCCGTTGTTCTATGTACCCGGCAACAACGACTCGATCGAGGGCGACTACGGCCCGTTCACGAGCGACTCGACCGACCCCAAGACGGGTGATCCGTGGGGCACACCGTTCGAGCAGGACCCGGGCCAGGGCTGGCCGCTGATCAACGGTGATGCGTCGTGCAGCGGCTCGACCAGGGCCTGCCTGCTCTCCGGCGGTTCGAGCAAGCACGGTTACTACTCGGCCTATCCGCTCGGAAGCCAAGGGGGCCTGCGCCTGATCGTGATGAACACGGTCATGTTCACCAGCGGCTACTTCGGGTCGGACCAGAGCACCGTCGCCGCAGACCAGCTCACGTGGGTCGGGCAACAACTGGCCGACGCAGCCGACGCGACGCCGCCCGAAGCCGTGCTGCTGGCGATGCACGTGCCCCCCGGACTCGACGCCCACTCCCACGGGACGCAAGGGCCCGACGACGACCTGAAGACGACCTGGAGTTCATCGCTCGACGTGAAGGGCAAGTGGGGTTCGTCGACGGCGAGCACCGAGTCGATCCTCGATGCCTTCCTGGCCACGGTCTACCCCCACACGCAGAAGACGATCCGCGGCGTGATCACGGCCCACACCCACATGGATGGTTTCTACACCTGGCTCGACGGCAACGGCGTCCTGAAGGAGGTGGCCGTCTCGATCCCCGCGGTGACGCCGGGCCACGACAACAACCCCGCGATCAAGCTGATCACGTACGACGTCACGAACTTCGAGTTCCTCGACTACAGGACCTACTTCGCGCCCAACCCCCAGTCGTCCTTCGGCAAGATCCCCTACTCCTTCCGGCACGACTCGAACCGCCACGAGGCGACCTTGTTCGACTGCGTGAGCGCCATGTCGACCGCCGAACGGGCCGCCGTCGTGAGATCCCAGTACCTGGTGCACACCCAGTACGTCTTCAAGCACCACCCGCCCGACTGGAACAAGATCTCCGAAGCGATCGTGGTCGAGCCCGGGCTGTGACGGGCGCTCGCTGCGGCGCGACCGGCCCGTGCCGGGGCCCGACCTCGAACCGGCTCAGCGCGCCTTGACGAAGACCACGGCGCCGAGCAGCGCGAGCACGGCCACCCCGATGATCAGCACCGGCAGGTCAGTCTCACTCGATGCGCCCCAACTCGCCCAGGTCCCACTTGCGCTGGTGCTCGAACAGGATCGCCGTCTCGATGTGACGCACCGGCTGGTCGGCGGTGATGCCGTCGAGTACGAGCACGCGCAGGTGCTCGGTGTCGCGCACGGCGACGCGCACGAGGAAGTCCTCCGAGCCGCCGACGTAGAACACCTCGAGCACTTCGTCGAGCGCCATGACGTGTTCGCGGAAGGCGACGATCGCCTCCCGATCGTGGCCCGACAGGCGCACCGAGATCATGGCCTGCAGGCCCAGCCCCAGGGCCTCGGGCGCCACGTCGGCGTGGAAGCCCCGCAGCACGCCCTCCTCGATCAGGCGCTGGGTGCGCACCAGACACGTCGAGGGCGCCAAGCCGACCCGGCCGGCCAGCTCCTTGTTGGACAACCGAGCATCCTTCCGCAGATGGGCCAGGATCTCGGCATCGATTCGGTCAAGCGGGCGAGAAGGGAGCGCCATCCGAAGCCTATTCGCTGTCAGTTCGCGTAAACGAACGTAGTTTACACACGAACTCGAGAGCCGCATGAAGTTTGCCCCCAAGACCTTCCAACCGATCAAGCCCTGGGCCACAGGTGGCCTGCCCGGCCAGGGTCCGTCGGGCGGCCAGGGCAGGCACGGGGCACGCGACCAGCTCAAGCCCGACCCGGCCAAGGTCCCGGTGCGGCCCGACCACCGCCCCGCCGAAGCGGACCCGCGCTGCAGCTTCCTGCTGCGCATGGCCGAGTTGCTCCACGGGTACGGCACGCCGGTGCACCGGCTGGAACGCGTGCTCGAGCGCACGGCGGCCGAGCTCGGGGTCCAGGCCCAGTTCCTGTCCACGCCCACGTCGCTGCTGGTGGCCTTCGGTGACACGCACGACCAGCGCACGCACCTGCTGCGCGTGGAGCCCGGCGAGGTCGACCTCGGCAAGTTGGTGGAGTTCGACGAGGCCGTGGACGCCGTGCTGCACGGTGACATCGACGCAACCGCTGGCCGGGCGCGGCTCGATCGGATCGCCGCCGCCGCTCCGCGATTCGGCCCGGCCGCGTGGGTGCTCAGTCACGGCCTGGCGTCGGCGACGGCCGCGCGCTTCCTCGGCGGCGGCGCGGCCGAGATCATCCTGTCGCTCGTGCTCGGACTGATCACCGGTGTGCTCGCACGCGGCGTCACGCGGCGCAGCAACGAAGTCGGGCTGTTCGAGCCCCTGGCCGCGTTCGTGGTCGCCTTCCTCGCGGTCGCCGTCGCACGCCTGCTGACGCCGATGTCGGACCACATCGTCACGCTCAGTGCGCTGATCGTGCTCCTACCCGGGCTCACGCTCACGGTGGCCATGATCGAGCTGGCCACCCGCCACCTGGTGTCGGGCGTGGCGCGCCTCGCCGGCGCCGCAACGGTGTTCCTCACGATCATCTTCGGCGTCGCGCTGGCCCGCTCCGTTGCGGGCCTCGCCTGGCCCGAAGCGCTCGTCGCTCCGTCGGCTGCCGGTGAACCGCCGCTGCCCGCCTGGACCCTGTGGGCCGCGCTCTCGGTGGCACCGGTCGCCTTCGCCGTGCTGTTCCAGGTGCGCACGCGCGAGTTCGCATGGGTCTACGTCGCAGGCATCGCTGGTTTCGTCGCCGCCCGCGCAGGCTCCGACTTCCTCGGGCCCGAGCTCGGTGCCTTCGCGGGCGCGACCGTCATCGGAGGCTTCAGCAACCTCTTCGCGCGCTTCGCCCGACGCCCCGCCTCGGTGACGCTCATGCCCGGCATCCTGCTGCTCGTTCCCGGCAGCATGGGCTTCCAGAGCCTGGCCTTCTTCCTGGAGCACGACACCACGGCGGGCATGCAGGCCGCGTTCCGCATGCTGCTGGTGGCGGTGTCCCTGGTGGGTGGTCTGCTCGCGGCCAACGCGCTGATCAGCCCCCGACGCGCCCTCTAGCCCGGACTTCTCAGCAGCTTCGTCGCGAGGGTGCGACTGGTGCTGGAGGGCAAGGAGCGTCGTCGCTTTCTGCGCGGAGGCGGGGTGACACCCCGTCGAGCACCGAAAGCGTCGATCGACGCAGCCCTGCAGCGCCAGGCGTGTCCGCAGCAGGAGCTGGTGAGAAGTCCGGGCTAGCGATCTCGCGTGACCCGGTGCGCGGGCGCATGTCATGCTGCGCAAAGATCAACTCAGCGCGCAGCGCAGGGGGTTCCGTGGCACGCTTCGTCCTGACCACCTTCGGTTCGTACGGGGACGTCTTCCCCTATCTCGCCATCGGCGAGCGGCTGCTGCAGCGCGGCCACACCGCGGTGATCGCGGCGCCGGAGAGTTACCGGCGCGACGTCGAGGACCTGGGCCTGGAGTTCGCAGCGGTGCGTCCCGACGTGGCCTTCGACGACACCGAGACGTTCCTGCGACTGATGGATCCGCGGCGCGGCACCGAACGCGTCGTGCGCGAGCTGCTGCTGCCGAGCCTGCGCGACGCACACGCCGACTTGCAGACCGCGTGCGACGGCGCCGACCTGCTCGTGTCCCACGTACTCACTTACGCCGCGCCGATCATCGGTGAGTCGACCGGGTTGCCATGGGTGTCGACGGTCCTCAGCCCGATGGTCTTCTGTTCGCCCAGCGACCCGCCGGCACTGCCACCCATCCCCTGGTTCGCGCGACTCCGACCGCTCGGGCCGGGAGTGATCGGCTTCCTGCTGCGCCGCATGATGAAGTTCTCGTGGAGTTGGAGCGAGCCGATCCGCGCCCTGCGCACCGAGCTCGGGCTGAACGCCGACGCCGACCCCATGTGGGAGGGTCAACACTCACCCCACGGCGTGCTGGCGCTCTTCTCGGAGACGTTCGCCGCCCGTCAACCCGACTGGCCCGCGGCCACGACGACCTGCGGCTTCCCCTTCCACGACCGCGACTTCGGTGGAGACGGCGACGCCGAGGAACTGGCCGCCTTCCTGGCCGACGGACCGGCGCCGCTCGTGTTCTCCCTGGGCTCGTCGTCCGTGCAGGCCGCGGGCGACTTCTACGCCAGCGCCGCACGCGCCGCCGTGCAACTCGGACAACGGGCCGTCCTGGTGCTGGGCGACAGGCCGGCGCCGCCGGAGCTGCCCGACACGGTGCTGGCCATCCGCTCGACCCCGCTCCAACCGCTGTTCGACGCGGCCTCGATCGTGATCCACGCCGGGGGCATCGGCTCCACGGGCCAGGCCCTGCGCGCGGGGCGGTCTCAACTCGTGATCCCCTTCGCCCACGACCAGTTCGACAATGCCCTGCGGGTCGAACGCCGCGGCATCGGGCTGCGCCTCGATCGCCGGCGACTGACCACACCGCGGCTCAGCGCCCGGCTCGCGCAACTGCTCGGCGACCACGGCATCGAGGCCAAGGCACGGGCCATGGCCCCGGCGATCCGGACGGAAGACGGCGCCGGCACTGCGTGCTTGGTGATCGAGCAGGTCCTGGCCGGGACCACACGGCACTGACGGCAGCGATCGCTCCCGGGCACACGGCAACTCCCGTGCTCGACCGGCAACGCGCGCGGGCCGGGCACCGAGGCGCTCAGCGCACGCCGATCGTCTTCCAGATCCACTGCACGTCGTGGCCCTCGGGACGGATGCCCACGATGTAGTTGCCCTCTTCCAGGCCGACGAGCGTGCGAACCCAACGGCCATCGGGATTGGGCGTGACGGCCAGCATGTCCGCGGTGCCGGCCGGCCCCTGGATCCAGACCTCGACGTCACCCGAGCCCCCGGCATCGCCCTGCCAGCCGGAAGCGAGGATCCGCCCGTCGCCCTGCACGTCGAGATCGCTCGCGGCGACGATCAGATCGAGAGTGAACTCGTGGCCGCCCGGCGTGAAGGCCGAGTCCTCGTTCCAGACGGCTTCGTACAACCCGGGCGCCGTGTCGAGGTACACCGCCAGCGCGGTGCCCTTCTTCTCGGCCTTCTTCCTCAGGCCCTTCACCTTCTTCTGCGCCAGGGCCAACGCCCCCCTGTAGTTCTTCTCGATCTTGTCGGACGTGCGTTAGGCCGTCCCCCCCGAACCCATGTAGAAGTCCATGGGGTAGATGCCGGCGAGCGTGGTGCCGTCGGCTTCGCCCAGTTCGATGAGGCTGAAGAAGCCCGCGGTCTGGAGCGAACTCAAGGCGCTGACGCTCGCGTTCCACAGATCGATCTGCAGCTCATCGAGGCCGTTGAAGAGCGTGCCGATCGCGCCGGCATCGTATCCCTGCTTCAACTCAGACTGAACGGCGTTGAAGTTGGCCAGCCACGTCGTGCGCGCTCCCTTGATCTCCCCGGCCTGAAGCTTGAGCAGGTCCTTGCTCTCCTGCTTGAGCTCCTTCACCGCATCGGCTTCAGTGATCTGCGCACCCGCCGGGGGGGAGGCGACGAACACCACACCGAACAGGGCGGGCACGAGGCCGAGAACGAGCTGTCGTCCGAGTCGCATCACGAGGGTCCTCCATCGAATCCGGGGCCCCAGTATGCGCCGCGGAGAGGGGTTCGGGCGAGACGTGATCGTGACCGCCCGGTGCGCGTGTCCGATACCCCGCAGCATGGGCTTGCTATCCTCGGCACCGAGGGGACAACCGCGCCGACCCGACGATCATCGGGGGGCTTCATCACGCAGAACGCACAACACAGAGCCGATCGTCGCCGCTCGCCATGGGCCGCGGTCGTGGTGCTGCTGCTGGCTGCCGCGATCGGTACCTGGTTCCTGCTCGGTGATGACGTGTCGTCGAACGGGCCGCCGCGACCCGATGCCGAGCACGAAGCACACCCGACTCGTGACCTCACCGGCGTGCTCACCTGGGCGCGAGACGGGCCCGACATCACGGCACCCGTCGAACCGATCCACCAGCCGCGCAAGGGCAAGGCCGCGGATGACGTCCCCAAGCCCTACCTGATCCACGGGAGCCTGCGCGATCCCCAGGACAAGCCCGTGCGCGCGGCCGATGTCGTGGTCACCGACGCAAGCGGGACACGGACCGTGGTCCACGTCGATCGCGCCGGGAACTTCGTCTTCGAGACGGCTACGGCGGGCCGCTACGCACTGCTCGCCCAGGCGTACACCTGGTGCCAACGCGTCCCCGTCAGTTGCACGGTCGACCCACGTTCTCCCGTCGCTCATCGCAACCTGTACCTGGTCCCTCCCGGCTACATCACCGGCAAGGCGTCGTGGTCGCACGGGGGGCCGCTCCGGCAGGTCGCCGTGGAGGCGATTCCCCTCGAGGAGATCGACAGACACTTCGGGCGTGAGCAGGTCATCGGGCGGTCCAAGACCGGAACGGACGGGAGCTTCCGCATCGGACCACTCCATCCCGAGCGGGTGTACGCGCTCTGGCTCGGTGGCGAAGACTCGGTGCTCCTGGTCCAACACGCGGGCGACACACTCGGAGACGCGCAGGTCGAGCTGGTCTACGACCCCTACTCGAGCCCCACCGTGTTCGCGGGTTGGGTGCTCGACCGCGACACCGAGTCCGCGATCCCCGGCGCCCGTGTCGAGATCATGAACTCAGACACCAGACGCAGGCTCCCCGTCACCACGCAGCACGGCTTCTTCCTCTCGGCCATCGCGACCGCTGACGAACTCTTCGTGGTCTGGGCCGAGGCCCCGGGCTACGAACCGCAGGTGTTCTCGCTGCATCCCGATTCGGCCATGGTGATCCGTTTGCAGCCGATCGGAGACTGACGCCTCCGCGCACGGTATCCGCCTGCCCCCGTCGGCACCCGATTGCGCGAACGCCTCCGGAACCGCTCCCGTGGCCCCCGGCCGCATTGCCGGCCGCCTCGACCGCCTGCACATGGCCGCCGATGGCAGCCTCGCGGTGTCCATCCATGTGGGCGGTACCTAGCGCTTCTCGAAGGCCGACTTCTCGAGACGCCACCACAGCTCGAACGTGCCGGGAACGAGACCGTGGAAGCGCTCGTCGGTGCAGTGCGAGGCGATGGCGATGATGAACGGGTCGTCGCCCAGGGCCTCGGGCGGGAACGACGTCGCCTCCTGGAATTGGTAGGCGCCGCGCAGCATCGGGAAGTCGAGGTCGATCTCGAACACGCCGTCGCCGTTGCCGTCGGTGTAGAAACCGTTCACGGCTTCGGTCGAACCGGTGCCGTCGTCGCCGTCGCCGAGTTCGTCGGTGAGCAGCTCCGTGTCGGGCGTGGTGGTGGCGAGGTCGGCGAGATCGGACGGGTTGCAGACGGGAGTGAAGGGCGCGCCGGTGAGCGGACTCGTGCCGAACAGCTTGACCCACACCGTGTATCCGAAGTCAGGCTTGGCATCGCGCACGACGATCTTCATGCGCGTGCGACCCTCGACCTGCTTGAAGACCAACGTGGCCTTGGCGTCGTCGAAGGTGCCGCCGCAGGTCGCCGCCGCCTCGGCGGACAACACCTTGGTCAGCACGAAGCGCTCCGGAGTCATGCCGAGCAGCACCGAGAGGACCCCGAGGCCCAAGAGAGCGGTCACGACGAACGACATGCTGGATCTGCCCATGTTCAACCTCCGCGCCCCGCGTGGGAGCGTCCCTGACTGCCCGATGGCGTTGCGTGGGACCCATCGGGGCCCCGCGCCCGGCACTCGACTCGCTGCGGCCCGCCTGGCCGCTTCCGCAGCCACCCCCGCACCGAGCGCCGGTTCTTGACTCACCGCGAAGGGCCGGCGTTCGTCACACACGAACGCCCTGGCGCGCGTATGGGGCGCAACGCCCGGCCTGAACACGTGTTCCGTCTCGGCGATAGGGCACACTCGGCCAAGCGATCGCCAGCACACGCCTCGGAGCCCCCCATCACGAGTCGAAGCAAGCACCCGGCGCGTCAGGGCATCGCGCGTGGCGCCTCGCGACCCCAACTCCCCGCGGGCGCGGTGTGGATCGCCGCCGGGGCGCTGCTCGTGAGCCTCGTGATCGGCGTGCTGATCCTGCTGTCCGGCAACGAGACCACGGCCACCCGCGAGCCGACCCTCGCGGGTTCGGCGGCCCGATGCTGCGACGTGCCGGCGACGCTCTCGGACGTGCTCGGTGGCACCAACGCGTCGGGCCCCGTCGAGCCGATCGCGCTGGCCTCGGTGGGCAGTCCCCCGGTGCGTCCGACGACTCGCGGCGAGTCGCCCTACGTCATCCGCGGCACGTTGCGCGAACCCAGCGGTTACCCGATCCGCGACGGCGACGTGATGTTGCACGACGGCTTCGGCGTGTGCGCCGAAGTGCGCCCCGACCGCAACGGCGCGTTCGAATTCCGGCCGCCGGACGCCGGTCGCTACACCCTGCTCGCCAGGTCACCGCACTGGTGCCAGGTCGGCCCCGTGACGCTCACGCTCACCGACCAGGCTCCCGTCGCCCACCACGACCTGCACCTGTTCGAAGCCGGGTACATCACGGGGCGCGCCACGTGGTCCACGGGCGAGCCCCTGTCGCGCGTGAGACTGGAAGCGACCCCCTACGGCAGCGCGGACTTCGAGGCACTCGACGGGATCACGCGAGGCGCGCGCAGTTCGAAGACCCAGGCTACCGGCTCGTTCCGCATCGGTCCCCTGGACCCCGGGCGCATCTACCAGCTCCACGCCGGCAACGAGTACGACATGCGCGTCCTGTACGTGGGTGATGTGCTGGGCGGCCAGCGCCTCGACTTCGTCTACGACCGCGCCCGGACCGGCGCCGCCTTCACCGGCGCCCTGCTCGACGAAACCACTGGCGCAGCGATCCCCGCGCCTGATGTCACCATCAAGAACGCCACCACCGGCGAGCGCATGAAGGTCGCCATCCAACGCAACCGCTTCCGCTCCATCCGCCTCCCCCCCGACGCACGCTTCGACCTCACCGCCCGCTCCGACGGCTACGAAGAGCGCACCCTCTCGGGCCTGCGTCCGGGCCGGGACATCGACATCGCGCTGGCGAGGTCCGCGGGGGACTGAGTCGGTCGGCCCGCGAGCATGCGCGCTCGCCGGTCTGCTAGACTCGCGCCGTGCACCGCCTGCGGGCTGCGTGCCGCGTGCCCCCCACAACGCCGACGGGATTGCCGCCATCGACACGTCCTCCCGCCCCGCCGATCGCGCCGTCACGGCGGATCTGCTGCGTCGCTACGACAGGCCTGCGCCGCGCTACACGAGCTACCCCACGGCGGTCGAGTTCGGCGACGAGATGACCGCCGAGCTCTACGCGGAGCGCCTGGCGGCGGCCAACGAACTGGGTGACGCGCCGCTGTCGGTGTACGTGCACCTGCCGTTCTGCGAGCAGCGCTGTCTGTTCTGCGGTTGCCACGTGATCGTGTCGCCGCTCAAGGGCAACGTGCGCTCGTACCTCGATCTGCTGGCGCGGGAGATCGAACTGGTCGCCGGGCACCTGCCCGACCGGCGCGGTATGGCCCAGCTGCATCTCGGCGGCGGCACACCCACCTATCACGCGCCGGACGAACTCGACCGGATGCTGGGACACCTGCTCGGCCTGTTCACGCCGGTCCCCGGCGCCGAGCTGGCGGTGGAGGTCGATCCGCGCGTCACGACGGCCGAGCACATCGAGACCCTGGCGGCGCGGGGCTTCAACCGCGTCTCCCTCGGCGTGCAGGACTTCACGCCGCAGGTCCAGCAGGCCATCGGCCGCATCCAGTCGGTGGAGCAGACGACCGAGCTGATCGACGTGGCCCGGCGCGCGGGCTTCGGCGGCATCAACGTCGACCTGATCTACGGGCTTCCGCACCAGAGCCTGCCGTCGTTCGAGGACACCATCGAGCGCGTGATCGCCCTGGGCGTCGATCGCATCGCCCTGTACTCGTTCGCATTCGTGCCCTGGATCAGGGCGCACATGAACAAGCTCGAGGAGAGTGACTTCCCCGACCGGGAGCTGAAGTTCGAGCTGTTCGGCATGGCGCGGGAGCGGCTGCTGGCGGCGGGCTACGAACCCATCGGCATGGACCACTTCGCGCGCCCCGAGGACGAGCTGGCGGTCGCGCGCCGCGAGCACCGCCTGCGCCGCAACTTCCAGGGCTACACCGTGATCCCGGCCCAGGACGTGGTCGGCCTGGGCATCTCGGCCATCGGCGACGTGCGCGGCGCGTACGTGCAGAACGCCAAGAAGCTGAGCGACTACGGCGACGCGGTGCTGGCCGGTCGACTCCCGGTGGAGCGCGGCATCCGGCGCGACGCCGACGACGAGCTCCGTCGCGCGGTGATCCACGAGCTCATGTGCAACTTCCGCGTCGACGTCCCGGCCGTCGAGGCGCAGTTCGGCGTGCGGCTGCCCCAGGCGCTGGGCCCCGAGCTGGAACGACTCGCCGCGCACGAGCAGGAGCGCCTGGTCCGCATCACGCCCGAGCGCATCGAGGCCACCCCCGAGGGCGAGTTGTTCGTGCGCAACCTCGCGTTGTGCTTCGACCGCTACTACTGGGAGAAGCACGCCGGCGACGACCAGCAGGTCTTCAGCCGCTCGGTCTAGGCCGTCGCGTTCCAGGCCGCTGCATTCCAGGTCGCTGCGTTCCAGACCGCTGCGATCCAGGCCGTTGCGGTCGCGCCCAGCGCTCCGACTCAGGACTTGGGCTTGAACGCCGCCGCGATGAGCTCGGGGTCGTAGCCCTCGGGCACGTCGCCCTGGGTGGCGTAGCGGTAGAGTGCCGCAACCCAGACGCCGTGCAGCGCCTGGATGAAGAGGCCGATGAGCGTCAGGCCCAGGCCGCCCACGACCACGCCGACGATCGGCATGTTGATCGAGAAGAAGAGCAGCGCCAACGCGATCACGGGCAGGCTGAGCAGGACGCTCGCGATGCCGAAGCCCACGCTGCCCGCGAAGGTCTCGCCCCACGTCTGCTTGAACAGCGCCCACGAGCGCTTGAACGAGTCGCCCACGCTCTCTTCCTCCATCACGAGCACGGGCACCATGAAGAAGGTCGCCAGCGACCACGCCGCGCCGATCAGGCCCACGACGATGCGGCCGAGCAACTCGCTGCGCTCCTGGATCGAACGCAACAGCATGCCCACGGTGCCGGCGATCACACCCCAGAGCAGGATCGCGGGGAACCGTCGCCACGCCGCGCTGAGCGCCGACCCGACCGTGGGGTCGCCACCCTGCAGGCGCTCGGTGGCGCCCGCGATCACGGCCGCCTGGAAGAAGAAGCCGACCGTGTAGACCACGACGTAGAACGCGAGCCCGCCGACCCACAACACCGGGTCGTCCTGCTGGAGTGCGCGCTCACCGCCATCGCTGTACTGGAACGCGCCGAAGGCGAAACTCGCCATGACGACCAGGCACGCCAGCATCGAGATCAGCGGCAGCACCATCAGCTCCTTGTCCAGCATGAGCACGCGATACGACTGCTTGGTCAGTTCCCAACTGCGTGTGATGCGACCCATGGAGCATCCTCCGAGCGCCTCTCCCGTCGCCGGGCAACGAGCACCCGGCGATCCCGAGGCAGCATAACAACGGCGGCGGCGTTCGCAGGCGCGTGCGTCGGCAGCGGCGGGGTCACGCGATCCGCAGCAGGTGTTCGTCGAGGGCGTCGCTCAGGGCGTCGTGGCGACGACGGCGCTGGTCGCCGCGAAGCCACTCGTCGCTCCCGGATCGCCGAGCCAGTACTGGAGATAGATGCGGGCGCCCGGGGCGACGCCCTCGGGCCACACCGCGTCCAGGGCGAAGCCGCCCTGGCCATCGAGCGTGAAGGGCCCCAGGATCAGGTCGGGTGACGGCACGAACGTGCCGCCCTTGAACGCCGCGTTGGTCGCCGACAATCCCACGGCGAGCCAGGTGGGTCCACCGGCGGGGCCGTTGGCGACGCGCAGCGACAACGGGTCGCCGCCCGCAAGCGCGCCCTCGGCGAGTTGGATCGGGAAGCCGGCCGTGCCCGGGCTCTCCGCTCCCAGGTCCGCAAAAGGCGACTCCGGCCCGTAGGTGTGGTTCAACATCACCTCCAGCGGACGGTCGGGCAGGTTCGCCGCGGTGGCCACGAGATCGACGAAGCCGTCGTGATCGAAGTCCGTCGCCTGCACGGTGCTCGAGCCGATCAGACCGCTGAGGGTCAGGTCGTGCGCGAAGCTGCCGTCACCGAGCCCGCGCAGCACCGTGAGGTCTTCGCTGTGGAGGTTCGCCGTGACGATGTCGAGCGCCCCGTCGGCATCGATGTCCACGACCTGCAAGCCGCGCGGGCGGGCGCCGACCGGCAAGCTGATCGAAGGCGCGAACGAGCCGTCGCCCACGCCCATGGCGACCATCACCAGATCGCGCTCGAGAGCGGGGACCAGCGCATCGAGCGCACCGTCGCCATCGACGTCGGCCAGCTCCACGGGGATGTCGGGCGTGTCGCTGAACGGGAGCGGCTGTGTTGTCCAGCCGCCGAGCCCATCGGCGACACACGCGAGCACCTGCTTGGGCAGGGCCGTGGGCACCACGATGTCCACCAGGCCGTCGGCGTTGATGTCCCCGAGCGCCGGCTTGCCGAACTGCATGATGCCCGAGCCGTTCACGACGAGTGTCGGCGCGTCGAACGTGCCGTCGCCGTTGCCGGGCAGGGCGACCAGCGTCCCGCCCTGGAGGAACAGGTTGGTCGCCACCACGAGATCGAGGTCGGCGCTCCCGACGACGTCGCCCACGGTCAACACGAACCCGGCGTTCGCCACGAACTGGCCGACGTCCACGCCCTCGACGTCGTACGGGATGGTCGGGACGCCGAACGTGCCGTCGCCATGGCCGAGGGACAAGCGCAGGTTGCCCTCATGAGCGCTCAACAGGTCGCGCACCCCGTCCCCGTCGACGTCGACGAGGTTCAGCGCGTCGCCGAGCACGTTCTGGACCTGCTCGGCGACACCGAAGCTGCCGTCACCCTGATTGCGCAGCAGGTACACCGCCGGATCCAGCAGCGCGTTCGCCACGAGGATGTCTTCGAAGCTGTCTCCGTCGACGTCGCCGATCGTGATGTGCCCATCTCCGAGCACGGCGGCCGGCGCCTGGTAGGAGACCGGCGGTTCGAACACGACCTGCCCACCCAGGGGGCTTGCCGCGACGGCGATCATCGAGGTGCAGAGTGCCATCGCGGACAACGTCGTGCGGAGACACGCCATGGTCGATCCTCCCGGAAGCCCAGCCTCGGTCATGCACGTCTCGCACTCGCGCGAGCCCGTGCACCGGGCATGAGTATAGGCTGCATCCGGCTCGAGCGCCGATCGGGCGAGAGGCAGACGGCGGGAAAGGCCGAGACGGCGAATCCGCCGCCCTTCCTGCGGTGAACACGAGTTCGCACGGTGCGCCAGGGCCGTTCGTCGGCGCGGATGACTCTTGGCACGGGCTGCTAGCCCTCGCCGCCCTCCCGGTCGCCACGTTGCCCGGCGCGGATGCCGTAGTCCAGGCGCAGCAGCCAGATCAGGCGCTGCTCGGCCAGCAGGCCGTGACGCGGGCAAGGGATCATGGCGGTCAGCAGGAGATCGCCGGCGTCGCGCTGAGCGACCTGCCAGCTGCCCCATGCCTCGCGCCGCGCGAGGATCGACTCGTCCGACTCGACGTCACCCTGGGTGTCGGCGATGGCCTGGGCGTTGACGGCTTCCATCTGCGCACGGGCGCCGTCGATTTCGGCCAGCGCCTGGTCGACGACGGTGACGAAACGCGCAGCCCGGTCCACCTGCTCGGGGCCGTCAAACTGCAGGTACGCCAGGGTCAGTCCGAGCGCACGGGTCTTGAACTCCTCGGCGCCGAGTGACGGCGCCTCGTCGCGCAGCGTGTCGAGCGCCCGATCCAATTGGTCGAGGCTCTGCGCGTCGTGCGTCGTCGCGATGCCCTCGAACTCGAAGTCCGGCAGGCTCGCCACGTCGGCTTCGGCCTCCGCCGGCCCACGCATCACGTACAACACCGGCAGTCCCACCGCGAGCACGACACCCGCAGTGAGCAACATGGTGACCAGAGGTGAGCGCTGAGCCGTCATCGAGGCGGCGGAATCCGGCCGCGCGCACCGGGCTCGAGCCAGTTGATCAGGTTCACGATCTGCGTCGGCGCCGCGGTGGACGGCACTGTCCCCCACCAGCCGTAGGGCTCGTTGCCCATCATGAAGAACCCCAGGTGCTGATTGAGGTCCTCACCGAAGTCCGGTTCGTACGGGTCGTAGTAGCCGAGCGCCTCGCGCAGCGTATGGATGTCCTGGGGGCGCCCGGTCAGGAACGTCCACCCGGGTCCGATCTCGTTGGCCTCGACATACTCGGCCAGCTTCTCCGGCGTGTCGTCCTCGGGCCGGAGCGTGATCGAGTACATCCAGAAGTCCTCACCCAACCGGTCGCCCAACATGTTCTGAACCTCGACGAGGTTCTCGGTGGCGCTGGGTCAGAACTTCGTACACCCGCAGTAGAAGAAGTTCAGCCCGACCTTCTTGCCTCTGATCAGATCCTCGAAGAAGCGCACGGTGCGCCCATCGTGGGTCTGCAGGGGCACGTCGGGGAAGCGGTCGTTCCAACGCTCCGCACTCGACTCGAATGAGCCGGAGTACGGGTCGTCGATCGTCCAGGCGCTGTCGGCGGCGAGGAGCCCTGCTGCACCCAGCAGGGCCCCCGCCGCCACGGGAAGCCAACCACGCATCAGGGGCCCTCGTCGCCCTCGGGCGGCGCGGGCGGAAGCACGTCCCAACGCCCCAGCATGGCGTGATCCTCGTGCACCGTGTTGTGGCAGTGGATCGGGTACTTGCCGAGGAAGTCACGGAAGCGCAGCAGCACCTCGAGCGAGTCGCCCGGGCCCAGCACGGTCACGTCCTTGCGGCCGCGCTCGTCCTTGGAGGGCTTCTTGCCGTTGCGCTTCTGGACCTGGTGTTCTTCGAGGTGGATGTGGACCGGGTGCTCCCAGTCCTCGGCCGTGTTGAACAGCAACCAGCGCTCAGTCGTGCCCTGGGTCACCGTGTGCAGGACCGAGTTCTCGTCGAACGGCTCGCCGTTGATGGTCCAGATACCGTTGTCGTTGTCGAAGATGAACGTCTTCTCCGCGTCGACCTCGTTCTTCTTGATCTTCGACATCTTGCGCAGCTTCTTCGGCACCTCACTGTTGTCGGGCCCGGTCAGCTCCACGATGCGGAACTGGATCAACTGCTCCGCGTCCTCGTGATCGAGTGTGATCCCGGTGGCACGCTTGCCGTTGAACTGGTCCTCGAGGTTGAGCAGGTACAGCTCTTCACCGACGTCGTACTTCGAGAAGTCCACCACGATGTCGACGCGCTCGGCGACCGTGATCCGCGTGTCCTTCAACTTGAGCCGCTTGGTCAGCAAGTTGCCGTCGTTGGCGATGTACCAGAACGGATCCTTGGTCGACAACGCCAGGCGGTAGAAGCGCGACGGTCCGGCGTTCAGGAAGCGGAAGCGGTACTTGCGCGGCTCCACCTCGAAGAACGGCTTGATCACCATGTTCGCCGTGGGCTGGTCACCGAGGAAACCGTCGGTGTTGAAGATGTCCATGAACAGGGCGTGATCCGGCGTCGACGTGAACTTCTTGTCGGCGAGCTGGATCGGCACGTCGTAGTCACCACTGGGCAGACGCAAGGCCTGGGGGTTGGGATCGTTCTCGTCCCCCGAGTCGATGTCGTCGTAGAAGATCGTCTGTCCGGTCAGGCCCTTGTAGGTGTTCTGGGCCGTGAAGTCGAAACGGTGATCGTGGTACCACAACGAGCCGAGTGCTTCGTTCTGGTCGTCGCCCGCGAAGAACATCGCGTAGTGGTTGTCGTAGAACTCTCCCACCGGGAAGAAGTTCACCGGGTTGCCGTCGCTCTCCGACGCGGTGTGCGCGTTGTGCAGGTGGATCGTCACCTCGGGCTTGCCGAAGGGTTGGATCGCACCGTCCGCTTCCGGTGGCAGATCGTTGTGGTAGCGGACGAGGTACGGCTCACCGTAACGCGCGATGTGCAGCGGCCCCATGGGCATCCCGTCGAAGCCCCACACCGTCGACGGCGGCAGATCCGGGTGGAACTGGTGCGTCGACTCGATGATGTGGATGTCGTACAGGTCGACCGGCGGGTACTCGTCGTAGCGCTGGTGGGACTTCGGATCCGGCGGGGGATCCAACGACTTCACGGGCACCGCCACCGTCTGGCGCGGCATGGCCTGCACCCACGGGGTCAGTTCGACCCGCGGGTCGTCGCAGAAGTCCTGCTCCTGCTGGAGGCAGTTGAAGTTGTCGAAGGTCTCCTCGTCCTGGGCGCCGCCGCCACCGTCGGCGGGGAGGAAGACGATTGTCAGGAAGGCGTCGTCGGTGATGGACCCCGCACGGGGGTCGGGAATGATGGGTCACACAACCCAGGGTGAGCCGGCTGAGCCGTCCTCCGGGCGCTGGTTGAGGTCGAGGTAGCCGAGCGCTTCGAGCTCGTTGATCTCGGACAGGCGCTTGATGATCGGCGTGCCGTCCAGGTCGAGGCCGTTGCGGGACTCGAGCTCGGCCAGCTTGGCCTGGCCCTCGGGCGTGTTCAGCGCCGCGTCGGTGTAGGCCGGGAAGGTGATGCGCCACAGGCCCAGCGGGTTGACCGTGAGGTAGCCGGACGACGTGTCGAACATGTTGTCCTGGCGACGGTTCGGCGGTGCCGGGCTGAGCGGGAGGCCCTTGGCCTTGGGGAAGATGAAGGCGCGGAACTTGTTCGCGATCTCCAGCGCAGCTTCACCCTTTTCGTTGTCGAGGAAGGCCTCGGCGGGCACGAACGCCGGGGGCGCGGGGTAGTAGAGCAGCGCGCCGACCGAGTCGTAGCCGCCGTTCACCTCGAGGATGCGCGTCTTGTTGCGCGTCTTGTCCTTGGACTTGCCGCTCGTCGCGTTGGGCGAGTCGGGGGTGACGTGCGTCCCCTCTTCGAACAGATCGGGCTCGACGCCGTTCTGCCGATAGAACTTGTCGTTGAAGTCGAACGGCGTGTCGAAGGGGAACCCCTTCTGCGCCGTCGCTCCGGGTTGCAGTGCGACAAACGCCGCACCGAGGATCAACAGACCTCGCAACATGATCGCTTCCTCACTCTGATTTCGCTGCGCGCAAAGGCCCCCGCGGCCCAGCGGTCGCCCCCGACTCTGCCCGTCGGCGACACCCACAACGCGTCTCTCGTAGAGCGGAAGCTAACAGCGCTCCGAACGTTCATCAATGCGCTGAGACCGGGAATCCTCGTGCAAGCCAGACCGCGCCTTCTGCAAGACGTGCCCGCACGCAGGTGCGACCTCGGAGGAACGGTCGTTCCTCTCGTCCCGCTCGACCGGTCGCGTGTACCTGGTTGGCGACGCGCATCACGCGACAGCCGCCCGCCGCGTCCACGGACACACCCCGCCGTCGGGCAGACCGCTCGTTCCGGGAAACCGGACGCGCCGCGGCTCACACCGGCGCGAGCTTCCGTACCTGCTCCAGCTCAGCGTGACCCCGGGGCAGCGGCCCAGCGACATCCCCTTTCAGCCCTCTCAGCCACACGCCCCATACCAGAACCATGGTGCCGCTTCGATATCACTCCTCCTCGGGATGACGATCGCCTCGGGCAACGGCTTGGTCTTCAGGCCGGGCAGGTTGGCGATCACCAGCTCGACCTCCTCCAGGCCCTTGGTTCAGCTTCTTCAGGGCCACGACCGGTGCCTTCCCACCGCGTCCGACCGGGTCCCTGTCGATCAGTCCTCGACGACCTGCGCCGCCTCGGCCTTCTGGTTGGCGCCGTAGAGCTTGCGCAGCTTGAGCGTGGCGGCGACCAGCTTGGCCTTCAGGCCCTTGCCGGCCGTGATCTCCCGAAAGCGCCCGGCGACGAACACCGCCTTGGTCGCGCGGCGCAACGCCTTGTCCGTCAACAGGAGCCCGTCGGCGCCGCCGTCGATCGCGAGCAGATCGGCCACCATGCGATCACCGAAGAGCGTCACCAGTTGCATCTCGGGTGTCAGCATGGCCAGCGGGTCGGCGCCGAGCTTGCGCGCGGCGCGCAGGTTCTTGGCCGCCTTCTTCAGGTTGCCGAAGACCTCCTTGGGCGAGCCACCCAGGGAGTCGTACGCGCCGATCAGGAAGCTCTGCGCACGGACCATGGAGATCTGCACCTCCAGGAACGACGCCGCCGCCACCTCGTCGAGCTGCCGCAGGACGTGCTGCAGGTGTGCAGCGCCGGTCGGGGCGCCGATGCCGTACGACAACTCCCAGGGGCGCATCCAGAAACTCACGCCGTGTCGCGGCACGGTCTTCTTGAACTTCGGCTTGAGCGGGTCGCCGCCCGTGTTCGAGACGACCCACGCGGGCACCGGCTGCTCGGGGTCGTCCTGATTCCACCAGCGGCTGAACGGCTCCTCGGCGAGCGGCAGCACGTCCACCCAGTCGGGTCGGTACACGGCGACCTCGTAGACCTCGTGGTCGACCGCATGGGCGGCCTCTTCGTCGAGTCCCGTGACCTGGAACGACTGGCCGTAGGTCGCGCGCCCGAACACGTGGTGGAACGCCGCCCAGTTGAAGCCCACGTCGCCCGGCTCGTCGTCGCCGGGGAACCAGTGCACGTCGGTGGCCGGATCGCCGTTCAGGCGCACGATGAACCCGCGGTCATCCACGGTGTTCGTGGGCATCATCGGGTCCATGATCTCGGGGAACAGGGACGAGTCGGCCAGATTGCCGGCGGCCAGCAGCCAGTCGACGTCGTTGACCGCGTCCTCGCCCGCGAGGATCCAGATCTCCGCGAGACCGCCGGGGACGGGGACGCGCATGCTGCTGAAGTCGTCCTCCGCCTCGACCTGGTACACGAACAGCGGATCGGTGGGATCGCTGCTGCCGATGCGGTCGTGGGTGACGAACAACGTCGTGCCGGCGTAGGTGTGCATGGCCATCGAGAGCTGGCTGGTGGCCGTCCAGTCGCGCAACGTCTGGATGAAGAACGCACCGGTCTGGATCGGCGTCCCGAACACGTACTGGTCGGGCATGCGCACGGCGTCGGCCCACTCGACCGCGAGCGTGGCCTGCCCGTCGAGCGTGGGATCGAAGCCGGTCTCGGGCACCGACCAGTCGGGGCGCTGCACGCAGACCTCGTAGCTCTCGTGGTCGACGGCGTTGTCGGCGTCGTCGTCACCGGCGACGGTCTGGAACGACTGGCCGAACGCCGAGCGGGCGAACACGTGGTGGAACGCCTCCCAGTCCCAGCCGGCGTCGCCCGGTTCGGGGTCGCCGGGCAACCACTGGGCATCGCTCGCGGGGTCGTCGTTCAGGCGCACGATGAAGCCGCGGTCGTCGAGCCCCTGCGCCCCGTCGCCGCCGCCACCCGCGAAGGGCGAGTCGGCGAGGCCGTCGGCCAGGGGCAGCCAATCGCTGTCGTCGGCGCTGTCCGGGCCGGCCAGCACCCACACGCGCGCCTCGCCGCCAGGCACGGGCAGGCGATAGGCCTGCCAGTCGCTGTCGGCCTGCTCGCGGAACTGTGACAGCGGGTTGAGCACTTCATCGCTGCCCACGAGCTCGTGAGCCAGGAACAACGTGAGGCCGGGGTAGCTCAGGCTCTCACCCGAACCGACGCTGGTGGCGGTCCAGAACAGGCGCGTCTGGAACGACACGAAGCCGCTGCGTGCCGTCGAGCCGCTGGCGAACACGTCGTGCCGACGAGCCGCGCGAGCCCACTCGCCTGCGTCACTGGCCATGCCGTCCACGACGGGATCCGCGTCGGTGGTCGGGACGTTCACGGCACCGAAGGGCGCCGCTCCCTTGCCCGACTGCGCGGCGACGGCCGTCGCCGACACGATCAGGCCCGTGACGGCCAACATCCAGAAGCGTGTGCCCATGTCGTCTCCTCGCGCCTCGGCGCAACGTCGACCCGATTCCGCGACCGCCCGTGGGCCTCGCCGAACCGAAACGCTCAGTTCTTCTTGTTGGCGTACTCGTACGGAAAGCCCGGCTGGTCGTCGCACACGTCGCACACCGACGCGCGCTTCTTGGGCGGCGTGTGCAGCAGTCGCACCAGCTCGCAGTTGAGCTTGCGCAGGCGCTCGACTTCCTGCGCGAGCAGGTCCACCTTGTCGTCGAGGATGTCCACCTTGCCCTCGGTGCGCTGCACCACCTCGACGATCAGGTCGATACCGTCCTGCAGTTGCTCCACGTCGTCGTGGAGGTGCCCCATCCGGTCGTAGGTCCCCTCGATCTCCGAGCTGTCGATGGAGGCATCGCGCAGGATGATCACGTTGAACAGCGACTTGGCCAGGGCGACCGCCAGGGAGATAGGGGTGTGTGAGGCCGAGATGTTGCCACCGCCGCCGTTGCCCAACGCCACGGCCACCACGATCTGGTTGGCCAGGTCGAACGACGTGCGATCGAGGGCGTCGGCGGCGAACAGGATCGCCTCGCCGGCCAGGGTGAGTTCGGACGAGAAGCGCTGGTCGGGATCGAGCGTGGGGTCGCCGCCGAACAGCCCCGTGGGATCGAAGAAGGGGAAGTTCACGTAGGCCGCATCGGGGAAGCCGTCGCTGTCGCCGGGTGAGTCACCGTCGCCAGCCGTGCTCGCATGGCTGAGGGCACCCGCACCCGGTGAGGCCACCACGGCCATCAACTGGGCCAGGGCGTCCCGCAACGCGTCGATCTCCGGCTGCACCTGCGCGTAGACGTTCAGCTCGGGCGACGACAGCTCCGCGGTGACCTGCAACGCGCGCTGCGCCTGGTCGCGGGCCGCCGGGCGCCCGAAGCTCTCCGCGATCAACGCCAGGCTCGCGTGCACCTCGAGCATGGACGTGCGACAGGACTCGCGCACCTCGTCCGTCACCGTCGCCTCCCAACGCGCCATGTCGGCCAGCACCGAACCGGCTTGCTCGAGCTGTTGCTCGGCCTCCACGATCGCCGTGCCGCTCTGCGCGGCGAGTGGTGACGCGGCGACGCCGGCGACCAACAGGCCGGCGACCAGGGCGATCCCCGAGAGCGAGAAGCAGGAACGTTCGTGCGACGTCATCGACATCGTGGAATCCTCGCGGTGGCCGATGGACCGGCCGGTGTGAACTGACTCGTCGGACTGACTCGTCGAACTGCATCGCCGAAGCGGCCCCGCAGCCCGCCGCGCGCATCGAACGCGCACGCTCTCGCAAACGACTCGGCGCTCAGCCGACCCGTCGCGACAGCGACCATCCTAGCAGTCGAACGCTTGCGTGACTTCCGCGACAGGGTCTACTCTGACCGCTTGCGAAGGAACTTTGTCGGCTTGGCGCCACGGATGTCGTTTTCCCGTTGAGGGGGCATCAGCGCGACGCTCGACCGGCATCCGCGGGCCTCCAGGAGAGAGCATCGATGCGCGTTGCATGCGTCATGACCGGCGTTTTCGCCACCTTCTTGTCCGCGACCCTGTTGTCGACGGACGCGACCGCCCAGACACCGGCCCCCCTGCCCGTGCACGCGCGGATCTACAAGACGAACGCCGCAGGAACGAAGTTCACACCGTTCAACAGCAAGCTCAACCAGACCTTCCAGGTCACCGTGCGTCTGTACGACGGTCCCGGAGGACCCGCGATCCTCGACGACCTCGCCGCAGCGTGGGAAGAAACGCTCGAGATCACCGACTCGCCCACCGCCGCGACCGACGCGGCGGCCGGTGACTTCGCCGCGCTGCGCGTGCAAGGGGCCGTCGACCTGCTGATCGGCGCGTC
Organism: Planctomycetota bacterium; assembly: GCA_029259695.1. Classification (GTDB taxonomy): domain Bacteria; phylum Planctomycetota; class B15-G4; order B15-G4; family B15-G4; genus OFTM49. Next base: position 62,061 of record JAJDEQ010000195.1, read on the forward strand.
GACCGCGCTGCCCGACGACCTGCTCACACGCGACGTGTGGTTCACGACACAGGTCGGCACGCTCAAGAAGAACGGCACGCTGCAACTCTCGGCCGAGTCACCGCCGCAAGCACTCGGTCCCTCGGGTTTCACCGACGGTCAGGAGATCAGCCCGGCACGCCTCGGTGCCTACACGCTCGACCCGGACACCGGCCTGCTGTCCGGCCCCGGCCCCGCGATCCTCGTGGGACCCACCGGCCCGGTCGGACCCACCGGGCCTTCCGGCGGCCCCGTCGGCCCCACCGGTCCGCAGGGCGCCATGGGTCCGCCCGGCGTGCTGGGACTTCCCGGTCCCGTCGGCCCGACCGGAGTCACCGGCCCGCTCGGCCCGATCGGCATGCCCGGTCCCATCGGCCCGGTGGGCCCCACGGGTCCGGCCGGCGGCCCCCCCGGCCCGACGGGTGATCAAGGACCGCCCGGCCCCAAGGGCGATCCCGGCGACCCAGGCCCGCAGGGCCCCCCCGGCCCCAAGGGCGACAAGGGTGACTCCGGCCAACCCACCGTGTTCGGCGGCGGACAGGTGGCCTTCATCCAGTCGCTGGAGACGATCATGGTCGACGACGGCATGGGCATGCTGGAGGACACCGGCGTCGGTCTCGAGGCCACGGTCGGTGACGTCCGCGCCGCGCGCGCCGTGATCGGCGTGGAAAGCGTTCGCACCCAGATCGGCGACGACGTACCGGCCGCCACGCCGGACACGACCGTCGGCGACATCATCGCCGACGAAGACCTGGTCGCCGACTCCGACGTGCGCGCCTGGAACGGCACCGTGCAGGCGCTGCTGCTGGGCGCCGGCGACAACATCCCCCTCGACGCAGACGACATGCCCGTCAGCGTGAACCCGGGCGACATCTTCGCCAACGACGACGTGATCGTGGGAGACGACGTGATCGTCGCCACCAACGGACAGATCGGCGTCGGCACGGTCACACCCACGGCGGTGGTGGACGTGGTCGAGAGCCAGGTCACCGTGGAGCAGCGCGTCGAGACCGTCGCCATCCGGCGCACCGAGGACGTGCGTCTGGACGACGACCTGCTCGCGCTGCAGGCGCCGGACACGACCACCGACGTGTTCCAGTTCATCGAGGCCGCGCGCATCGACGACATGGACATGGCCGACGTCGTGTTCCGCGTCGACAGCGACGGCGAGGTCTTCGCCGACGGCGCGTTCAACATGGGCGGCGCGGACATGGCCGAGATGATCGCGGTGTCGGAAGGCGCGGCCGGCGTCGAACCCGGCGACGTACTCGTCATCGACCGGGACAACGCACGCACGGTGACCCGCTCGTGGCAGGCGCGCTCCACCCTCGTGGCCGGCATCTTCAGCACCGAGCCGGGCCTCGTGGGCTCGATCCGCTCGTGGGACCTGCCCAACGAGCTGCCCGAGGGCGACAAGAGCGCGGGCGAACGCCGCACGCTCGGACGCGCCGACATGGCCCTGCTCTACGACGAGGTGCCGCTGGCCGTCACCGGCATCGTGCCCTGCAAGGTCACCACCGAGAACGGCGCGATCCGCCCGGGCGACCTGCTCGTGACCGCGTTCACCGCGGGTCACGCCATGCGCGACGACGCGCCGCGCACCGGCACCGTGCTGGGCAAGGCGCTGGGCAGCCTGAAGAGCGGCTCCGGTGTGATCGACGTGCTGGTCACGCTGCAGTAGGGGCCGCCGGGCCGACCCGCGCTTCAGGCCACTGCCGCGCCGACGCGGAACATGCCCGGCTCGTAGGCCACGATGCGACCCGCGATGGCCGATGCCGCCACCGTGTAGGGCGACGCGAGGTACAGCCGACCGGGGCCGCTGCGGCCCTGGAAGTTGCGGTTGATCGCGCTCACCGTCACCTGATCGGCGGTCTCACTCACCCCCGGGCCGCAACCGATGCACGCGCCGCAGCCGGGGTCGATGATCTTCGCGCCCACCTGCTCGAACGTCTCGAGCCAGCCACGCTCCTTGGCGATGCGGGCCGTGGCCTCGCTGCCGAACTGGATGTACAGGTCGACGCCGTCGGCCACGCGCAGGCCGCCCTCCAGCGCCTCGGCCAGCACGCGGTGGTACATGGCGAAGTCGTCCACCTTGCCGGCCGTGCACGAACCGCCGTAGGCGATGTCGATGGACACGTCGCCGATCTCGTCGATCTGTGCGCCGTTGGTGGGGTCCGAGGGGATGCCTCGATCCGGATCACCCGGGTGCGCGACCATCGGGCGGATCGTCGCCAGGTCGATCGTGTGCACACCACCGTCGTACACGGCGCCCTCGTCGGGACGCACGATGCAGGCACGCAGTGCGTCCTTCGCGGCGGGCGTGTCGTACAGCCCCGGACGAGCCGCGGCGATCCAGTCCACCAGGGCCTCGTCGCCCTCGCAGAAGCCGCTCTTGGCGGTGCACTCGGTGGCCATGTTGGCCAGCGTCGCACGCTCGTCGACCGACAGCGTGGCCAGCCCGGGGCCGCCGAACTCCATCACGCGATCGAGGGTCATCTCCTGGCGCGCGTAGTGCAGCAGGATGAAGAGGATCACGTCCTTGGCCGTGGCGTTGTCGGGCAACTTGCCGGTGAGTTCGAAGCGGATCGTCTCGGGCACCTTCACGAAGGTGGAGCCGGACCAGATCAGCGCGGCGTACTCGGTGGCGCCCACGCCGTAGGTCAGCGCGTTGCTGCCGCCGCCCATGCAGGTGTGGCTGTCGGTGGCCTGGATGAAGTCCCCCGGGTCGACGAAGTCGCGTCGCGCCACCTCGTGACAGATGCCCGGGCTGATGCCGTTGCGGGCCTGGTAGTCGCGCACGCCCGTGTGCTGCATGAACTCGGTCTGCAGCCTGCGCAGCGTGCCGATCTTGTCGATGAAGGGGGCCATCTTGGCCACGCCGTCGGCGTACAGCAGGTGATCCTCGAACACGGCGAACTTGCTCGGGTCGGGGATGCTGTAGTCGTCACCGAACTCCTGCTGCAGGAAGTAGTGCACCTGGGCGCTGGTGAACTCGTGGCTGTAGCCGCCGTCGACACGGGCCATGACCGCGTCGCCCGGCTTCACGAATCCCGGGCCGCCCACGAGGTGACTGGCGATGACCTTCTCGCCCATGGTCATGGGACGCTCGCCCGTCGCCGCGCCGGGAACCTCGACGCTCCCGTCCTTGAGCGCCCGGGCGAAGGGGAACAGGCCGCCCATCTCCAGGATCATGCGGGTGACCGGGTCGTAGCGGTCGATGAACTCCCCGAGCGCGATCTCCTCGCCCGCCTGCAACCTGGCGAGCTGTGCGTGGTCGCCCATGAGCTGACCGAGGTTGATGTTGTTGCGCGCGTGGATCGGCGCGAACGACGCCGCGATGACCAGCCGGATGCCGCACCACTTCTCGCACTGCGGCGCCGTCTCGCGCGAACTGCCCGTGCCCTTGCGTTGCCCCGAGACGATCACCTCGAAGTTCCCGTCCAGCAACGCCCGCTCGCCGAACACCCGCTCGCCGTCCTTCATCAGACCGGCGTAGGCGTTGAGCGCGATGTCCTCGGGCCGGTGGTTGAAGCACACCCAGGCCGGGGTCATCACGTCGGTGTTGATGTCGTCGAGCAGCTCGTCGACGGAGAGGTCTTCCATCTTCAGGTCGACCTCGCCGCGCAACTGGGCCCCGATCAACTCGAGGTCCTTGGTGAGGAAGAGCACCCGCTTGGACGGGTCGAGCTTGACGATGCGGGGAGCGGCCATGGTGCGTCTCGCTGGCGATCTCTACGACGCGCGTGCCGGGGGGCGGGCAGCCCCGCCCACGGCACACCGTCGCGAAGGTTGTCTTCTCTAGCCGATCAGGCGCGCTCGATCAGCATGGCGATGCCCTGACCGCCGCCGATGCAGGCCGAAGCCATGCCGTAGGTCTTCTTGCCGCGCTCGAGCTGGTGCATCAGCGTGAGCAGCAGCCGGGTGCCCGTGGCGCCCAGCGGATGACCGATGGCCACCGCGCCGCCGTTCACGTTGACCTTGTCGCGATCGAGCTCGAGTTCCTTCTCCACGGCCAGGTACTGGGCCGAGAACGCCTCGTTGATCTCGTAGTAGTCGACCTGGTCCATGCTGATGCCGGCCTTGTCGAGCGTGTTGCGGATGGCCGGCGCGGGGCCGATCCCCATCTCGCTGGGCTCCACGCCCACGGTGTCCCAGGCCAGGATGCGCGCGCGCGGCTTCCAGCCGTTGGCCTTCGCCACCGCGCCCTTGGCGACCACCAGGGCCGCCGCCGAGTCCACGATGCCGCTGGCGTTGCCGGCGGTCACCGTGCCCTCCTTGCCGAACGCGGCGCGCAACTTGGACAGCGCCTCGATCGAGGTCTCCGGCTTGATGTGGTCGTCGGTGTCGACCACACCCAGGAGCTTGTCCTTGCGCCTGATCTCGACCGGCACGATCTCCTCCTTGAACAGACCGTTCTGCACCGCGGCGGCGCCGAGCTGGTGACTGCGCAGGGCGAACTCGTCCTGGGCCTCGCGCGTGATCGAGTACTTCTTGGCGAGGTTCTCCGCGGTCTGCGCCATGAACAGCCCGCACATGCTGTCGTGCAGCGAGGCCATCAGCTGGTCCTTCAGGTCCCACTGCTGGCCGAAGCGGTAGCCCTTGCGCGCGTCGAACAGCATGAACGGCGCCTGGCTCATGTTCTCCATGCCGCCGGCGATGGCCACGTCGGCCTCACCCGCCATGAGCATGTGACAGGCGGAGATGACCGACTGGATGCCCGAGCCGCACAGGCGGTTCACGGTGAGCGCCGGGACCTGGATCGGCACACCCGCCTTGAGCCCCACGTGCCGCGCGCCGTAGAGGTGATCGGTCGAGGTGTACAACACGCTGCCCATGACCACGTGGCCGACCTGCTCGGGCTTCACGCCGCTGCGCTCGAGCGCGGCCTTGGCCGCGATGCCGCCCAACTCGAGAGCGGAGAAGCCGGCCAGCTTGCCGTAGCCCGGCGTGCCGACGTACTCGGCCATCGCCGTCCGGGCACCGCTGAGGATCACGAGGTCGTCACGCGTCATGACTTGCCATCCATTGAGATGAGGGAGTTCGTTGAGATCTGGTCGTGGGTGGGCCGCCGCGACTCGGCGCGGCGGTGTGCGCACGGGGCCCTGGGACACCCGTGCGCCTGTCGTGTCGCGGGCGGCGGCGGCCGGTGGTCCGGCTCGTCGCCGTGCCGACACCGCAGCGCGATGCGCCGGTCTAGCGCCCTTGGAAGGCGGGCGCGCGCTTCTCGAGGAAGGCCTGCATGCCCTCACGCACGTCGTCGGTGGAAGCGAGCAGCCCGAAGAAGGTGGCTTCGTAGTTGAGTCCGTCCTCCAGCGGCATCTCGCTGCCGTGGTTGACGGCGTCGATCGCCATGCGCACGGCGACGGGACCGTAGGACATCATCTTGCGCACGGTCTTCTCGGTGGCGGCGAGCAAGTCGGCGGCCGGGAAGACCTTGTTCACCAGCCCGATGCGATGGGCCTCGGCCGCGTCCACGCGCCCGGCGGTGAGGATCAACTCCATCGCGCGTCCCTTGCCGATGATGCGCGGCAAGCGCTGCGTGCCGCCGTAGCCCGGGATGATGCCCAGCGTCACTTCCGGCAGACCCATCACCGCGCTGTCGGCGGCGAAGCGCATGTGGCAGGCGAGCGCCAGCTCGCAGCCCCCGCCGAAGGCGAAGCCGTTGATCGCGGCCACCACCGGCTTGGGCGTGGCCTCGATCGTGCTCATCAGGCGCTGGCCCTTCATGGCCAGGGGCCGGGCGGTGAGCGGCGTGGTGTCGGCCAGCTCGCCGATGTCCGCGCCGGCGATGAACGCCTTGTCGCCCGTGCCGCTGACGATCACCGCGCGGACGCTCTCGTCCTCCGTGATCGCGTCGAAGCAGTGCTGCAGCTCGCCGATCGTCGCGTCGTTCAGCGCGTTGAGCTTGTCGGGCCGGTTGATGTTGACGAACGCAATGCCGTCCCGGTCGTCCCGCAGGATGTTCTCGTAGGCCACGATCTAGTCCTCGTCCTTCTTGGTGCGCCGGGTCGTGCGCTTCTTCTTGGCGCCGCCCGTCTTGGTGTCCGCCTTCTTCGTGCTGGCCTTGCTGCTCGCCTTGCTCCCGGTCGCCTTCTTGGCGGTCGCGCCGGTCTTGGCCTTGGCGGGGCGTGTCTTGTCGCCCTTGGGCTTGCTCTCGGCCGACTTGGCGTCGTTCCTGTCGGTCCGGGTCGACGCCTTCTTGCGACGCGCCGGCTTCTCCTCGACCTCCGCTTCGGGCTCGTCCTCCGGCTCGTCCGCCTGCGCGGCCTGCTCGGCCTGCTCGGCCGGCTCGTCGGACTCATCACGTCGGGAGCGCTTCTTGTTCGACTTCCTGCCCTTGCCGCCGCCCCGTTCCCCGTCGCCCTCGCCGCGCCCGCTCTCGGTCGCCTGGGGCTCGTCGTCGAACTCGATGTCGAGCAGCTCGATGCGGTTGATGTACACGGGGGTGCTGGGCGAGCTCGCCTCGCGGAAGCGGTTCTCCACCACCTGGACACTGGCGATGTTGTCGAGCACCTCGTCGCTGTCGACCAGTCGCCCGAAGGCGCTGTACTTGTGGTCGAGGTAGCGCGCGTCGCCGTGCACGATGAAGAACTGGCTGCCCGCGCTGTGGGGATCGTTGCTGCGTGCCATCGACACCACACCGCGCAGGTGCGGCGTCTCGTTGAACTCCGGGCCGATGGTGTAACCCGGCCCCCCGGTGCCGTTGCCCTTGGGGCACCCCCCCTGGACCATGAAGTCCTTCAGGATGCGGTGGAACGTCAACCCGTCGTAGAAGCCGTTGCGGGCCAGCTTGACGAAGTTGTCGCAGGTGCGCGGTGCCTTGTCGTCGAGCAGTTCGAGCGTCAGCTCGCCCATCGACGTGTGCATCACCGCGCGGGGGTTGTCGCCGTACTTGGCCATGACTGGGTCGCCGGACCTGGTCCGGACGCTCGCTTCGTGTTGGAGTGGGGTGCTCGGTCGGCTCGGATACCGGACGACTTCGAGTCGTCGGCCGGACTTGCCGCGCGTAGGCCGTTCCTGGTGTTGGACTGACCGGCCGCCTCTCGACCGGCGATGACTGCCGTCCCGTGGACCCGACCGGCGGGCGAGCTACTCGGTGTCGGCCGTGTCGGCGTCGGAACGCTCGCGGATCGACACCTTCTCGATGACGACCTGCTCGGACGTCGCGCCGCTCGGTGACCCCGCCTGGGCGATGGCGTCCAGGGTCTCATAACCGCTCAACAGATGCCCGAAGTTGGTGTACTGACCATCGAGGTGCGGCGCCGTGTCGTGGCAGATGAAGAACTGCGACCCCGCCGAATCCGGGTGCCCGGAGCGGGCCATGGACAACGATCCGCGCGTGTGCGCCTTGTCGTTGAACTCGGCCTTGATCTTGTAGCCGGGGTTGCCCGTGCCGTCGCCCTTGGGGCAGCCGCCCTGGACCATGAAACCCGGGATGACGCGGTGGAAGGGCAGCCCGTCGTAGAACCCCTTGCGCGCGAGGTCGACGAAGTTCTGGACGTGGCCGGGCGCCACGTCAGGGAAGAACTCGAGCACCATGGCGCCCTTGTTCGTGCTCAACTCGGCGACGACGTTCTGCATGACCTGGTCCACGTGACCCTCCACCAATGCGTTCGACTGATCGACGGTCGACACGAAGGCATCCTCGAATGCCTGGCCGCCGTCCGGCACGACGTCCACGTCGGCGCCGTCTGGAATGTTGTTCGTGATGACCTGCGCCGTCTGGCTGATGCGGCGCCCTGCGATCGACAGTTCGGAAACGGCTGCGGCGAAGTCCTCGGGCGGGACGAGGTCCAGTTCTTCGTTGAGCAACAGGCAGGTGCGGTACAGCCGCATGCGCGCCTGGAAACTCTCGGCCTTGCGCGCCAGGCGCCGCGTGCCCCGGGTGGCCGCGTCCACGTCCTCCATGACCCGTTCGACGTGACCGGCCGCCAGGATCGAGAAGGAACTCGTCGGCCGTGGGGGCCCGTCCTGTGCGTTGCCGTCCTGCTGCGCACCGGCGTCCTGCCCCGCGCCGTTCTGCAGCAACAATGCACCCGACGCACCCGTGTCCGACTGGGTTCCGGGTTCCTGTGCCGCCGCGACGGCCGACAACGCCGCCACCAACACCAAGAGAGCCGTGATCCGCATCGTCTTGTCCCCCATCATCAAGCGCGCTTGTCGCCGTCCCACTTGAAGAAGCCCTCGCCCGTCTTGCGACCGAGCTTGCCCTCGCGCACCTTCTGCTCGAGCAGTGCGGGCACCTCGAACAACGGCTCGTTCGGATAGTCCCGCCGCCAGCCCTGCATGATGAACAGCGTGGTGTCGAGACCGACGTAGTCGAGCAGCGTGAACGGGCCCATCGGATGGGCGCAGCCCAGCGTCATGCCCGCGTCCACGTCGGCCGGCGTGGCGTCGCCGCGCTCGACCATGCGGATCGCCTCGGCCAGGTACGGCACGAGCAGGCGGTTGACCACGAAGCCGGGGGTGTCCTTGGCCGCCACGGGCACCTTGCCGCAGGCCTCGCCGAAGGCCTTGGCCTCGGCGAACACGTCCTCGGCGGTGTTCTCGGTGCGCACGACCTCGACCAGCTTCATGAGCTGCACCGGGTTGAAGAAGTGCAGGCCGACCATGCGCTCGGGGCGCCCGCTCGCATCACCCATCACGCCGACCGAGAAGGACGAGGTGTTGCTGGCGAAGATCGTCTCGGGCTTGCAGGTCTTGCCCAGCTCGGCGAAGAGCTTCTTCTTGATGTCGATGTTCTCGACGATGGCCTCGACCACCAGGTCGCAATCGGCCAGGTCGGCGGTGTCGCCGGTGCCCTTGATGCGCCCGAAGGCGGCGTCGGCGGCGTCCTTGGCGATCTTCTCCTTCTCGACCAGCTTGTCGAGGCTGCGGCGGATGCGGCCCAGACCCTTCTCGAGGGCGCCGGTGTCCGCTTCGAGGGCCACCACGTCGTGGCCCGACACAGCGGCAACCTGGGCAATGCCGTGGCCCATGAGGCCACATCCGATCACGCCGACCTTCTTGATGGTCATCGACCTGTTTCTCCGGGGAGGGTTCGCGGTGAGGAAGACGGGGGGACGCGCCACCGGTCCGGCGAGCCGTCGACGCGGAACCACCCGTAACGGTGGCCTGCACGTCGGGGCCCGAGATCCCGATCAACCGGAGACCCGGTCAGACGCCCTGTGAGGTTCCCCCCGTCCGGCGGCCCCCTCCGACAGGGAGACGGTGCGCCGGGATTGCGGTCAGGGGATGCCTTCCGGGTTGATGCGCAGCGGCGCCAAGCCCCGGGAAGGCGGCCGGCGAGAAGCATCTCCCGGCCTGGAAGGCGCTCCATTATCCGGATCGCAGCGGGTCAAGCAACCGGCCCGGGACGGCCCGGCCGACGTTCGGCGGGGATCCGGCTCAGGCGCCCTGCCAGGTCAGGCTGCCCGTGCCGGCAGCGGACTGGCCGGCCTCACGGCCAGCCCCCTCAGAACCCTCGGGAGCGCCGAATCCCCGGCCTTCCAGGAAGCCCCTGGCCCCGGCCGGAGGCTCACACCAGAGCCCGCCGCCCCGCTCCCCGGCGATGGTCGCCACGGCCTTGACCAGCTTGCTGCCCAGTCCGGTGCCCTGGTGCTCGGGGGCCACCGCGAGCCCGCGCAAGCGCCACATCTCGCCCCGGCCGCCCCGGCGCTCGGGCAGCAGCGAGACCACCGCCAGCACCGCGTCGTCGTCCTTGAGCGCGAGGTGCATGGCGCCCTCGCCCGCGTCGGCCCCGTAGCGAGCGGCCTCGACGGGCTCGCTCGCGTGCAGCAGGGCGTGGCGCAAGGGCACGCACTCGCCGGGTTCGACGACCACGAGTTCGATGGACATGGCGGCAGTCTACAAAGCGGGCCGGCGCGTCGCCTCACTCGACGGTCAGGTCGTCCCGGTTGCTGAAGAACTTCTGGCCGCTGCGCAGCGACAGCACCTGCAGGTAGACGGTGATGCCCAGCAACGCGTTGTCGTCGGGCAGCGTGAGCGTGGTGGCCTGGATGCGCTCGGGGCCGATCACGCCGCTGAAGAACGGGTTGAGCGTAGCCAGGTCCAACAACAGCGGGCCGTTGACCGAGGGGATGTTCAACAGGCCGGTGAAGGGACTCAGCCACCAGGTGAACTGATCGCCCGGGACGCCGTTCACGAAGAACGTGATCGGCGTGTCCAGGGCGGCGGTGCCGTACACCTGGATGCGCGGCCCCTCGTCGAACACGGTGACGCGCAGGTCGTCGAGTGCGGCCTCGACGATGGAGTTGTTCGGGTCGTCGGCGGCCACCACGCGCAGGCGCATCTCGTCGGTGGGCGGAAGCACGTCCTCCACCAGCACCTCCGTCGTGCGCCACTCGACCTCGAGGTTGGTGGTGACCCGGTCGATCGGCGTCCAGCTCTGGCCGTCGTCGTTGGACAGCGAGACCTCCAGGACGTCGTCGAACTCGGTGTGGTCGGCGTACCAGCGGGCGTAGCTCAGCAGCGCCGGTCCCACGCCGGACAGGTCGATGCGCGGCGAGATCAGCGTAGTGATGCCGTCGTCCACGTCGTCTTCGCCCGCCGAGCCGCCGCCGTTGCCGGTGACCCAGGCCTGCCCGCCCGCGCCGAGCGTGGCGTCCTCCGCCGGCGCGGAC
>JAJDEQ010000196.1 GCA_029259695.1 Planctomycetota bacterium
CCTCGAAGACTTCGAGGACCGCCTGTACCAGGACCCGGCGCCCGCCGGTGCCACGCCCCAGGCCCAGTGGGCCGAGCCCATCGCAGGTGTGCTCACGACGGGTTCCCTGCGCGCCACGGTCGGCGTGACCGAGACGGCCGAGCTGGGCGACTTCCTGCCCCTCAGCTCACCCGATTTCCAGCCCGGGATTGCGTACTCCAAGGCGGGAAGCACGCTCGGCAATGGCGCGGCGAATTTCGAGACGGTGTTCCTGAACACCGATGCGCAGCAGTTCCCGCTGCCCAACGGTGCGACGCCCGGCGTGACCATGCCGCGCACGGTCTTCGGCGGGCGCTTCAGTTTCCGCGACTTCATCATTCCCGCGGGGGTGCGCGTGACCGTCAGCGGCAGGAACCCGCTGATCGTCACGGCAACGCGGCGCATCGAGATCCACGGCGTTCTCGACCTCGAAGCGAGCAACGGCGGCTCGGACGACACCTTCGATAGCGGGTTCATCCCCGTGTCGGGTGGCGAAGGAGGCCCGGGCGGGGGACGCGGCGGCGCCGGTCAGCCCAGCGTGTTCAATCCCAACACGTTCGGCGGCCTCGATCAGTACGCCACGCCGGAGACGGGTGAACGGGGCTTCGGCCCGGTGATCGGATCCGTCCTTGAGCCGGCCCAGCCCGGCTGGCCGGCGTCCGGAAGCGAAGGCAACTTCGTCGGTGGCCGCTTCGAACCCATCGGTGGCCACGGGGGCATCTCGACTGCCGGGTACAACCCGTCCGGCTTCGGTGTCCCGCTGATTCCGAACGGGAGCAACTCCGAGTGGCACCGTCCTCCCGGAGGTGGTGGGGGAACGTTTTACTCGCGCGGGCTGCGTTCACACAGCGGGACCGGCATGTACCGGGTGTACAGTTCGAGCTCCTTCCCGAGTACCGACCTGTCACCCTTCTGCCCGACCGACGACAAGCGCAATTTCGCCCTCTACGGCAACAACGAGAATCAGTGCCAGAACACGGCTCCGGACAATCCGGTGCAGTGCGTGTACGCGAGCGGGAGCGCTTTCCAGCCCGGGGCGGAGCCAGGCGATCTGGTCTTCCGTGACGAGGATCCGCTCAACGACTTCATCGGTCCCGGTGGCGAGTTGTCTCGGGTCATCGGTGGCCAGGGCGGCGGCGGCGGCGGCTCACGCGTGGACAGCATGGCGCACGCGATCTGGTCGGCGAACAGCCTCGGCGCTCCCCCGAACCCGGGCGGCAACCCCTGTTATCCGGCCATCGCCGGCGGCGGTTCGCTGCGCCTCGCACCCTCCTTGTGGGACGCGAAGGGCGGCGGTGGCGGCGGGGGTGGTGGCGCTGTGCAACTGCGTTCGTTCGGGGGCATCCTCATCAGTCGAACGGGGCACATCGATGCGAGCGGCGGCCACGGACGTGGCGGCGAAGTCGTGGGCAACAGCACCTTCTCGGGAGGCGGCGGCGGTGGCAGCGGCGGCGCCGTCGTGCTCCAAGCGGCCGGTGACATCGTCATCCAGGCGGACCCCGGTCACCAGGAGCCGTTCTTCATGGACGCCGACGGCGACCAGGGCGCGTCGATCGACGTGACCGGCGGGTTCGGCTTCGATGCACGGACCCGGACCGACGACATCTTCAGCCTCCAGGCTTCGACGAACGAGTGGACCCGGAGTGATGGCGGCCAGGGCGGCATGGGCATGATCCAACTCCAGACCGGCGGAGTGGGTGGCGTGCCGATCGTGGAGCAGGGAGCGTTCCTGTTCGCTCGTCTGCGTTGCATCCTCAAGCAGGGCCCGTGGACGAGCAACAACCTCGATCAGGCCGAGCACCCGGACGACTTCAGCCTGCTGCAGTCGATCAAGATCCCGCCGATTCCCTTCTCGGGCAGCTTCTCTCCGATCGAGGATCCGAACGCGCCGCCCCAGGGCCTGCGCTACATCGAGATGCTCCACTACCGCGGCTTCGCGTACGACCAGAGCGAGCCGGACTTCAACGTGCGCTTCCATCGCTGGTACATCGTCAACGGCTCGTTCCCGCCGATCATCGAGCCGAGCGACGCCGTGACCGCGACGGCGTTGCAGATGGACACGAGGATGCTCGAGGACTACTTCGGCCGACCGGCGGTGCGCGAGCCCCAGCCGCAGAAGGTGATGAAGACCTACGCCGGGTGGGATCCCGAGACGTTCGAGGAGAACAACGACGAGGTCACCGGCGCGCCGGGCACGCTCTATGCCGCGGCCGACCAGATCCCGCTGAGCATCTACCTCAACGAGCCCGACGGGACGCCGATCACCGAGGTCGTGGACGGCGTCGAGCGTTTCGCGCGCACCAACATCCTCGACCGCCTCCCGGTCGTCCCGCTGGGTCTCGCGCCCGCCGAGTTCGGGACGGCCAGCCAGGGCATCTCGCGCTGGCTCGACTTCAACGCCGTGGCGACCCGCACGCGCGACGGGACGGGCCGCTCGCCGCCGTTCTTCGACGGTGTGAACGGGACCTTCAACGCATCCCTCGGCCCCTTCCCGTCCGCGAAGGAGAGCCGTGTCGTGGCCGAGGTGCCCCATCCCGTGAAGCCCGCCAACGTGGTCGCGGCCACCGGTGTCGCTGATCCGGGGCTGTTCGGCCTGGGGCCAGCCGATGTCCCCTTCAACGACATCAAGGTCGATGCGCCAGAGCTGGAGATCTCGCTGGAGAATGCCGTCGCGCAGAACTCCGCGGTGCTGCTGGACTTCCAGGGCGCCTACCCGGTGCGCGCCGGCTCGAGCGTGCCCGACTCGACCACGGTGACGGATTGGAAATCCGACCTGAACGATCTGGCAGGCTACCCGCTGGTCCGCTTCCGCGTGCTCTTCGACCTGGGGGTCGACGCCACAGGGTTCCCCTTCGGTCCAGACAGCTTCCGCCCGTCGGTGGACCACGTCAGGCTGCGCGCGAGCTACTGACGCGCGGCGCGACGGCGCGCTCGCACCGCCGCGCTTGATTGGCGAGGATCCCTGGCGGCATGAGCGCCGTGACCATCGAGCCCGACGAGCAGCGACGTCGCCCGGCGGCGAGTGACGCCTCGTGGGTATGGTTGCTGGTGCTGGGCAGCGTGTGGGGGCTGGCGTGTGACTCGGGCACGAGTTGGGCGCGGCTCGAGCAGGCGCCGACCTCGATGTTCCTCAACCGCAGGCTCGAGTTCGTCTTCGACGAGGCCCTCGCGCCGCTCTCCGTCACCGGGCGCTCCGTCAGCGTCGAGGACGCCGAGGGGCGGGCGCTCCCGGTGAGCCTCGACGTCGCTCGTGGGGCCCTGGGGGTGCAACTCGTGATCGATGCCCCGCTGCTCGAGGACCCGCCCAGCCACGTCGTGGTGCGGCTCACGGGGGGGCCCTCGCGGCATGGCCTGACACTCGTCGATGGGCGATCGCTCGAGCGCACCACGAGGGTCCGTGTACCCGTCGAGGGGGGACTGCGCGCCGGTCGCCAACAACCACCGCGACTGCTGAGCGTCGGTGGTCACGACCTGCCGCTCGAGGCGGCCTCGATCGTCGTGGGCTCGCCGATGACGTTGACCTTCGACCTGCCGCTCGACCCAGCCTCGCTGCGACCTGACCATTGTCCACTGCAGCCGGTCGCCCAGGGTGTCACGTTGCGCCCGGTCCTGCCCCGGTTGGAATGGCGTTGCATCGGCGATCAGTTCGAACTGCACCTGCTGTTGGACGATGACCCGGGTCCGGTCCGCCTGGACTTGCGTCGCTTCGCGATCCGGGGTCTGTCGGGCAGCGCGCCGGAGCCGGCGGTCGTGGTCGACCTCGAGCGTCCGTAGCGCCCGGCGCGGCACGCTCCGGCGTGATCGCCTGCTGGCCCCTGGAAGGGCCCCGAGAAGTGGGCTGCAGGGCGGTTGCGTTGGCGAAATCGGCAGGCGGGATCACTAGTATCTGGCGCCATGGAAGGACTGTGGAGCGGATGGCCCGGCATGTCGATTGCCGTGATGCTCGGTCTGGCGGTGGGCAGTTTCGCCAACGTGGTCATCTACCGGTCGCCGCTGGAAGGCCTGACGAGCGTGCGTCCGAGCCGCTCCTTCTGCCCCTCGTGCCAGGCGCAACTCACCTGGTTCGACAACATCCCGGTCCTGGCATGGCTCCTGTTGCGCGGCCGGTGCCGCAGCTGCGGCACGCCCATCTCCTGGCGCTACCCGCTCGTCGAGGTCGTCGTGGCGTTGCTCTTCGCCGGGGCTTGGTGGCGCGTCGGGCCCACCGATGCGTTCGGCATGCTCGACTTCGCGATCGTGGCCTACCTCGCCGTGACCTGCGTGATCGTGAGCCTGATCGATCTCGAACACCTGATCATCCCTGACACGATCACCCTTCCGGGGCTCGCGCTCGGTTTGATCGTGTCCGTGTGCCTGCCGTCGTTGCACGTCGGGCACGTCTTCTTCCGCGAGGCCTCGCCCCACATCTCGTCGCTGTTCGCGGGAATCGGCGGTGCCGCTGCAGGCGGTGGTTCGCTCTGGATCGTCGGGAAGATCGGGGCGCTCTTCCTCCGGCGACAAATGGAGGCTGCCGGCGTCGAGGATGCGATGGGCTTCGGCGACGTGAAGTGGATGGCCCACACCGGGGCCTTCCTGGGGGTGGCGGGCGCACTCGGGGCGATCGTCTCGGCGTGCTTCGCCGGAGCGCTGATCGGCATCCTGATGAAGCTCGTGGCGTGGATGCAGGGCGGACGCGAACCGCAGCCCATTCCCTTCGGGCCCTTCCTCTCGATGGGCATCCTGGTGGAGCTGGCATCGCCGGGCTTCGCCTGGAACCTGCTCCAGGCGATCGCGCAGCCCGCCTGATCCGGCCCGCTTGACGAGCTGTCCTCGCGGCGCCTAGCCTTGTGCCCCATGAGCACTCACGATCCGGCCAAGATTCGTAATCTCGCCTTCATCGGGAGCCCCGGCTCCGGGAAGACGAGTCTCGTGGAAGCCGTCCTGAACGTGACCGGGGTCACGTCGCGCATGGGCACGGTGAAGGACGGCACGACGATGTCGGACTTCGATGCCGAGGAGAAGGAGAAACAACACTCCATCTCGCTGGCGGTGATGCACGCCGAGCACAAGGGTCACCACTACAACCTGCTCGACACACCCGGCTACCCCGACTTCGCCGGCGAGGCTGCGGCGGGACTGGGTGCTTGTGAGACGGCAGTGTTCTGCGTCAACGCGTCGGAAGGGCTGACGTTTCCGGGGCGCCGTACCTGGGGACTGGCCGATGCCGCCGGTCGCGCGCGCTGCATGGTGGTGACGCATGCCGACCAGGGTGAGTTCGACCCGATGACGCTGGCGACCGAGATCGGAGAGGCGCTGGGCGCCCGTTGCCTGCCCGTGGTCGTGCCGGACGGAGTCGGAGCGGCGTTCAAGGGTGTCAAGGCTGTGCCCTTCACCAGCGACGGTGGTGACCTCTCGGCGCTCACCGAAGCACTGGTCGAGGCCGTGGTCGAGGTCGACGAAGCGGCGATGACGCGATACCTGGAAGAGGACGTGCCGCCCGACGATGCCGAGGTGGCCGACCTGCTGCGTCGCTCGGTCGTGAGCGGCCTGGTCGTGCCCACGCTGTTCGTGAACTGCCTCGACGCCGGCGGGGTCGAGGCCTTCCTCGAATTCGCCGCCAAGTGCCTCCCGTCACCGCTCGATGGCCCCTTCTTCTGCGATGTGGACGGCGAAATCGTCAAGCCCGACAGCACGGAGCCCACCGGGTTCGTCTTCAAGACGATCGTCGACCCGTTCGTCGGCAAGCTGTGCCTGCTGCGCATCGTGTCGGGTGAGTTCACGGACGGACACCACCTGAACCTGCCCCGCACGGGGAAGTCCGAGCGGCTCACCGGGATTCAAGCCAAGCAAGGCAAGGAGCAGAAGGCAGTCGGTTCGGCTGGCACGGGCGACATCGTCGCGGTGGCGAAGATGGAGCATCTCGAGACGTCGGATACGCTCTGCGACCCGGCTCACGAAATCGTCTTCCGGTCCATCGCCTTCCCCAAGCCGATGGTGGTGCGCGCCATTTCGCCGGTCGATCACGCTGACGAAGTGAAGATGTCCACCGCTCTCCGTCGGCTCGCTGCGGAGGACGCGACGTTCGTGTACGAGCGTGACGAGGCTACCGGCCAACTCGTCGTGCGTGGGGTCACGCTGATGCACCTGGAGACGAGCCTGAGGCGCGTGCAGGAGCGCAACAAGGTCGAGATGAAGGTGGACATCCCGCGCGTCGCCTTGCGTGAGACCTGTGCCACGAAGGCCGATGGTCATCATCGCCACAAGAAACAGACGGGCGGCCGCGGTCAATTCGCGGAGGTGTATCTGAAGGTCGAGCCGGCCCCGCGCGGGACAGGCCTGGCATTCGAGAACGAGGTGGTGGGTGGCTCGATCCCGAAGAACTTCATTCCCGCCGTGGAGAAGGGAGTCCGCGAGGTGATGGCGACGGGGATCATCGCCGGCTACAGCGTGGTCGATGTCACGGTGCGCGTGTACGACGGCAAGTACCACGACGTCGATTCAGACGAGGCGTCGTTCAAGAAGGCTGGCGCCCGTGCGTTCAAGGACGCGTTCATGAAGGGGCGGCCCCGCCTGCTGGAGCCGATCCTGGATCTGGAGGTCGCCGTGCCGTCGCGGTTCATGGGCGCCATCACGTCCGACATGACGAGTCGGCGCGGGCAGATCAGCGGCATGGACTCGTTGGGCGACATCCAGATCGTGAAGGCCCACGTCCCGCAGCGGGAGATCCTGACCTACCCGACCGCGCTGCACTCCATGACATCGGGCGAGGGCAGCTTCACGGCTGAGTTCAAGGACTACGAGGTCGTGCCGCCCAACGTCCAGCAGGAGATCATGGCGGAGTTCAAGCCGGAGGACGAGGAGGACTGACCTCCAGGCGGAAGAGCTCCTGAGCGTTGACCGTTGTCAGCTCCGCGATCTCGGCGGGCTCGCGGCCGCGCTCCGCAGCGAGGTGCCCGGCCGTGTGCGCGACGAAGGCCGGCTCGTTGCGTCGGCCGCGCATGGGCATGGGCGCCAGGAAAGGCGCGTCGGTCTCTAGCAGCAGGCGCTCGTCGGGGACGTGCCCGACCGCCTCCCGCAGGGCTCCGTTCGCCTTGAACGTGGTCACGCCGCCGACGCCCACGTGCAGGCCGGCCTCGATGATCCACTCGACGTCTGCGGCGGTCCCGGTGAAGCAGTGGACGACGCCACGCAAGCCGCCCCCGGCGAAGTGCCCGACGGCCTCCCTCAACTCCGGGAAGGCGTCGCGGCAGTGCAGCACCACGGGCAACCCGGTGTCGAGCGCGAGGCGCAGGTGGCGATCCAGGGAGGCCACCTGGGCCGCCAGGGGGACGTCGTCCCAGTAGAGGTCCAGGCCGGTCTCGCCCACGGCGCACACGCGGCCCGAGCGGGCCAGGTCGTCGATCTCCGCGAAGGCATCCGGGGTGGTGACGGCTTGCTCGTTGGGGTGGATCCCGGCGGTGGGGACCGCCCAGCCGCCCGTCTCGTCCTGGAGCGCCAGGGCCCGTCGGGCGCTGGGGGCGTCGACCGCGACCGCCAGGCAGGCCAGGACGCCCGCCAGGCGGGCCCGGGCCACCACATCGGCCCGGTCCTCGTCGAAGGCGTCGAAGCCCAGGTGGGAGTGCGTGTCCACCAAGCGCAATCCCGGCTCGGGGGGCGGTTCCGGGGCGTCACGGGGGCGGCTGGGGGGCCTAGTCGATGGGGTCATGCGAGATAGCGTCCTCTGGGCATCCCCGCGGGTCAGATGGCATCCTATGCCGCAGTCTACCGTTGGCCGTGTGCGCTCGCCGCAAGGCGGGACCCTCGCCTCGGCTCCGAGCCCTGTCGTTCCCCCGAACCGTTTCCGGGGCTCGCCTCCTGCCCCCGCCCCCGAGATGCCCTCGTTCATGCACGGTCACGCGAACACCTCGGCTCGCCTCCTGCTCGTGACGGTGCTGGCCCTGCTCGGCGCGGGATGCGGCGGCGGTTCCAGCGGGTCGGGGAGCAAGGGCGTGAAGGTCGAGGTCAACAACCTCGAGCCGCAGGTCTTCAGCGTGACCAGCGGGCCTCCCGGCGGGCTGCTCGGGGGGGTGAACTCGCCGATCACCCTCTTCTTCAACGCGGACGTCGACGCCACCACGGTGGGGCCGGCCTCGATCCAGGTCGTGACCATCGAGGACCCGGTCGGTGCGGCCGGGGCACCGGCGGGAATCGTCGGTCAGTTCACGTACGAAGTGTTTGCCAACGTGGTCACGCTGCGCCCGATCATCGAGTTCGCGCCGCAGCAGGTGACCTTCGGTCTGATCGCCGACGGGCTGTTCGAGATCTCGTTTGCCGACGGCCTCAGCGGCTCGATCCTGCGCGGTCTGAACGGGGAGCCGCTCAACAACTTCAGCACGACGTTCTTCTTCCGCACGCCCGAGAAGGCGTTCGACTTCAACCCGGGCTACCCCTCGGCGCGGGCCTTCCTGGTGGATGACCCGGGCAGCGTCGTGTTGCCCGACACGATCGTGGACGGCACGAACGGGGGGGCGATCGACGGTCAACTCGCCGAGGAGACGGTCAGCTTCTTCGGCAACCCGGTCGAGGTGCTGCAGACCGCACCCCCGCTCGAAGTGCCCGTCAACCCGGCGCGCGACATCATCTTCATCTTCAACGATGCGCTGTTGCCCACGTCGGTGCTGAGCACCACGGATGGCACGAGTCCCACGCTGACGGTGCTGCTCAACGGCGCCCCTCTCCCGGCGTTCGTGCCGTTCGTCTTCCCCGCCGAGTACTCGATGTTCCACCAACAGAACGACCTCACGGTCGTTCGCTGGGATCCGGAGATCGTCTCCTATCCGCCGGGCGGCGTGCTGGTCGTCTCCGTGGGGGCGGGCGCCCAGGACATCGCCTGCAACACCAAGTTGTCCGTCACCGGAAACCCGAACCCCGATCTCGAGGTCGTGGTGGTCGTGGACGACGGACCCGATCCGTCGCTCTTCTCGCTGCTCGAACCCTTCGACACCACGATCAAGGTGGATCCCGACGAGACGAGCGCCCTGTGGGCCACGTCGTTCCCCGGTCTGTTGTTGCCTGTGTTCGGCGGCGGGACCGGTGAGGATGGCCCCTTCATGATCGACATCGCCGGTAGTGCGGACGACCCGCGCACCACCGTGGTGCCGTTGGCGGCCCGGGTGGACTTCGACACGCAGACCGTGTTCCTTCCCACCGTTCAGGAAGTGGGCGAGGGCATCTTCGAGCCGCGGCCGTACAATTTCTCGTCGTTCTTCCTGCCGAGCGGCTGGACGCTCCGGGTGCTGACCGACCGCGACGGGGACGGCTCCGCGGACATCGACGAGTACCTGGTGCAGAGCCCGAGTCATCCGCTCGACGGGCTGGGCGCGCCGCTGAACATCCTCAGCAGCGACGACCTCCGCGTCGACGGCACCGTCGATGTCACGGGCCCCGCGACACCGGCGCTGCTGGCCCCTGAGTCTCCGTTCGACCCGTTGTTCCCGACCTACCTCGGGCGTGGCGGTGATGGCGGTGTCCCGGTGCTGGCCGCGGGCGCCGGAGGCTCCGGCGGCGACGTGCTGCTCGTCGCTTCGACCGAGACCGTCGCCGTGCCGCTGCAGTCGCCACTGGCCTCGCCGCCGTTCGTCCCGTCCGACGGTCGTCTGGTGGGGGTGACGGGGCGCAGCAGCGAGGTCACCGCGACGACGTTGATGGACCCGCTCAACGACCTGAGCATCCTCAACACCGATCCGGATGTCGCGGCCCAACTCGCCGCGGGTGAGATCCTGCTCCAGCCCAACGTGGGCATCGGGAGTGCGGCCGCCGGGAACTCCGGGACTCGCAACGAGTCCATCGACGAGAACCACCCCACGTTCGTCCTCGAGAGCGTGTCGGTGAGCGCGGGGCAGTCGACGCTCACCGTCATGTCGGGGCCGGGGCTGCCGACGCTCGACCAACCGTCCAAGAACATCGGCAAGGCGCCGATCGCCGCGGCGGGTGACTCGTACCTGATCGGGCGCCTGGCCGGGCGGTCGGGAGCGGACGCAAGGCCCTTCGCCCGCGAGGGCGCCGGGGCGGCCCCGTTCGTGGTCGTCAACGAAGGGGCCCTCGGTGTGATCACCACAGGCGGTGGCGGTGGCGGTGGTGGTGCGCTGGGACCCGGCGGAGCCGGTGACGATGACGGCCCCGCCTCCGATCCCCAGGTGAATCAACGCGGCGGTTCGGGCGGCGTGGCCCTCGACGACTCGCCGGGAGCCGCCGGCGGCCTGGGCGTCCCTCGCGGCGTCGGGCGGGTGATCACGGCGACCGAGTTCGACGTCGTTTCCCAGAGCGCTGGTCGCGATCTCGCCGGTTTCGCGCCCGGTGACATGGCGGGGGCGAAGCTGATCCCCAACTCCGCCGCCGATGGCTGGCTGTTCGACATCGTCGCCTTCGACGGCACGACCTTCACGGTCGACCCGGTGAGGGTCGACGCCGTCGAAGTGGACCTGTTCGACGGTCCAGGCATCGACGGTCCGGGCCTGACCCCCGGCATCGACTACGAGTTCGTCGTCGTGCCGGCGCTCGACGTCGGTGGTGCTGGCGGCGGCGGGACCGGCGTCTCGGTCACCGGCACGGTCAACTTCTCTCCCTCCCGGCTGCCGAGTCTGAAGCCCGGCGCGGGTGGCGGCCCGGGTGGCGGCACGGTCGTCCTGGAGACGGCGTCCACACTCGTGCTGGGAACGGGCGCGCAGGTCAGGGCCGAAGGCGGCCGGGGCGGCATTGCCAACGATCTGCAGGGGAACTTCGCGGGTGGCGGTGGCGGCGGGGGTGGCAACATCGTGCTGCGCACCGGAACCGGCCTGCTCGCCGCACCGGGCGTCGAGATCTCCGTCATCGGCGGCGAGGGCGGTGGGGCCGAAGGATCGGGGCGCGGTGGCGACGGCGGGTCGGGCTACATCCGCTTCGAGACGGCCAACGACAACCTGCTGGCCCTCGAGGTCACGGGCATCACCGATCCGCCCGTCGACGAGAGCAACATGGGTCGGCTGCTGGCAGACCCGAGCGGCGTGGCGCAGAGCCGGTTCTACCAGGCGATCGTCGCCAACGCCGAGTACGACGCGGTGATCGTGGACTACTTCGCCGACACCAACGGCGACACGGTGCTCGAGCCTCTGCGCTGGGAGTTCACGGACAACGGAATCTCCGGCGGCTTCCAGGGCTTCGAGGAGCCGCCGTTCCGCTTCCTCGTGAACGGCGTGGGAGTCACAGGGCAGGGCTTCATCGACGCTGAGGACATCGACGACGGCTTCTACCTGGCGTCGGACATGGTCGCCGGACGGCCGGGCCTGGCTTTCGACCCCACCCGCGGTCACCTGCTGCACGCCCGCGGGCGTGCCACGGTGCGCGTTGACCGGCTCGATCCCGACACCTTCCAACTGGCCGATTCTCCGATCTTCCTGCCGACGGAGCTGGTCCCTCCCAACGAGCCCATCGACCTGCTGTCCCTGACGGTCAGTGACCTCGATCGCGAGCTCTACCTGCTGGAGCGGCTGAGCCGTTCGGTGCACGTGGTCGATCTCGACACGGGTGCCTTCAAGCGCACGATCACCCTGCCGCGCATCCTGCAGGGCGGGATCAGCTACCACCCCGCGCTCGACCGCCTGATCCTCGTCGACAACGAGCAAGACCAACTGGTCGTCGTCCGGACGGTCGACCCGACGGCCGCCGAGCCGTTCCTGACCAGCTTCATCGTGCTCGAGGCAGAGGCCGTCTACCCGATCCGGCGTGACGGCGACTTCCTCGACGTCGAGTTCACCGGGCTGGCCTACGACGCCGGCTCCGAGGCGCTCTGGGCGCTCGATCCGTTCGACACCGAGCTGATGCAGATCGACTTCGCGCCCGGCTCCGAGGGCATCTCCACGGCGGGTGTCCAGGCCCGGGCCGAGACGGTCTCCAACGGGGCCCGGGCAGTGATGTCGGGCCTCGCCTTCGACGGCACCGAGCTGTTCCTGGTCCACGCGGTCGACCCGCTCGACTGTCGCGCCATCGCGATCGATCCCGCGTCCGTCGACCTGTTCGGCGGTGATCTCGACCTGCCTTCCTTCGGGACGCTGCTGCCCACGGGCTCGCGCAGCGTGGTCGACGGCGACATCTTCTTCCGCTTCCGCATCGAGCTCACCGGGGGTGACGAAGACGGGCCGGTGGTCTTCGAGCGCGTGCGCATCGACTCGGTCTCGGTGCGCTACGAGAACAAGCCGTTCTGACGACGCGCCGGCTGCTGTTACGCGGGGCCTGGCGAGCCGACGACACCTTCGTGGGTCCGGCAGCCTGGACCTTCAACGAACGCGGCACGATCTCCCTGGAGCGTTGCGCACAGGCGGAGCTCGACGCGTTGCTCGTTCCGGGCCTCGTCAACGCGCACGCCCATCTCGACCTGGGGGGGGCGGACGCGCTGCCGGCGGGCGCGTCCTTCACCGAGTGGTTGCTCGGCGTGGGCGGCGTGCGCCAAGCCGAGCGTGATGTGTCCGAGGTGGCTGCGTCGGAAGCTAGGGGGCTGGGTCGGGCCGGCGTCGTTGCCGTCGGCGATGTGGACGGCAGCGCGGGGCGTGGGACGGAGGGACGTCGCCGGGCCGGCATGGGCGGGCGCTCGTATCTCGAGATCGTCGGCGTGTCACGGGACGGCGCCCGGTCGAACCTGGTACGCACCCTGGCGTTGGTCGACCGGCTCGGCGCCGGACGCGGTGACCTGGGGCTCTCGCCTCACGCGCCCTACTCGGTCAACGCGGACGTGCTGGGGGAGATCGCCCGGGCGGCCGCTCATCGCCGTCTCCCGCTGGCCATGCACCTCGCCGAGACCGAGGAGGAGACGCGCTACCTGCTGAAGGGTGACGGGCCGTTCGTGGGCTTCCTCGACACGATCGGCAAGGGGGCACCCTTCGCGCGGGCACCGGGGCTGCGTCCGGTGGCCTACGCCGAGCGGATGGGACTGCTCGCCGCCGGGTGCGTCGTGGTGCACGGCAATGACCTCGACGACACCGACATCGCCTGCCTGGCTCAGCACCGCACGCCGGTCGTCTACTGCCACGGCACCCACCGCCACTTCGATCGCCCGACCCATCGGTGGCTCGATCTGGATGCCGCGGGAGTCCCGCTCGCCCTGGGAACGGACTCGGGGCTCTCGAACCGGGGTGTCGATCTGCTGGCGGAGGCCCGTCGCCTGGCGGCCGACCGCCCGGAGCTGCCACCGGCCCTGATCCTCCGGGCGGCGACGGAGGGCGGCCGCCGAGCGCTGGGATTGGACCACGGGGCTGCCTGCTTCCTGCCGGGGACGGCTTCCGATGGCCTGCTCCTGGCAGGGCCACCAGGCGACATCGAGTCAAGATGTGGGGCGGAGGTCGCCGATTGGGTGCTTCGAGGCGCCAGTCAGGTGCTCGTCACCATCCTCGCGGGAACGCCGGTGGAGGCCCCTGAAGGAGCCTGTCGCGCGTTTCTTGACACCCCCCAGGGGCAGGGCTAGGTTCCGACGCATGACGCCCATCGAGACCCGTTTCGACGAGCTCCAAGAGAAGCTCAAGGGCGCCGAGAAGGTCGTCATCAGCGGGCACCAGAATGCTGACGGCGATGCCGTCGGCGCCGTGGGGGCCCTGCGCCGACACCTCGAGATCGAGGACAAGGACGTCACGGCCCTGCTGCTGGAGCCGCTCAGTCCGCGCTACGGCTTCATGGAGTTCGGGAAGCACTACCAGGTCTTCGACCCGGAGTCCCATGGGGCCCTGATCGACGACGCGGACCTCTTCATCATGTGCGACCTCTCGACCTGGGGACGCCTGGGTCCTTTGTCCAAGGTCGTCGAGGAGTCCGACGTCAGCACGGTCTGTTTCGACCATCACCCGTGCGAGAACGGCGGGCCGGCGGACATCAACCTGCTCGACCCCAAGGCCACGGCCACCGGCCGGATCGCGTGGGACTACATCAACCACGTGGAGGGGCACGTCGACCGCGAGATCGCCGAGAGCGTCTTCGTGTCGATCTGCAGCGACACCGGCTGGTTTCGCTACCCGAACACCAGCGGTTCGGTGATGGACCTGGCCGCCGAGTTGTCCAAGTTCCGGCTCGACCTACCGGCCATCTATCGCGCAATCTATCAGTCGAACAGCGCCGCCATGCTGCGGCTGCTCGGACACGCCACGCGCACGATGAACGAGGAGTGCGGGGGACGGTTCGTGTGGTCGTTCATCCGGCGCCGGTTCATCGAGGATCTTGGCGTGGAGCGGTTCGACGCCGACCCGATCCTCGACGTCATGCGTTCGGGAGACCAGGTGCAGGTCGTGGCGTTGTTCACCGAACAGGCCGACGGAAGCGTCAGCGTGAGCCTGCGCTCACGTGGCGAACCGGACATGAACGTCATCGCGCGACAATTCGGCGGCGGCGGTCACGTGTATGCGTCCGGGACGAGCTTCCCGCCGAACACCGCTGAGCACGACATCCGCTCGATGGTGGCGCTGATCCGAAGGGTCCTGCGCGCGGAGTGACCCTCGGGTGAGACGTTGCGACCCCTGGCGCGGTGAGGTGGAGGGAGCGTCGTACGTGAGAGCTGTGTCGAGAATGGCAGGGAGCTGAGCGTGTCGCGTTTCGCGATCATCTCCGACCTGCACAGCAACATCGAGGCGCTGTCGGCCGTCTTCGCCAAGCTCGATCGCGAGGGCGTCGAACGGGTGCTCTGCCTCGGCGACGTGGTGGGCTACGGGCCCGAGCCCGAGCGTTGCATCGACATGGTCATGGAGCGCTGCGAGCTGACGCTGTGCGGCAACCACGACGAGGCGCTCTTGCGCGGTGCGCACGACTTCAATCCCATCGCGCGCCAGGTCATCGAGTACAACCGCCGCACGCTCAAGCCGGGGCTGCTGGCCGGCGCCGCGAAGCGCATGCGCTGGAAGTTCATCGAGAGCCTGCCGCTCTCCCACCGGGAGGACGACTTCCTGATGGTGCACGGGTCGCCGCGCGATCCCGTGCACGAATACATCATGAAGACCGACGTGATCTTCATCCCGGACAAGATCCGCGACATCTTCGCCCACTTCGAGGGGCTGTGCTTCGTCGGGCACACCCACTTCCCCGGTGTGTTCACCGAGGACCTCCAGTTCCGCGACCCCGGTCAGCTCGATTACGAGTACCGCTGGCAGGGTGAGCGCGCCATCGTGAACGTGGGTTCGGTCGGACAGCCGCGCGACGGCGACAAGCGCAGCTGCTGCGTGATCGTGGACGACGACGTGATCCGCTTCGTGCGCACCGACTACGACATCGCAGCGGTCCAGCGCAAGATCTACGGCGATCCGGCGATCCCCGATCTGTGCGCCGCGCGGCTCGAGATCGGCAAGTGACCGCAGGGCAGGGCTGCATGACGCGTCGCGGTCTCGTCGGCTCTTCGTCGAACGCTGGAGGCAGCTGGCCGTGGGCCTGACGGATCGCCTCGTGCGCGGGCTGATGCCCCTCGTGCCGCGCCCCCTGGTGTGGACTGTCGCCCGTCGTTATGTCGCCGGGGCGGACGTTCGTGACGCCGTGCGCCGCATCAAGGCGCTGCGGGCGGATGGTTTCGGCACGATCATCGACGTCCTGGGCGAAGGCATCGCGTCGCTCGACGAGGCCCGTGCCGCGGCCCAGGAGTACATCCGGGCGCTCGACGCGCTGCGGAGCGTCGACCCGGACTGCCCGATCTCGGTGAAGCCGACGCACCTGGGCCTGTCGCTCGACCGCGACGTGTGCGCCGAGTTGCTCGACGACCTCTGCAGGCGCGCCGCGGCCGAGTCACGTCGCGTGCGCTTCGAGATGGAGGACGCCCCGACCATCGACGGGACCCTCGACGTCTTCGAGGAGGTCGCGAAGCGCCGCGACAACATCGGCTGTGTGCTCCAGTCACGCCTGTTCCGCACCGCCAAGGACGTGGAGCGCCTGCTGCGCTCCGTTCCGGCCCTCGACGTGCGGCTCGTCAAGGGCATCTACCTCGAGCCGGAGTCGATCGCCTGGACCGAGGGCCCGGACATCTCGCGCAGTTACGTCGAACTCGCCCGCGCACTGCTGGACGGTGGTGCGCGCCTCGGGCTCGCGACGCACGACGACGAGGTGGCGCGCGCGTGCGAGCAGCTCATCGCCGAGCGCGGCCTCGACAGCCCGCCCACGGCGCAGCGAACCTACGAGTTCCAGTGCCTCATGGGCGTGCGCCGGCGGTTCGCCGAGGCGTTGCGCGATGGGGGCCACCGGGTCCGCATCTACGTTCCCTACGGCAAGGACTGGCACGCCTACTCCATGCGCCGCATGGGCAAGAACCCGGACATCGCACGGCACGTGATCCGCGCCGCGTTCGGTCGCGAGGGCTGACCTCGGGAGCCTTTCCCGGAGAGTCGCGGCTCAACCAGCCAGCGTTGGGTTGCACCTGGATCTCTCGGCGGACCGCTCAGTCCGACGGGAGGTCGTAGATCAGGAAGTCGCCCCGCGCCCGGGGCTGCCCCAGGGCGGTGAGCCACGGGGGGCTGACCCGGCCGGCGGGGACGAACACGCGCGCGGGGAGTGGTCGCAGGCCGAACGCCTCGCGGTACGCCCGGGCGCGAAGGCCGGCCTCGTCCGCGCTGCCGGCCGCGTACGGCGAGACGTGCCGGGCGGCGGCGTGCAGGAACACGAAGGGCACGCCTCCCGTGCTTACGTAGATCGCATCGGGCTCGACGGCGGCCTGGAACGCGCGGCCGCTGCTGGCCCACGAGGTCTGGCTGCGGGCGCTGGTCTCCACGCCGGCCCGCTGGGCGGAGAGGCCCAGGATCGCGGCCAGGATCAACCAGGCCACGGGGGCGGGGAGGTCGGGTCGCGCGAACAGGGCGCTCCCGGTGGCCACGGCCAGGGCCGGGAGCCACAGCAGGGAGAAGGTCTCGTGTCCGGTGGCGTGCTGTGCGAACAGCAGGACGTTCAGTGCGCCCACGGCGGTCAGGCAGGCCAGTGCTCGACGCCCGGCGCCGTGCGTGAACCACAGACCCGCCGCGAGCACGACGGCCAGGAACCACCAACCGAGGAAGAGGGCCGTGACGTGCGTGCCCAGGGCGTCCCACCAGAGGCGGGCGTCGAACTCCGGGCCGAGGAAGCTCGCCCGTCGGGCCTGGTCGAGCGTGACGGCCAGGGAGCCCTGGGCCCGTCGTCCCATGAGCACCGCGGTGAGGACCACGCCGACGAGTGCGCCGGCCGCCGCGCGCAACCAGCGCCGGCGTGACCCGTCAGATTGTCGCAGCAGTCCCAGCGTGCACGCCAGGGGCAGCACGGCGACCCAGTCTGCGGCCGCCGCCGCAAGGCCCCAGAGGGCGCTGCGTCGACCTCCGAACAGCAGTGTCCCCACCAAGCCGAGCAGGGCGGGCATGGCGATCGTCTCGTAGTTCACGAGCAGGCCGGGGTACCAGCCGGCCGGCAGGGCCAGGAAGGTGAGCCCCGCGGCCAGCCCCGCCGCCCGGGGAGCCGCTGGCGTGCAGCGCGCGGCCAGGCCGGCGGCCAGCAGCGTCGCCACCAGCGTCAGCAGCAGGGCCACGACGCGTCCGGCGGTCTCGATCGCCCAGGGCGCCTGGGCCGCGAGCTGCACCAACCACGGCAGCCCCGGCGGATGGTTGGTGTAGAACTGCGCCTGCTCGACCGTCGCCGGAGGCAGTGGGTTCACCACGGGCACACCGCCCGTTGCCGACCAGCCCAGGGCTTCGGCGTTGCGGGCGAAGATGGCGAACATGGCGGCGCAGTTGCCGTGGTTGCCGTCGGTGAGCGGGCCGGTGAGTTGGCGACCGTGCAGCAGCACGCCGACGGCCACCAGCAGCAGCGCGACGCGCAGGTCGAGCCGGCGCGGCGGTTCGGCGGGTGCGCTCGTTCCGTGATTGTCGGCGGGCGTGGTCAGCGGGATTCCTCGCGCTGCTGTCGCTCGAGCATGCGTCGCACTTCGCTGATGCCGCGCCGAGTCTGCGCGTCGATGCCGGGCGCCATGTCCAGGCCGAGCAGTTGCTCTGCGGCCCGGTCCATGTCGTGGTGGGGGTTGTCGGGGTGCGGGACGGCCAGCAGGCGCGCTCGCAACAGCACGGCGGGCGGGAAGCCGGGCATGTGTTGCAGGATGCGCTCGGTGCGGTCCGCGCAGGCGTCGAAGCGCCCGAGCATG
This sequence comes from Planctomycetota bacterium, assembly GCA_029259695.1. Taxonomy (GTDB): domain Bacteria; phylum Planctomycetota; class B15-G4; order B15-G4; family B15-G4; genus OFTM49. Next base: position 18,122 of record JAJDEQ010000196.1, read on the forward strand.
AGTTCGGTCTGGGCTGCCAGCAACTCGGCACGGGCGAAGCCCGGGCGGATCGTCAACGCGCGCTCGGCGTGGGCCAGGCACTCCTCCAGCACGTCGAGGCTCCCTGGCTGCACATCCAGCAGACGCGTCTCGGCCATCGTGGTCCAGCCGGATGCGAGCACGTCGTCGTGGTGGGGCGCCGGCGCGTAGCTGACGCCCACGGCTGCCGCGCCCGCGAGCACGGCCGCGAACCACGCGCCGCGGCTCGGACGCCCCGCTGCACTGTGGCGGAGCCGGTTGACGCGTGTCATCAGGTCCACGGCCAGGATCGGGACCAGCGGCAGACGGAAGCGCGAGTAGTGGAAGAACACCAGGGCCGTGGCCACGACCATCAGGACCGCGGCGCAGGTGGGGAGCGCGGGCAGCGCCGAGGGGCTGGTGTCACGCTGACCGAGGGTCAGCACGCGGGCGGCGAGCCACGCGCCGAGCAGTACACCGAACGGAAGCGGCAGCAACCACAGCGGCGGGATCCAGCGCCGTTCCACGTCGAAGAAACCCACGGCGCCGGTCTCGAACGACTCGACCAGTGCCAGCATGCGCCAGCCCACGCGGCGCAGGAATGTCGCCGGCTCGGAGGCGATCACCGCCAGGGCTTCGCCGGTCATCGTGCGCGACACGCCGGCGTAGCTCAGCGGCTCGCCGGCGAGGTCTTCCGCGACGCGGCGCGCCGCCGCGGCTTGGCCGTCGATGCTGCCGAAGTCCTCGAGGTACGTGTTGAACGTGCCGCTCACGGGGCCCGTGTTGGCCAACCACAGGTTGACGCCCCCGTTGTCCGAGACCAGCGTCCACTCGCCGCCATCCGTGCGCGTGTTGTGGACGACGCTGGGCACCAGCATCAGCGCGGTCGTCAGCGCCATGACGAGACCGACACGTGGTTGCCGGCGGGCCGCCCAGACCGGCCCGATGATCGCCAGCACCAGGGCCTGTGGTCGCAACAGGCTGGTTGCTCCGATCAGCGCACCCACCAGGGCGCCGCGCAGCAGGGGGCGCTCGGGTCGGGCTGCCTCCGCCGCCGTCGCGTTCCCGCGTGACGTCGCCAGGGCGAGGCCGTCACACGCGACGAGCCAGCCGATCAGCAGGGCGGCAGCCAGGGCGTCACCCAGCACCTTGGTCTCGAAGAACGTGAGCGGTCCATAGGCCAAGGTGATCATCACGGCGGCGAAGGCGGCGGCACGGGAGGCACGCCGTCGGGTGAGCAGCCAGACGCCGGCGAGCAGCGCGGTGCCCGCCACGGCCTGCACCAGGAGCACCCCGGTCACGTCGCCCGCCGCGGCGCCCGGGACCACCGCCAGCAGCCACGGGTAGAGCGGTGGCAAGTGGTAGGGCTCATCGGCCCGGGGATCGTCCAGGACGCCGGCGATGCCTGCCGCCCGCTCCACGTAGTAGCGGGAATCGCTGATCAGGTGGCGTGTGAGCGGGTTACCCCCCAGGGCGGCCGCCGCGATCACGACCTTGAGCAACAGGGCCACGAGCAACAGGGCGAGCAGAGGCCGGCCGCCGTCGCGGAGCAGTGCCGCGCTGGATGCCGAGCGCTGGGTCATCGGGACTCCGCGTGGAGAGCGAGGTGGTCTACCGTATCATCCTCGTCGCACCGACCGGCGCCCGTCGTGACGACGGCCGGCGAGGCCCTCGGCCCGGTCGCACGTTGGGAGGATCACGCCTGTTGCGCCCCGACTCGAGCGAGTCCGCCGCCGTCCCTGATCCCTCGGTCCGCGAACTCGTGCTGGCGGCCTGCGTGGCTGCGGTCGCCGCCGCCTGCCTGTTCTTCGGCCCGCTCTTCGGCGACCGCTCGATCCAGTCGTTTCCCCTCGACGACCCGCGTCTCGACCTGCGCCCGTGGGTCGCCGTGCCCGACGGACCGGCGCCGCGCATCAACCCGATCACGCCCGACATCGACCTGTTCGTGCTGCCCGGCATGGTGCGCGTGCGCCAGTTGCTCGCCGACGAGGGCAGCGCCTGGTGGGACGGCGGGCAACTGCTCGGCTACCCGCTCGCCGCCAACCAACCCTATCCGTTGTTCTCGCCGCTCAGTTGGCTGACGCGCTCCCTCGACCCGGTCACCTCGCTGGACTGGCTGGTCTGGTTGCACACCGCCCTGGCGGCACTGCTCGCGTATCGCGCGGCACGCATGCTCGGCTGCCGCGCGCCCGCGGCCTGGGTCGCCGGCGTCGGCTTCGCGCTGTCCACCTGGATGGTGACGCGCTGGCACCTGCCGCAGATCACGATCACCAGCACGTGGTGGCCCGGCGTCCTGGCCGCCGCGGAGTGGGTGCGACGGGGACGCCTGTGGCGCGGCACCGTCGAGTTCGCCGTGTTCGGGGGCATGGCACTGGCGTCCGGATTCCCCCAGGTCGCCCTGGCACTGCTGGCCGGGGCCGGCGCGTGGCTGGTACTGGATCGTCGCTGCTGGACCGTCGGTCGGGTGCTCGCGACGGGGGCCGGCCTGGCGTTAGCGATCGGCTTGACCTGGGCGCCGTTCGCGCTGTCGACCGAGGCCTATCAGCACTCGCTGCGATCGACGGAACGCACCCGCGAGGCGACCGCGGCGCAGGGCCTCAACCCGGGCGCGCTGTTCGGCGCCGTGTTGCCGGAGTTCTTCGGTCGTCCCTCCGACTTCGCCGCGCCGGATCCGCCGGCGGCGACCATGGAAGCGTGGCTGCCGCGGCGTCGGTTCCTGAGCCCCGACCTGCAGGACAACGTGGTGGAGAACGCCATGTACCCGGGCGTGCTGCTGTTGTTGCTGCTGCTCGTGGCGCTGGGCCCGCGCGTGGATCCGCGGGGACGTCGGCTGGCGTGGCTGGCGTTGTTCGTCGTGGCCGGCTGCATGCTCTGGCCCCTGGTGGCGGGGTGGTGGCCGCGGCTCGCGGCCGCGCTCGGCGCGGGTCACGTCAAGCGCGCGCTGGTGCTGCTGGCCGGCTGTGTGCCCCTGGCCGGCGCGGTCGCGCTCCAGGCCCTGCTCGACGGGCGACGTCGAGTGCCGTGGATTGGGGCCGGGGCCGCCTGCGTGCTGCTGGCCTTCGTCCCTTGGTGGGCCGCGCGGCTCGATGATCCGCAGGCGGGTGACTTCGCGATCCGCTTGCTGCCACAAGTGGCCCGGCAGGTCGTGTTGTTCGCTCTCGCCGCCGGCGCCTTGTGGTGGGCGACGCGGTGGGCAACGCAGCGGACGACGCGACCGACGTCGCGGCAGACGTCGCAACCTGCCACCGCCCCTGCCGCCGGGGCCTCCTGGGACGTGCTGTTGCCGGCGCTCGTGCTCGCTCTCGATCTCGGCCTGGCCGCCCGGGCGTTCAATCCGTTCCAGGTGCAGGCTGACCCCGCACCTGCCCATCCGATCCTGGAACGACTCGCCCAAAGAGCGGGGCGCGTGTGCGTGTTGGGCCCGGGCAACGTGTTGCCGCCCACCGTCACCACGTCGCACGGCGTGCGCAGCGTGCACGGCGTGGCACCCATGGTCCCGACCCGCGTGCTCGAATTGCTGGCCTGCGTGGAAGACGGCCTGGTGGACCACCGCGATCCGCGCATCGTCAGTCCGTTCCAACGAGTCGAGAGCCTGTCGCACCCGGTGCTCGACCTGCTGAACGTGACCACGATCGCCCACGGTGATCCCGCCCTGCTCGAGCGCCTGGGCCCGCCCCTGCTCGCGGACGAGGCGGCGGGCATCGCGTTGCACGATCGACCCACGGCGGGCCCGCGCGCCTTCCTCTGCGGCGGCGCGCGCGTGGTGTCCGACAAGCAGGAGCGATTGGCGCTGCTCACCGCCGGAGAGTTGTCCTTCGGGCGAACGGTGTTGCTCGAGGTCCCGCCGGGGCTCGAACTGCCGTCGGTGGCGCAGGAGGAACTCACGCCCGTGGCGGTCACCGGCGAAGCCGAGGGGCGGTACCTCCTGGAGTTCGAGACGGACCGACCGGCGATCCTGGTGTTCAGCGAGGCCTGGGACCCCGGCTGGCGGGTGACCGTGGACGGCGAACCGGGCACGGTCCTGATCGCCGACCACGCACTGCTCGGTGTGGCCGTCGAACCGGGCCGACACGAGGTCCGGTGGTCCTACGAACCGCCGGGCCATGCCGGCGCACGGAACGTGGCCTGGGTTGCCGCGTTGCTGCTCGCGCTGGCGGCCGCGGCGGCCTGGCGTGAAGCGCGCCGGCCTCACGACGCCACCCGACCGCCCAAGCGCCGCGGGGTCTCCTGAATCTAGAAGACGTCGAATGCACCCGATGCGATGAGCGCGTTCGAGGCGACGAAGCCGGTCGGTGCCTGCACCTCGATGGCCCAGGCCTGGACGACGAGCGCGCTGGTGGCGGGAAGGCCCACGGGCCACCTCGCCTCGATTTCGGCCGAACCGTCACCATCGAGCGGGATGGACAGGATGACTTGGGGCTGCGGGACGAGCACGCCTCCGTGGAAGAGCTGGAGCTGGATGACGGATCCGGCGACCAGCAGGGCCTCTGAGGCTGTGAAGCCTGTGAGCTCGAGGCGCAGTTGATCCGCTCCGCACAGAGCGCCTTCACCACGGAGCCGCGGGGGGCCGAGCGAGTTGCCGAGGTCGCGCCACTGCCAGGCGAAGTCCGTCGCGTCGTAGGCGAACAGCCGTCGACCAGACAGGACGACCAGGCGCCCGGCGTCCACGGCGACGTCTTGTCCGAACAGGCTCACACCCGCGGGTGAGTTGGGCACGAACGGGATGGCGACAGTCGTCCCAACGCCGTCGACGAACTGCGGGAAGAGCTGACCGAGGACGGCGGCCCCGGTGGGCCCCGAGATCGAGGCGAAGCCGGGGGCCGCGATGCCCACGACGACACCGTCGCTCGAGAGGCGCGTGCCGCGGCGTTCATCGGGTTGTGTCCCTTCCGACACGAAGCCGAACGAGACGACCCCTGGCTGCTTCCTGGTGACCAGAACCGCCCCGGCGTCGGGGGCATCGAATCTGTCCCAACCCGGAGCGCCGAGAAGGCGCCACTGCCCGTTCAGTGCGACCGACGAGCCCTGGCGCGATCCCGGTTGCGAGATGAAGACGAGGTTCCCGCCGTTCCCTCCTTCGAGAGTCCAAGCGCCAAGCTGACTCTCGCTGAACTCGAAGGCCGCCCCGGCATCGGGAGCCAGGACGTCCGAGCCGGGAGCGCCGACCACGACTCGTCTCTGGATTCCATCTGCGGCGACGGCGGCACCGAACTCGTCGCCCACCGCGCCTCCCGGCGCGGTGAGGGTCGCGGCGAACTCGAAGGTCCCACCGGTGAGTTCGTAGACGTGGGCCTTCCCGGAAGTGCCGAGACTCCCGGGCTCACCGACGACGAGCAAGTCTCCATCGAGGTCCACGGATGAGCCAAAGTTGCCCAGGTGTGTGGGCGTCGGCGGGAGGACCAGCTCCGAAGCGATCCAGTTCCCTCCCTCGCGTGAGAACACGAGGAGCGCTCCCGACTCCTCGATCTGTCGGCCGAAGCCGGGGAGGCCGGCGACCGCGAACAGCCCGGAGATGGCGACGCCGGTTCCGAAGCCATCGCCAGGGTCGAGCGACGGGGCGGCGGAGTGAGGCTGCGGTGAGATGCTTCCGCCGGAGATCGTGAAGAACCGCACATCGCCACGGCCCACGGCGTCAGATGGGGCACCGGCGATGACATGGGTCCCGGACACGTCCACGGTGAGCGGCGAAGCTGCCTCGGAGGCGAACTCGATGAGGAGTTCGTCGCACTGAGCGAGGGCGGGAGGTGCCAGGGCGCACTGCGCGATGAGCGAGCCCGCGAGGATGCGCTTGACCATGGTCGATGTCCCATCGTGTCGTGGCCTGAGAGAGCAAGCGGCTACTTGGCCCAATCGAGCTGACCTTCGACTTCGTCGAGCGCACGAACGATGCCCGCAAAGGTGGGGTGACTCGTCTCCGTCAAGAAGTGCATGGACCCGAGGGAGCATTCGCTCCGGTCCTTGCGCTCGACGACGACGAAGGCCATCTCTTGGTGGATCGCAAAGGACACAGCAGCCTCACCCTCGAATCGAAACAAGCCGGACTCGGCGACGATGTCGACAATCGTCGACCATTGCGCTGGAGTCACGCGAGCCTCCGAGTTTTGCGCCGACTTCGCCCGAAAGGAGCCGATGCCCTGCGGAGGTGGCGTCCCCTGGATCGCGACGTCACGCTTGGCGCTGTCGAGGAGATACGTCACCGCTTTGCGAGCACCTGGACCGGTGAAGCCTCCGCCGTCGTCGTGGATGACAGTCACCTTCGTGATCGTCTTCGGATCCACGGCCCATTCTGGATGGAGTCCCGCACCGTGGCATGCGCTGCACCTCGTTCGACGCACGTCTGCGGTCTCTCGCGGCAGGGCGGGCAGCCCGACGGCCGTGGCAGGGTCGCTCGGGTCGGTGCCGCCGGAGCAGCCGCCGGACACAGCCAGCGTCAGGAGGAGAGCCAGTGCAGGCAGGTGGCGCGAGACCGGTCCTGTCAACTTGCCGTCACTGGTCACCGCAGAAGCCCTCCAGTATCGAGTCACATCTGATCGCTGGGCGTAGTCAGCCAGTATCTAGGAAGCCAGCACTTGAGCGTCGAGCGCTTGGGAGGGGCACCACCCTTCGCGACTTTGAGGTCGAAGGCTGTGAATGCGATACGGCCACGGTCCATAGCGAACTGCGCCCACTCTCTGCCGTCGAGCACGATCTCAATGTCTTCATCACACAGCTCTTCATCAAACGCCCCCGACAGAGGAGCCTCTCGCAGCTTGATTTGAAACAAGCTAATAGTTCCATCCTGATCGCGCCGAACATCCGCCGCAGAAACAGCCAAGTTTCCGGTCAGTATTTCCTCGCCGCGGAGTAGGTCTTCGTGGATCAAGGCGAGTGCGTCGTGTGCATTTGACGGAGTGTGGCCGCACGCGGCGGCGAGGATGCACATCAAAGTCGCATGACCATACTTGTTCATGCTGGATCTGGTTCTTCCCGATGTTGGAGGTGACGGTAGGGGCTGGTCAGGGACCCCGCCTCGGGTTCGTGAGATGAGTTGGTGGCGTTGGAGTGCGTCGAGGATGACGGCGCGCTCGGCGCGGCGTCGAGCACGGGCGCTTTGGGTGTCGCACAGGGCGTTCTGGCGGGCGCGGCGGGCGTCATCGAGGACCTCCTGTCGACGGGCGCGAGTGTACCACCGGTCGGCGGTGCGGTAGTGCTGTGCGCAGGTCGCGTGTGCGAGCACGGCGCGCGGACGTGCGCGCAGTCGCGCGATGCCGATGTGCAGGGCGCGTTCGGCGGCGGCTTGCGAACGTCGTGCGCCGATCACGACATGATCGAGCCGGCGCGAAAGGAAAGCGCTTCATCCAGGTCATGAGGCAGCACTTCGGGTCTTCGGTCGAGAGCCGCGATCGTGCGTGCGACGGACACGAGTCGGTGGGCCGCGCGCCCGGAGAGCGCGTAGCACGACATGGCGGTCTCGAGCCGAGCGCGCGTTGCTGCCGTGCAGTGGTCCAGGCTGGAGGAGTTGTTGGAGTCGGAGGGCTCGTCCGCGTCTCTCAGACCGCCGGCCATGAACTCACGGGCGGCTGCCACTCGTGCACGAACCGCCTCGCTCGACTCGCCCGGTTGCCCACCGAACCACTCACTCGTCGTGGGCGGTGGGACCTCGACGCTGAGATCGAATCGATCCAACAGCGGCCCCGACAGCCGTCTCAGATAGCGGTCGAGCATGACCGGCGTGCACGTGCATCCTCGAGCCGGGTGCCCGCGGTAACCGCAGGGGCAGGGATTCATCGCGCCCACGAGTTGGAAGTCCGCGGGGAAGGTGGCGGTGCGACCCACGCGGGCCACGTGGACGCAATGGTCTTCGAGCGGCTGCCGCAGGGCGTCGAGCAGGTGTCGTCCGAACTCCGCCATCTCGTCGAGGAACAAGACGCCACCATGGGACAGGCTCACCTCGCCGGGGACGATCGGGCGCCCGCCCCCGATCAAGGCGACGCGCGAGACGGTGTGGTGTGGCGACCGGAAGGGTGGTTGGTCGACCAGTTCCGTCGCGCCGCCCGACACGAGGCTGTGCAGGGCGGTGGCTTGCAGCGTGGTCTGCTCGTCGAGGGCGGGTAGCAGACCCGGGAGTCGCTGGGCCAGCATCGTCTTGCCCGTGCCGGGGGGGCCCAGCAGCAGCAGGTTGTGCCGTCCGGCGGCCGCGATCTCGAGCGCCCGGCGCGCCGACGCCTGGCCGCACACGTCCGCCAGGTCGAGGTGCCGAGGCGTGGGTGCCGTGGTGGGCGTGGGCGGCTGGGCCCGGGCGGTGCCCGCCAGCACGTCGAGCGCTTCCTGCAGCGTGCTCACCGCCTCGACGTCCAGGCCGGCCACCAGCGCGGCCTCGGGGCCGTTCTCGCGGGGGAGCATGATGCGCTTCACGCCCGCCCCGGCCGCCTGCAACGCGAGGACGAGCGCACCGCGGACGGGCCTCAGCCGACCGTCGAGGGCGAGTTCGCCGATGAAGGCGCGAGCCTTCAACACCCCCGGCTCGATCACGCCCATCAGGGTGAGCAGGCCCATGGCCAGGGGCAGGTCGAAACCGTTGCCCTCCTTGCGCAGGTCCGCCGGCGCGAAGTTGGCCAGCACCGAGCGTCGCGGAACCGGCAGGCCGTAGTGGTCGAGGCAGCCGCGGATCCTGTCGCGCGACTCCCGCACCGAGCCTCCCGCCAGCCCGGTGAGCACGATGCGCTGCATGAGACCACCGGTGAAGTGCAACTCGATCTCCACGGGCACCGCGGCCGCTCCGTCGAGACACAACGTGGTGACACGGCAGCCGACTTCACCGTCTGCCTTGTCGGTGCGCCGTTTGCCCTCGGGCTCGGGCTCGGTAACGGGTTCGGTAACGGGTTCGGTAACGGGCTCTGTCGGGGTTTGCGTCGGGGGCTGCGTCGGCGTCGGGTTTGCGGGGTCGGTCACGGGAGGCGTTGCTCCCATGGATTGGCTGACCAGGGAGAGGTGCGGGTGCGCGCGCGAACCGTGTCGTGCGCGCCATCGCCTGCGCGCCCGTCCTGATGGTCCGGGTCGTCGTCGCTGGAGGCGCGGTCGTCGGGGGCATCGTCGTCGGGGGCACCGTCGTTGGGGGCATCGCGGCCGGGGGCGAGCGCCTGGCTCAGGCTCAGCAGGGCGGCGAGCACCATGCACGAAGCCGGCAGCGGCGCGCCGAGCGGCTCGGGGTGCCACGGCGCGGGGCAAGCCCTGGCGAGTGTCGCCAGCGACCACTGCAACAGGCCGGCGCTCCATTCGAGCAGCGGCGCGGTGAGCACGTCGAGGCCGGCCAGGAGCGAACCCGGCACGATCGCGATCAGGCCCACGAGCAGCACCAGGCTCACCGTGGGCAGCACCAGCGGGGTGACGACGACACCCCAGGGTTGGAGCAGCCCGAACGTCGTCCCGCAGAGTGGGGCGGTGGTGAGGAACGCGCCCGCGGGGGCTGCCAGCCAGGCGAGACTCCGCAGTGCGCCCACGCCAGCCCGCGCAGTCACGCGACACCCCAGGCGCCCGCCGGTGATGAAGCCGCCCACCGCGAGGAACGACATCTGCGCCGAGAGTGACGAGACCAACGACGGATCCCACACCAACAACACGAGCGCCACCGCGCCCAGGCGGTGGAGACCGTCGCCGCAGCGGGCGAGCCGGCGGCCCGCCGAGAGCGCGAACCACCCGAGGAAGGCCCGGCGCAGCGGCGGTCGTGAACCCGCCAGGCAGACGAAGACGAGCAGCAGCAGTCCTTGCCAGACCGTGGTCCGCGTCGCGAGGACGCCCACGAAGCGCTGCAACAGCAGGGCGACCAGTGCCACGTGGAGTCCGCTGAGCGCGAAGACATGCATGGTGCCGGTGGCGATCGCATCGCGCACGACGGGCAGGGGCAGGTCGTGCCGACGTCCGAGGACCAGGGCGGCCACCAGACCGCGTTGAGTGGGCGAGACGAGCGTCTCGAGCCGTCGACCAGCAGCCGCGGCCCAACGGTCGAGCCAGGCGCCGGCCGGAGGCTCCTGCCGCTCCACCGCCACGACCCGCGGCAACGACTCGGCCCCCAGGCGCGCCAGCACGGTGATTGCGGACCCGGGCGTGGGCGGTTCGGCATCCGCGCTCCAGCGCACCAGCACCGGTCCGGCCGTGGTCTCCAGGTGCGGGCGCCCCCCGGGCGGATCACGCCAGCGGCCGGCGAGGCGCACGCCGGCGGGCACGTCGCCCTCCTGCCGCACCGAGGCCCGGGCGACGTCCGCACATCGAGCGAGGCCCAGCAGCAGCAGCCCGGTGCAGGTGGTGCGGTCGACACCGGCGAGTCGCGCTGCCGGCGCGAGCAGCAGCCCCGCCCCGGGCGGGAGCACGAGGACGCCGAGCGCGAGCAGGAGCATCAGGGCCGGGTTCACGCAGCGCCTGACGCAGCGAGCCCCGGTGCGTTTCACCCCCCTCGTCCGCTTGTTTCGCAGGGGTATCGACAACATGCTGGCAGCTTGGCGCCGGGTGCCGGGCCTGCGTCCCGGCGAGCAGCCCCTGGCCCCGTGTCATGATTCCCGCGTTGCCGCCGAGTCCCACGTGCCGTCGAGATCCGCGTGACCACGTCTCCCCGTGATGCCGAGGGCGTGCCCGCCGGTGAGGCGGACGACGGGGAGGATCTGCTCTCCGAGGCGTTCTTCCGGGATCGCAACGTGGCCGACGAGGTGCACGGGCCGGACGGCGAGGGGCGCTCGGCAGCCGGCGGCGGTCCGGTTCGGCCCTCGATCGCCCGCAGGCTGCTCCCGCGCCTCGGCCTGCTGGTGCTGGCCTTCGCCGTGATCGACGTGGTCCTGCGCACGGTCCTGCCGCCGCCCGTGCTGGTGCGCCAGATGCAGGGTGAGGCCGCGGCGTACACCGTCAAGGTGGACGCCTTCGCCGAGGGCCCCGCGCCGGACGTGCTCTTCCTGGGCTCGTCGCGCGTGCGCGACGGCATGGTGCCGCAGGTGATGGCCGAGCGCCTGGGCAGCACGTGGGGGCGGGTGCCGCGCGTGTACAACCTGGGCCTGGTCAACGCGAAGGCCGAGGAGTGGTACTCCCTGGTCGCGTCCCACCTCCCCGAGCCGCCGCCGCCCTACGTGATCATCGGCGTGACCGGCTCGGAACTCGTGCGCGTGCACAACTTCCAGTATGCCGCACGCTTCCTGTGGCGACGCTCCACGTTCGCCGACTATCTCGGGCGGACGTCGTGGCACGACTTCCGCGTCGAGCATGTGGAGCACTACCTGGAGTCGGTGCTCGGTCGCGTCTGGTACCTGTTCGGCCAGCGCATCGCCCTGCGCAACCGACTCGACCACGCCGTGCGCGACGCCTTGGGCCTGACGAACGAACGCCAGCGTCTGCTGCGCGACATGCTCGGCAACGAGACCGAGAAGTTCGTCACCGCGCCGGACGGCTACACCGTGCCCACCAAGGAGAGCCGTCAGACCCTGGCCGATCGCCTCGAAGAAGATCCCGACGGCGTGCGCGTCCCGAAGCGCGAGCTCGAGCACCCCGCGGAGATCGTGGAGGGTTCCGACTTCGCCCTGTTGCGTGACATCGTCACGTTGCTGCGCGAACGCGGATCGCGCGTCGCCCTGGTGGAGATGCCGGTCAGTCCCTACCTGCAGGAGCGCAACCCGGTGCTGCACGGCGGCGGCATCCCGCCGCGCGGCGGACGGGGCGGGCGCGCCGGTTTCCGTGAGCGCGTGGCCGCGGTCGCGTCCGACCTGGACGTGCCCTGGGTGCCGTTCCCCGCGCGCGCCAACAACCTCGACAACCGGTTGTACGTCGACGTGAACCACCTCACGACGACGGGGGCCCGCCGCTACACCGCCATCCTGCACCGCAAGCTCACCGAGCGGGGCTTCTTCGACGAGCACGCGCCGCCGTTGCCGGAGCGCCGTCGGTGATCTTCTCCAGCTTCCGCTTCCTGGTGTTCTTCCCGGTGGTGCTGCTGCTGTACCACGCCTGCCGCAACCTGCGCTACCGCCAGTGGCTGCTGCTCGTGGCCAGCTACGTGTTCTACGCGAGCTGGGATCCGCGCTTCCTGGGGTTGATCGTCTTCTCCACGGCGGTCGACTACATGGTCGGGCTGCGCTTGCCGGCGGCGCGCACGACCCGCGCGCGCAAGACCTGGCTCAGCGTGAGCCTGGCGGCGAACCTCGGCGTGCTGGGCTTCTTCAAGTACTTCAACTTCTTCATCGACTCGTTCCGCCAGATGCTCGGCTGGGTCGGCGTGAGCGTGGATCCGGCGCAGGCGCTCAACGCGAGGCTGGGACTGCCCTACGACGCGAGCACCGGGCTGCTCGATCTGGTGCTGCCCGTGGGCATCAGCTTCTACACCTTCCAGACCATGAGCTACAGCCTCGACATCTACCGGGGCCGGTTGCAGCCCACCCGTGACCCCGTGCGCTTCGCG
>JAJDEQ010000197.1 GCA_029259695.1 Planctomycetota bacterium
CGCGCTCCTGGCGCTGGTGCTGGGCGTGGTCGGTGGGGCCATGGCCTGGCGCGAGGTGATCGGGACCCCAGCGCCGGAGGAACTGCGCTGGTTCCGGTGGCGTGGGGAGTCGGAGGAGCTGCAGTACGCGCCGGCTTTCAACGCCGTGGCGCGGGGTGACGTGATCGGATTCTCGGTGCGCAGCACCGGCACCCGTTGGGTCTACGCCCTGTCGGTCTTCGGCGAGCGCGATCCGCCCACCTGGGTGAACCCGCTCGACGTCCAGGCCGTGGGGCCGACCGGGGGATCGGCAGCTTCGGACGATGACACCTGGGGTCTGCGCATCGAGAAGGGCGAGCACGACGTGCGCTGCGCCCGGGTCACCGACGGCGGTCCCGAGAATCCGTTCGAGGGCCTGCTGGTGCTGGTCAGCCACGAGCCGCAGCCGCACCTGGAGGAGTGGCTGCAGTTGCTGCAACTGACCCAGGCCGAGCGCGGGGGTGCCGGGGTCGACTACCCGCTGGCCCAGCGCAGCCTCGATCGCGCCCTGCGCGGCCGCGGCGTGACCCGCGGCGAGAGTGTCTCCATGGACTCCGACGAGTTGGGGCGCCTGCGCTCGCGGCTCTCGGCGTCGGCGATCTTCGGCGACAGCGGGTGGGAAGTGGACGACCCGCGCCGGTACGAGTTCTTCGTGCCGGTGGAGGGCGAGTAGGAGGCGCGTCAGCGACCGCCTCGGCCCTGCGTGCGGCAGCTTGCCGCGATCTCGTCGGTCGTCGCGCCGCGCCTCACGCCATGCGCTGCTTCACGATCTCCATGTAGCGACGCTTGCGCTTGACGAACTCGTGCTCGTTGTAGAGTTCGGTGAACAACCAGCGCATGCCCGACTCGAGTTGCTCCACGGTCATGTCGGAGGGCACGAAGTTCACGTCGAACAGCGTGCACCGATCCCAGAAGCGCTCCTGGAGCAGACGGCCGGCGGCGGCCAGGCGTGCGTAGAGAGGTGTGCCGGGGAACGGCGTCTGCACCGTGACCTGGACTTCGATCAGCCCCGAACGATCGACGAAGTCGCGCACATGTTCGAACACATCCGGGGTCTGGCCGTCCAGTCCGAGGATGAAGCAGCCGTTCACGGTGATCCCGCGGGACTGGATCTTGTCGATCGCCTCGAGGTAGCGGCTCGAGCGTCCGGCCTTGAACCCGTGGGGATCGATCGCGCCGAGGTCGTTGCCGTCGGGGCTCTCGAAGCCGATCAGCAGCTGGCGGCAGCCGCTGTCGGCGAGAGCGTCGAGCAATTCGTCGTCGTCGGCCACCGACACGTCCGTCTCCGTGAACCAGGACACGCCCAGGGGCGCGAGTGCGCGCACGAAGTCCCGGGCCCAGCGCTTGTTGACGAACGTGTTGTCATCGGCGAGTTCGAGGAACGGGCGGTCGATCTGGGAGGTGGCCGCCTTGATCTCCTCGATCGCCAGCTCGACGGGCTTCTGCTGCAGACTGTCGGTGATGCGCAGGCTCGCCGCGCAGAACTCGCAGTTGAGCGGGCAGCCGCGGGAGGTCTGGACGGTGACCCGGTTGTAGGGCCGGTCGGCGAGCAGGTCGAAGCGCGGGCGCACGTAGTGTTCCGGCTCGAACACACCGCGCCGCAGGCCCTCGTAGCGCGGGGCCAGGGAACCGGCGCGGGCGTCCTCGACCACCCGCGGCCAGGCGCCCTCGGCACCGTTGAGCACCACCGCGTCGGCGTGCTCCGCGGCTTCGTCCGGCATGAGCGTCACGTGCAGTCCGCCCAGGACGACGGGCGTGCCCGCCGCGCGGTAGCGATCCGCCAGGGCGTAGGCCTCGTCGATCTGCGCCGCGAAGGACGAGATGGCCACGAGGTCGAACGCTTCGAGCGGGGCGTCGCCGTCCAACTCGGCGATCTCGCGGTACTGGACCTCGTGCTCCTCGGGTGTGAGGGCCGCGACGGTCAGCAGTCCCAGGCTGGGGAGCGAGGCGATCACCTGCCCCCGGTTGAGGAACTGGGGCAGCGTGATGCCCAGCTCCGCGAGTTCGGGCGTGCGCACGCGCACACCACTCATGGCGATCAAGCCGATCTTCATCCCTTGCCTCCCTGGCCCACGAAGTCCAGCAGCTCCCGCAACGTCTTGAAGTCCCCGAGGCGTTCGTCGGGGAAGCGTACGCCGAAGCGCTTCTCGACTGCCGCGAGGACGCGCAAGCCGGCCAGCGAGTCGATGCCGAGGGCTTCGATCAGATCGGCGTCGAGGTCGACCGTGGCTGCGTCGGGGCCGGCGATCCCGGCCAACAGTGCGCGCAGATCCGCCTCGTGTGTCTCGTGATTCATGTTCGTCGTCTCAGGTCCCCTCGTCTTGGTTGTCCTGGCGCCGAGCCTCGGCGATCCACTGGGCCACCAGTGCGGCACGGCGTACCTTGCCCGACGCCGTGCGTGGCAGCGGCTCGCGGCGCGTGACCACGTCGGCGACGCGCAGGCGGGCCGGCGCGGAGGCGCGTAGCCGTTGCGCCGTGGCCGCGACGTCCCCGCGGCGCTCCTCGTCCGGGACGACGAACAGGGTGGGCAGGTCGTTCCCGTGGGGGCCCGGCACGCCGGCCACGCACAGCTCACGGAAGGCGGCGTCGCCGTAGCAGGCCTCGATCTCCTCCGGGTAGATCGTCTCACCGGCGGCGGTCACCATCGCCTCCTTGAGGCGGCCGTCGATGAACAGGAAGCCCTCGGCGTCGAGGTGCCCGTGATCGCCGGTGGCCAGCCAGCCGTCGCGCAATGCGCGCCGCGTCGCTTCGGCGTCGCGGTGATAGCCGCGCATGACGTTGGGGCCGCGTACGAGGATCTCGCCGCCCTCGGCGATGCGCACCTCGATGCCCGGCAGCGGGGCGCCCACGGATCCCGTGGGGCACTCACCGGCCACACCCAGCGTGACCACGGGCGCCGCCTCGGTGAGGCCGTAACCGACCTCGAGGCGGATGCCGAGCGGCCGGACGACGCCGGACCAGGCGGGGTCGATCGCCGCGCCGCCCACCACGAACAACCCGAACGTCTCGCCGATGCGTCGGCGGACACCCTCGCGCACACGGGCGCGGTGCGCCGCATCCGTCTCGTCCGCCATGCGGCGGGCCGTCTCCGCCGGCGTCTGGCCGCGGCGCTCGGGGTCGACCAGCCCCGCGGTGGCGAGTTCGTCCAGGACTTCGTGGTACAGGGCGTCGAGCAGGGCCGGGACGGTCATGGCGTGGGTGATGCGCTCGTCGCGCAGGGCGTCGATCAGCCGGTTGGGGAGCGGCGCGCCGGAGAAGACGATGCGTGCCCCGCACGACAGCGGGCCGAGCTGCCCGGCGGTGAGTTCGAACAGGTGCGCCGGCGGGAGCATGGACAGGAACGCGTCGCCGGGGCCCGCGCTGCGCACGGCGCGCAGGGCGGCGAGGTCGGCGAGCAGGTTCGCGTGGGTCAGCTCGACGGCGTGGGGGTGCTCGGTGCTGCCGGAGGTGAAGGCGATCACCGCGATGTCGTCGGCGCTCGGCGTTGGCTGGGCGCCGGCCGATTGCGCGGTGGCCGGCTCGTGGGCGGCACGCGGGGCCGTCAAAACGCTGAGGGAGAGCACCGGGGTCGGCTGCGCCGCCTGCGCGCTCGCGGACGACCGTTCAGACGTCACGATGGCTCGGGCCTGCGTCAGCCGGGCGGCGGTGGCGACGGCAGCGGGCGGTGTGTCGGCGGGCAACGGGACGACGGCCGCGCCGGCCTCGGCGATGGCGAACAGGGCGATCGTCCACTCCGGCCGGCCCTCGGCCAGCAGCACGACGGACTCGCCGCGCGAGACGCCTTCGGATCGCAGGCGTTGGGCGCCGGCGACGGCACGGGCGAGCAGTTCGGCATACGTGCAAGGCTCGCCCTGGTCGCCGCGAGCCGAGGTCAGGGCGGGGCGTTGCGCGTGTTCGTTCGCGACGCGGCGCAGCAGCTCGGCCAGGGTGGCCGGCGCGCGCCCGTCCGACGCGGCGTTCACGCGTCGCGTTCCTGAGGATCGTCGTGAGCTCCGCGCGAGCCCCACGCAGCGAGGGCCAGGGCCAGGAACACGGCGACGGCGGGGAACGGCATGAGGTACTTCAGCGGTCGATGGGCGGCGGCCGCGAACAGGGTCAGCGGCAGGAACACGTTGCCGAAGTTCATCAACCGGGACGCGGCCCGGGCCGCACCGGGCCCCAGCGCGAAGCGGGGCAGGTTGGCGGCCAGCGCGAGGTTCACGAGCCCCAGGCCGAAGAACGCGATGTGCCCGAGCCGCGCCATGCGGCGGCTGGTGTCGTCGTACTCGCCGAGCCACGCGGGGACCGGCGCCGGCCCGTCGAAGGACCACAGGCCCAGGGTCAGGCCGGTGGCGGCCCCGACGGCCATGCTGACCCAGGCCACTCGCTGGTTGTCACGCCCGAGGTCTCCCGTCCCCTTCGACATGGGCCCGATGGTACCGGATCGAGGTGGGGGTTGGGATTCGCCATGGGCCCGTCACGATCGGTCGGGCTATGGAATCTCATGCAAGAGGTGGATCCGTCGGGCGGAGCCCGGCGAATGCAGAGGCGAGAGCCTGCAGAAAGGTCGTCATGGAAACCAACGCTGCTCTGACCGAGGCCGGGACTGCCGGCAACGCGAATGACTTCCGCGCTGAACTGCGGCGTATCCGTACCCGCGCCGCGACTGATCGGCGCCGTGCCGTGCGCACGCGAGCGGATCACTCGTTGGCGCACACCGAAGACATGCTGGTCCGCATGGAGCAGGCGCGCTGCGCCGTGTCGGTGCTGCGTGAGTTGATGGGGACCACGCTCTCGGTGTTGCCCGCTGCAGAGCTGAGCACCGGGTACTTCGACGGCCAGGAACGCTTGTCGCTGCGGCACGTCCATGAAGCCCTGGACGATGAACTGCGCCTGTTGCGTGACTTCTCGGAGATGACCTTCCAGGTGACGATCGATGCGGGGGGCATGCGCGTCGTGTGCCGGGAGACGCTGCGCAACAGGGACGCCGAGCCGGAACTGTGGGCGCTGCCCGCTTCGGAGGACGGCCGCGCGCGGTTGGCACAGCTCGCCCGCGACCGCCTGGCGCAGTTCGCACAGGGCTGCCTGGCGCCCTCGCTCGCTGCCTGAACGGTCGCAATCAGGTCCTCGACGCCGCTCGTGACGCCCCGTTGCGAGCGGCGTCTTCGTTCCCCTGGTGGACGACCTGGTCGTGCTCACCGGCTATGCCCTGGGATACGACGTGGCCCTCAGCGACCCGCTTGCCCCCGACTGGGGGCCGGCGTTGCTCGAGTTGCCGCCGGGGCGCGAGCTGTCCGGCGTGATCGTGGACGCGCGCACAACGGAGCCGGTGGCGGCCGCGCGCGTGACCCTGCGCGTGATGACCGAGACACGTCCGGCCGGCGAACCCGATCCCCTCGAGGGGCGCCGCATCGTGCAGGACTACACGGCCACGAGCGACGAGGAGGGGCGCTACCACGTCGCGAGCATTCCGTCCCGCGCGTTCCGTGTGATCGTCGAGGCCGAGGACTACCTCCCGTCCAAGAGCGACCGCTACTTCGGGTCGTCGCCGGACTTCGATGAGGACCTCGTGATCGCACTGCTGCCGGCCGACCATCTGGCCGGGACCGTGCTGTACGACGGGCAGCCGGTCGCCGGTGCGCAGGTGGAACTGCTCCGCGACCGGCGTCCCCTGGCGGCCACGACATCCGATGCGCAGGGCCGCTTCCGCTTGCCGAGCGCCGGCGCCGATCCGCTCGCGCCGCTGACGCTGGAGGCCCGGGACAGTCAGGGGCGCTACGCCCGGAACACGCTCGAGCTGGATGCCATGGCAGGCGACGTGGACGCGGCCCTGGAGATGCTGGGCGGAGAGCATGAACTGGTCCTGGTGGATCCGGTCCCACTCAGGGTGCGCGTGCAGGGCAACTCCGGTCCCCTGGCGGGGGCCCACGTGCTCGCCGTGTCAGTCGGCGCCTGGCCGACGACGGCCTTCACGGATGCACAGGGCGAGGTCCGACTCGTTCACCCCCTGGCGATTCGGAGCGCACCCACCGTGTGGTTGCAGGCGCGGCACCGTGATCGGTTGTCGCTGACCGTGCGCGTGGACCTCGAGCAACCCCTGCCGACCGATCCGATCGTGCTCGACGTGGACGACGGCGGTTGGTTCGCCGGTGTCGTGCTCGACAGCTTCGGCGCGCCGATCTCCGGCGCGACGGTTTCCACGCGCGAGCGTCGCTTCACGACGAGCGACGTCGACGGCGTCTTCGAACTCGGCCCGGCCCCGCTCGACGACCAGGGGACGACGACGCTCTATGCTCAGGCGGCGGGCCATCGCACCGGCCAGTGGCCCGAATCGGCACCGGCCGGCGATCTCGTGCTGACCCTCGAGCCGGTCGTGCACTGGCGCGGCCGTGCCAGCGACGGGAGTACCGGTGACCCCCTGGTGAGCTTCCAGGCTCGACTCGAGGCGGATCGCGGCGGGTCACCGACCACGTGGGAGCAGGTCGAGACGCGCGTGCAGCGGGCCGGCGCTCCGGGCGAGTTCAGCGTCGAGTTGCCTGACGCCGGTCGCTATCGCCTGCAGGTCCTCACCGGCGAGCACATCGCGGCGCAGAGCCAGCCGATCGAATTCGACGGTGTGTACGAACCGGCGTTCACCGATCTCTTCCTCGCCCGCGCGGCGGTGCTCGCCGTGCGCGTCGAGGATGCCGGCGGCCGGCCGATCCCCGGTTACCAGGTCTGGCTCGTCCCGCACGAGATCGCGGGGGAGCGCGAGACGCCGCGGGGTGTGGAAGGAGCGGGGTTGCGGCACCAGTTGACCGATGGGAACGGCTCGGCGCGCTTCAACCTCGGGGCGGGCGGACGCATGCGCCTGGCGTCTGGTCCCGGAGCCTGGCTCGACGGGGGCCCGTTCATGGTCGCCCCCGGTCCCGAACGGGAACGGCGCATCCGCGTGCCGAGCCTCGGCGACATCGACCTGACCGTGCTCGATCCTGCCGACCAGCCCGTGGGCGGTTTCGACGTGGCACTCAACTCGGTGGGCGCCACGCGGGTGCACTCGATCCGTCGACAGGGCCGGGTCGAACAGGCACAGCAGTTGATCGAAGTGCGCGCCCTGCCCGCCGGTGACTACGAGTTGAGCATCGCGCACGACGACTTCGAGGCGACCCGGCAGACGCTGCAAATCACGGGCGGCCGGGTGCTGCCCACGACGATCCGCTTGCACTGACCAGGGCCGCGGATCGCGCCCGCCCCCGGACGTGGGGAGCCTGGCCCGCCGGGCGGCTAGACCGCGACGAGGATCGAGTCCCCTTCGACCTTGGTGTCGATCAGCTTCCCGGAGACCTCGTCCGGGAACGCCGAGCACACGCCGGTGTCGAGATCGAAGCCCGCTCCGTGCCAGGGGCAGTAGAGCGTCTCGTCCTCGACGGCGCCCTTCTCGAGCGGCGCCTGGTGCCGGGAGCAGCCCGCCTCGACGGCTCGGTAGCCGCCGTCCACGTGGAAGATGGCGATGCGCCGCCCCCCGACCTCGACGGCGATCCCCCGACCTTCGGGGATCTGTCCCACTGTGGCGACTGCTTGGAAACTGGTCACGTTCATCGGCTCCGTTATGAAACTGCCCCGAGCTTACCACTCCGACCCGACGGGTGGCGGGCCCCAGGCGAAAGACAGGCTCGCGTACGGATCAGTGCGCAGTGGGGATCGTGCCGGCCTGCGGCCGTCCGCGCGTCCGTGCTCGCGAGCACTCGCACCCCGTTCGCGAGACGGTTTGTCTGTGATCGAGGTCCGTTCGCGGGCAGCGAGAGGATAGGGTCCTGGTTCGACGATGGCCGTCCCGGCCGGACCCCATGGAGCTGCGCTTGTTCGACGACACGGTTTCCCCCCACGCGGAGGGGCCCCCGGACCTCGTGACCCGGCTGGGAGTCGAGTCGCGACGCCGGCTGGACCTGATCGCGGGGAGCGACCGGGCCGGGTTCGTCGACAGCGAGTTGAGCAGTGTGCAGTCCGCGCTCGAAGCGGTGCTCGAGCACGATCTGGCCCGGGGGCCGGTGCTCTGCGAGTGGGGCAGCGGGTTGGGTGCCGTGTGCGCCGTCGCGGCGTCGCTCAGCTTCAAGGCCTATGGGATCGAGATCCACATCGAACTCGTGGAAGCGGCGCGGGAGATGCTGGCCGCCGAAGGGCTCGACGCGACCTTCGCCCACGGCACCTTCGTCCTGCCCGGTGACGAGCACCTGCTCGCCGCCTGCGACCAGACCTGCAACGACGCGTCGGTCGAAGCCTATCGCGAGCTGGACCTCTCGCCGGGGGAGTGCGACGTCGTGTTCGCCTACCCCTGGCCCGATGAATCGGACGCGTACGATCGCCTCTTCACCCGCCACGCCACGCCCGGTGCCTTGCTGCTCACGTACCACGAGTTCGCGGGCGTGCTCGTGCAACGCCGCAACGCGGACGGGGAGGCGCTGCAGAGCCTGGGCTGGTTCGGAACACCGCAGGGCTGACGCCGGGCCGGTCAAACGCCGGGGCCGGTCAAACGCCGGGGCCGGTCAAACGCCGGGGCCGGTCAGACGCCGGGGCCGGTCAGACGCCGGGGCCGGTCAGACGCCGGCACCGAGGAAGGTCGACAAGTCGGCCCAGGCTGAGAGCACCTCGTGCAGGGTCTCCAGGAAGGCCAGACGGGCCTCGAGCCACTGGCGCCGCGCGTTGAGCAGTTCGTGGAGTGACACGTCGCCGGCGGCGCGGCGGGTCTCGACGAGTTGCACGAGACGCTCGGCGCGCGGGAGCACCTCGTCCTCCAGCAGTTGCATGTGCTCGAGGGCGTGGGACGCGCGCACGTGCGCGTCGCGCAGGGCGCCCTCGAGGTCGAGCCGCGCCTCGCGTACGCGCGCGTCGGCCAGGGCCGCCCGGGCCCGCTCCCGGCGCACGTCCGCCCGACCGTCGTTGAACAGGCGCACGGGCAGGGCGAAGCCCACGTCGAAGGAGTGCCTGTTCTCGGCGCCGATGCGGCGGTAGAGCAGGTCGAGGCGCACGTCAGGGGCGCGTTGTTCGTCGGCCAGCCGCACCCGCGCCCGAGCCGCCGCGCTGTCGGCTTGCATCGCCAGCAGCGCCGGGTTGCGGTCGAGTTCGGCGAGCAGTTGGGAGAGCGACGGCAGGTCGAGGGCCAGCGAGAGGTCGCCTTCGACCGAGCCGACCGAGGCCGGTGAAGCCATGGCCATCGCCATCGACACGAGCGCCTGGTCCCGCAGGGCCTCGGAGTGCTCGAACTCGAAGCGGTCGCTCACCTGCTGCAGCTCGATGCGCGCCAGCTCCGTCGACACGGCATCACCGGTCCGCAGGCGCGCCTCGACGATGTCCCGCTGTCGGCGGGACGTCTCCAGGAACTCGGCGCGCACCTGGGCCACGCGTTGGGAGTACAGCGCGGTGCCGAACGCGCCGCGCACGTCACGCTCGATTTCGCGACGCGTGGCGGCCAGCGCCTGCTCGGCCCGGTGGCGCTCGTGCTCCGCCACGCTCCGCGATGCCGCGAGACGGTCCCCGGTGGGGATCGGCTGGCTGAAGCCCAGCAGGTAGTCGGCGTCGCCGGTGGTGCTCTCGTCCTCGAGCGGCGCTTGCTCCATGCGCATGATCGCCTCGGGGTTCTCCCAGAGCCCGGCGGCATCGACCCGAGCGGCTGCCGCTTCGACTTGCGCCGCCGCAGCGACGAGGCTCGGATGGTTGTCGAGGGCGAAGACCACGGCCTTCTCGACGGTCAGCGACGAGAACGCCTCCAGGGTCGCGGCCGCGGGGAACTCGGGCTCGGGCGTACGTGAGCTGCCCGGAGCGGGCGAGATCCCCAGCTCGGGTGATGTCTCCGACGCGACCGTCGGCGGGGTGGCCTCCGCGATGTGCAGGCCCAGGGGTGCGCCGCGCTCCGCCGGGCGCTCGCGGTGGGTGCTCGCGCCGCACGCGCACGTGGCGAGCAGCACGGTGAGGACCAGCAGCTGCGAGGTGCTCATGATTCGATCTCCACCGACGGAGGCGCGGCGTTGCCGAAGTGCAACACGAGGACGGGCACGACGAGCATGTTGAGCAGCATCGAAGTCGTCAGGCCGCACAGGATCACGACGGCCATGGGCGCCTGGATCTCGTTGCCCGGTTCGTTGCCTGCGAGGGCCAGGGGCACGAGGGCCAGAGCCGTGCCCAGGGCCGTCATCAGGATCGGCGCCAGGCGCTCCTCGGCGCCGCGCCGCACGGCCTCCCGGAAGACGGTCACACCCTCCACGCGTTGGAGATGACGCACGTGCGACACGAGCATGATGCCGTTGCGTGTGGCGATGCCGAACACGGTGATGAAGCCGATCACCGATGCGACGGAGAGCACGCCGCCGGAGAGGAACACGCCGGCCACGCCGCCGATCAGCGCCAGCGGGAGGTTGGCCATGACGAGCATCGCATCGCGCACGGAGCCGAAGGCCAGGTGCAACAGGAAGCCGATGCCCAGGATGACGACGATCCCCAGCCAGGTGAGCGTGGTCGTCGCCTGCTGGGCGCTCTCGAACTGACCGCCGTACTCAACGCGGTAGCCGGGGCTGTCCGCGACGATCGGATCCACGGCCGCGCGGATGTCGGCCACGACGGAGCCCACGTCGCGACCGGCGACGTTGCTGCTCACGACCAGCTTGCGTTCGACGGATTCACGGCTGATGCGGTTGGGGCCGGTGAAGTGCCGCACGTCGGCCAGGGCGCCGAGCGGCACGGTGGCTTCGCCGGGGACGTCCACGGGCAGGTCGGCGATGCGCCCGGCGTCCCAGGTGCCCGGTTCGTCGAGGCGGATCACGAGGTCGTAGCCGTAGCGGCCCTCGAGCACGCGCGTGACCGGGAGTCCCATGAAGGCCGCCTCGAGCGTGTGCGAGATCTCGTCCACCGGGACGGCGTGACGAGCGAGGGCCGAGCGGTCCACCCGCGCCTGCAGCAGCGGGACGTCGGCCTGACTGTCGACCGCGAGGTCGACCACGCCCTCCACGGGCGCCATGGCCGTGCGGACGCGCTTGGCGAGCCGGCGCAACTCGTGCAGGTCGCCGCCGTAGAGCTTCACGGCGATGCTGGCCCGCGTGCCCGACAGCATGTGGTCGATGCGGTGCGAGATGGGCTGACCGATGGTGATGGCGGTGCCGGGCACGAGCGTCAGGTCGTTGCGCACGGCGGCGAGGAACTCCTCCCGGTCGCGTTCGCCGAGCACGTAGGTCACCTCCATCTCGGAGGACTCGACCCCCTGGGCGTGCTCGTCGAGCTCCGCGCGGCCCGTGCGGCGCGTGACCGAAGCCACCTCGGGCTGACGCAGCAGGATGCCCTCCATCACGCGGCCGAGGCGATCGGACTCGGGCAACGACGTCCCGGGAGGGGTCACCGCGGTGATGGTCAGCGCGCCCTCGTTGAACTCGGGCAGGAAGCCGCGGCCCATGGAAGGCACGGCCGCGACCGCGACGGCGAGCAGCACGAGTGCGGGAGCCAGGACGCGCCACGGGTGGTCGAGCACCGGGTCGATCACACGGGCGTAGGCCTGGCGCAGCACGCGGACCAGCGGCGGTTCGGTCCCGCGCTGGACGGCGCGACTGCCCGGCAACAGCAGGTGGCACAGCGCCGGGGTGGCCGTCACCGCCACGACCAGGGACGCCAGCAACGCCACGACGTAGGCGATCCCGAGGGGGCGCAGCAGCCGTCCCTCCACGCCGGTGAGGAAGAACAGCGGCAGGAAGACGAGCACGATGATCAGCGTGGCGAACACGATCGAGGAGCGGATCTCGATGCTCGCGTCGCGCACGACCGCCATCGCGCCGCGGCGCTGGTCCGCTGGTCGCGCGGCGTTCTCGCGCAGCCGGCGGTAGACGTTCTCGACGTCGATCACCGCGTCGTCGACCAGTGCGCCGATGGCGATCGCCATGCCGCCCAGGGTCATGGTGTTGATCGAGGCGCCCAAGGCCTCGAGCACGAGCACCGCCACGAGCAGCGAGATGGGGATCGCCGTGAGGGTGATCAGCGAGGCGCGCACGGCCGCGAGGAAGGCGAGCATGATCAGCACGACCAGCAGGCCGCCGTCGCGCAGGGCCTCGAGCACGTTGTCGATCGCCACTCGGATGAAGTCGGATTGCCGGAACACGAAGCGGTCGAGGCGCGCACCGCCCGGGAGTTCGCCCTCGAGGTCGTCGAGCACCCGGTCGATGGCGCGCGTGACGCGCAGCGTGTTGGCCCCGGGCTGCTTCTGCACCCCGAACACGACCGCGCGGGCGCCGTTGGCCGAGCCGTCGCCGCGCTTGGGGGCCTCGCCGATGGCGACGTGCCCGAGGTCGCCCACGGTGATGGGCGCCTCGGGGACGTGGCGCACGACCACCGAGGCGATGTCCTCGGCGGTGCGCAGCCGGCCGATGCCCTGCACGAGCAGCTCGCGTCCCCGTTGCACGGTGACACCGGCGGCGGTGTTCTCGTTGGCGTGCGCGAGCGCGTCGGCCACCTCGTCGATGGACACGTCGAGCGCGGTGAGCCGGGCCGTGTCGAGCCAGACCTGGTACTGCTTGAGACCGCCTCCCAGCACGGTGACCTGGGCCACGCCGGGGACCGCCAACAGGCGTCGGCGTGCGGTCTGGTCGGCGAACGTGCGCAGCTCGATGGGGTCCTCGGCGTCGGAGGACAGCGCCAGGAACATGATCTCGCCCATGATCGACGAGGTCGGCGCGAGCACGGGACTGCCGGCCTGGGGCGGGAGCTGCTCGGACACGGACGCCAGCTTCTCGGCCACGATCTGGCGCGCCTGGAAGAGGTCCTCGCCCCAGTCGAACTCCGACCACACGATCGAGAGGCCGAGGGCCGTGGACGAGCGCACGCGGCGGACACCGGGCGCACCGTTGAGCGCGCTCTCGATCGGGAACGTCACCTGGGCCTCGACCTCCGACGGGGCCATGCCGTGCACTTCGGTGAGCACGGTGACCGTGGGTGCGGTCAGGTCGGGGAACACGTCGACCGGCATGCGCACCGCGCGCCAGGCGCCCACACCCACCACGAGCAGGGCGACGGCCAGCACGGCGGCGCGGTTGCGCAGCGACCAGCGGATGAGTGCGTCGATCATCTCGCCCGCCTCAGTGCGCGTGGCCGTGGGCGGCCTCGGTCGTCGAGACCGAGGCGAGCCGCACCGCGTAGGCGCCGTCCGTCACGACGCGTTCGCCGTCGGTGAGGCCGGAGAGCACTTCGACGTTGCGCCCGTCGGTCAGGCCGGTCCGCACCACGCGGCGCTCGAAGGTCTCACCACCGACCTGCACGAAGACGACGGTCACGCCCTCCTCGTCGATCAGCGCCGAGGCGGGGATGCTGAGCGCTGCGTCCGCTCGCCCGGTTCCGATGGAGACCTCGACCGCTGTGCCCGGCCGCCAGCGCAGGTCGGCGTTCGACATGGCGAAGACCACCGGCGCGCGCCCCGTGCGCTCGTCGACGTGGAGACCGATGTGCACCAGGCGTGCCTCCCCGGGCGGCAGCTCGACCGGCGTGGTGCGCGCCAGGGTGAGGGTCAGGCGCGGCGGACGGGCGGGGTCGAGCAGGCCGAGGTCCTCGGCGCGCACCTGCACTTCGACGTGCACCGTGGCCGCGTCGACGATGCGCAGGATCGGGCCGTCGGTCGACACCGACTGGCCGGCCACGGCGAGCACCTCGTCGACCACGCCGTCGATGGGGGCGCGAATCGCGAAACGCGGTGGGCCACCCGCCTCTCCGTCGGCGGAGCTGATGCCGGCCGCCTCGTACGCGGCGAGGGCGCCGTGCGCGCCGTCGCGGGCAGCCACGGCGGCGCGGTGCGCGAAGTCGGCCTCCTCCAGCTCACGGGCGGAGCGGGCCTCCTGTTCGTGCAGCGAGCGCACCCGTTCCAGTGCGGCCCGGGTCCGGGCCACGTCCACTTCGAGCCGCGCGACTTCGGCTCGGGCCGAGACGGCGCCGACCAGCGCTTCCGAGAGCGGCGGCTGCACCCAGGCCAGCACGTCGCCCGCGGTCACGCTGTCGCCCAGCGCGGGGAGGCCGCGGCCGGCGACCGCTTCCAGGCGCCCGGCCAGCGGCGGGACGAGGTCCGCCACGCGTCCCGGGTCGGGCCGGATGCGACCGGGGCTCGTGAGTTGTTCCTCCAGGCTGCGGCGCGAGACGGTCCCGGTGAGCGTCGGCAGCAACCACTGCTGTTCCTTGAGGAACGAGATGCCCTCGACGTGCTCAGGCACGGGCGCCTCGGCGAGATCGGCCTCGCTCGCGTGGACCTGCACCGTCCCCAGGTCGATCGCGTCGACGCCGTCGGGTCCGGGCACCTCGAGCGTCAGCTGCCAGTCGCCGGCGCGTGGATAGGTGACCTCGGTCAGGTAGATGCCGTCGCGGGCCGGTGCCTCGTCGACGACGGTGAAGGGCGCGCCGCTCGTCGGCTGCAGGCGGTAGCTGACGGGGCCCGCGCGTCGCGGCAGACCGCTGCTCACGTCGGACACGTGCGTCGCGAAGTGCGACGGTTCGCCGACCACCGGCAGTTCGTACTCGGCGAAGACCTCGTGTCGCAGCGACCAGACGGTGACCGCGACCGACGGGTGCTCGTCGTCGGCCGCGGCGTCGGGCGCGTGATCGTGGGTGTGGCAGCCCGACGAGACGGCGGACAGGAACAGCAGCAGACCGATCCACCGGGCGTGGAACGGTCGGGGCGATGGGGCAGGCATGCGCGGACACTCGTGACGGGGTGTCGACCCGAGGTCACCGGGAATCGTGGTCCGCACGGGTCGGGACGGAGCACTCCCCTCCACACCCGGCGCATGGCGCCGGATGGAACGCGTCAGGCTGCGGGAGGAGCGCGAGCTCGGTGCCCGCGTCGCGCCGCGCTGCCCCGGGGACGGGAGGGCTCGTCGCCCTCGATCCGTGTCATCAGCGTCGAGGCCCGCGGCGTGAACGCCGTAGGGGGGCCCGCGAGCGCATCCGACACCGGACCCGTCGCAGCCTGGCCCGGTCGCGGGCCGTGCATGGGCACCGCATGGTCCAGGGCCGGGTGCGGATGATGCCCGTGCTGGTCTTCGGCGTCGGTGTGATCGGCGCCTTGGCAGGCACGCTGGGACGACGCGTGGTGTCCCGCGTGCTCGTGATGGGCCTCGAACCCGTGGTGATGGGCCAGGTGCAGCGGCAACAGCACGAGCTGGGCGGCGAACACGATCACCAGCGCCGTGGCGCGGTGGCGCTCGACTCCGCCCAGCGTGTTCATCAACAAGACTCGCGTGTGTGTGCTCGGCGGCCGGGTGCCGTCCACGGCCGGCGGGCACCAGTGTAAGACCCCGGTGGAGCGGAGACCAAGCGTCTGAGAGCGGCAACGAGGCGGGCCGCCCGGGAGTGGTTTCCCGGATGGGGCGAATGAGGGCTGCTCCGGCCCCCTGGGCAGCCGCACGGAAGGTCAGTGGGTCTCGCTGATCTCGGTGATGTCGGCAACCTGGCTGTCCCCGCAGCGGACGCGGATGGCGCGGTACTCCGGGTAGACGGCAGGCCCGCTGTAGTGCACGGGCTCGGTGGTGACGACCTGGGCGACGAGACCATCGGGTGGGGTCAGCACGAGCTCGAGGAACTGGGCGGGCGGGTTCATGCGATCGGCGGGGCCCACCTGCCAGGCGATGCTGTAGCCCGGGGTCGGCAGGTCGATCTCGCCGGTCACGTGCAGGCTCGGCTGCGCGTCCGGGCCCGGCATGCGGTCGACCCAGGCGGTCCAGTCGCGGCTGTCGATCAGCGCACACCCGTCGGGCGCGGCGTGGGTGAGCGGGGCCTCGGGACCGGCTTCGTCCAGCGCCGACGGGCCGGCGTCGTGACCGCCACACGCAGCGACGCAGGCGAGCAGGGCGGCAGAGAGGATGTTGATGGTCATGGGCTTCATGCGGACTCCAGGCCAGGCGCGCGTTTGCTCGAGCTGCTGCGGATGATACGGGTCGCGGTCCTGTTGCCGCTGGGCCGTCGCGCTGAAGCAGACGGCGAAGTCACGAACTGGGCAAGCCAAGCACGAACTCGTATGGTCCGACGCTGACGCGTTCCCTCCCAGTCGGCCCATGTCCGCCTCCTCCAACGACCGCCCGAAGACGCGCAGCCGCGGCTTGCTCGCGGTGCGCGTGCGCTCGGGCACAGGCTCGGCGACCGGGGCGTTGCGCGACCGCTGGCGCCTGTGGCTCGGGGGGCTGGTCGGGGCGGCCGCGTTGATCGGCCTGGGGGTCTGGGCCCACGGTGGCGTGGAGAGCCGGCTCAACGCGATGCTGGCGGACGACCTGGAGGCGATCCTGGCGGCGGACGTGACGGCGCTGAGGATGTGGCTCGGCGGCGAGGAGGCGCTGGTCGAGACGGGGGCTGACCACGAGGTCCTGCGCGGCCACGTGGAGGCCTTGCTCGCGCAGGGGGAAAGTGCGTCGGCCGACGCGCTGCTGGCCGCGCCTGCGCAGGTGGGGCTGCGCGCCGCCCTGAACCCACTCGTCCGTCGTGAGAACAAGCGCGGCTTCGGCATCGTGAGCCTCAGCGGACGCTTCCTGGCGGCATCCGAGGTCGAGGCGGGCGTCGTGGGCCTGCGCGCTTCGGCTGGGGCGAGTGCCATGCTCGCGAAGGTGTTCGCGGGTGATGTCACGGTCAACCCGCCGTACGCCGCGGGTGCCTTGGCCGAGGGCTTCGAGAGTCCGACCGACGATGCGGTCATGTCCGTTGCGGCGCCCTTGCACGATGCCGACGGACGGGTCGTCGCTGCACTCATCGTGCGCCTCGATGCCCAAGCGGAGTTCAGCCGCATCCTCCGTGTGGCGCGCATGGGCAGGAGCGGAGAGACGTACGCGGTCAACGAGAAGGGCGTGATGATCTCGGCCAGCCTGTTCGAGGAGCAGCTCACGCGGTTGCGGCTGATCCCGGACGGCGAGGACGCGGAGTCGGTTTTCGGGGTCCAGGTCCGCGACCCGGGAGGTGATCTCACGCAGGGCCACGAGACCGAGGTGCCCCTCGCCCAGCGGCCGTTGACCCGCGCTGCGGCGTCGGCTGTGACCGGTGTGTCCGGCAGCGACGTCAGAGGGTACCGCGACTACCGGGGAGTGCCCGTCGTGGGTGCCTGGAAGTGGCTGCCCGAATACCGTTTCGGCGTCATCACCGAGAAGGACCTGGCGGAAGCCCACGCTCCGCTGCGGCACCTGCAGCGGGTGATGTGGACGCTGCTCGGCGTGATCGCGCTGGCGCTGGCGGCGATGGTCGTCGCGGCGCGTCGGGTCCAGCGCCTGGAGCGGACGGTCGCCCGCGGCCAGCAACTGGGCCAGTACACACTCGAGCAGAAGATCGGCGAGGGAGGCATGGGTGTGGTCTACCGCGCGCGGCATGCCCTGATGCGCCGTCCGACGGCCGTCAAGCTGCTCAAGCCCGAGATCTCCAGCCCCGAGGCGATCGCGCGGTTCGAGCGCGAGGTGCAGCTCAGCAGTCGGCTCGGCCATCCCAACACGATCGAGATCTACGATTACGGTCGCACGGACGAGGGCACCTTCTACTACGCCATGGAGCTGCTCTCGGGGATGACGCTGCGCGAACTCGTGCGACGGGACGGTCCGCTCGGACCCGCTCGGGCGATCTCGATCCTGCGGCAGGTCTGCGGGTCACTGGGCGAGGCTCATCAGCAACGTCTCGTGCATCGCGACGTGAAGCCCCAGAACATCGCGCTGTGTCAGCGCGGCGGGCTGTGCGACGTGGTCAAGGTGCTCGACTTCGGGCTGGTGAAGGACACCGGCTCGACCGACGTGCAGCTCACCGGCACCCATCAGATCACCGGGACGCCGCAGTACATGGCCCCCGAGCAGCTGCGCGACGCCACGGCCATCGGACCCGCCGTCGACATCTATGCGCTGGGTGCCGTGGCCCACTTCCTGCTCACCGGCAGGCCGGTGTTCGACGCGACCTCGTTGGTGGAGATGTGCGGTCAGATCCTCAACGACGAGCCTCAACCGGTGGGCGAGCTCGCCCCCGGGCCGATTCCGGCCGAGCTGGAGCAACTGATCCTGGCCTGCCTCGCCAAGGACCCCGCCGAGCGGCCGCCGAGCGCCGAGGCACTGGCGGAACGCCTGGTGGGCATCGCGGGTGTCGAGCGCTGGACGCAGCGCGACGCTCGGGCCTGGTGGGCCGCTGAGACGGAAGCCGCAGGAACGCTCGCCGACGGGGACGAGGAGGCCTTCAACGCGGTGACGGGCTCGGGTGACGGGGTCGCCACGTGAAGCTGCGCGCCTGATCGGCGTTGCCGCGGGAGTGCGCGTCGCGGTCCCGCCCGGGCGGTGATGTCCTCGGGCGGAGTCAGGCCGAGGCGCAGGAACGGGCCTCCGGGTCCGACCTCGCGTCGGTGCGATCGGGTCACAGCACGAGGCCGCCCTTGTCTCACGCGCGGCGCACCGTACGGTAGCTCAGTTGACGTGAAGGTCAGCTCGTCCCGGCGCCCGACGTGGCGCAGCGAGACGGCCCGAGCGCTGCGGCGGCAGCTTCTCTCTACTTCATCTCTCCTCAACTCTTCCTGGAGCCAGTTCCCGACATGAGCGACGAGCAGCGCGGGACCGGCGGCGACACGAACGCCGGCGGTGACTCCCTCCCCCCGGAGGACGGCTCTACCGGGAACCTCAAGCGGCTGTGGGTCGCACTGGCTGTGCTGCTGCTGGCGTCCTTCGGGGCGCTGCTCTACTACGGCGGCGAGCTGTACCAGCAGGCGCCACCGATCCCCGAGCGGGTGGTCATCGAGGGCGGCGAGGTGCTGCTCACGGGTGACGACATCCGCGCCGGGCAGGACGTGTGGCGTGCGATGGGCGGGCACGAGTTGGGCTCGATCTGGGGCCACGGCGCGTACACCGCGCCCGACTGGACGGCCGACTGGGTCCATCGCGAGGCCATCTGGCTGCTGGAGGCCTGGGCCCGGGAGCAGGGCGCCCCGTCCTATGCTGCCCTGGATGCCGAGGCGCAGGCCGGGTTGCAGGCGCGCCTGCTGGCCGCGGTGCGCACCAACCGCTACGACCCCGCGAGCGGCACGGTGACGATCTCACCGCTGCGCGCGGAGGCGATCGCCTCGATCCGCGCGCACCACCGCAGTCTGTTCGGCGACGACCCGGCCTACAGCGGCATGCGTGAGAGTTTCGCCATGCCCGAGCGCACCGTGGCCACCGACGCCAACACCGACAAGCTGACGGCGTTCTTCTTCTGGGCGTCGTGGGCGTGCGTGACCGAGCGGCCGGGCATGGAGATCACCTACACGCACAACTGGCCGCCGGACGACCTGGTCGGCAACCGACCGACCGGCACGATCATCGTCGTGTCGGTGATCAGCTTCGTGCTGTTGCTGGGGGGCATCGGCGCGCTGTCTTGGTGGTACGCGGCCACGCGCCGTCGCTGGGCGGACACGCACATCGCGCCACCGGCCGATCCGCTGCTGGGGCTGCAGGTGACCCCGTCCATGCGCGCCACGCTCAAGTACTTCTGGATCGTGGGCGCCCTGCTCGTGGTGCAGATGATCACCGGCGTCATCGCGGCGCACTACGGGGTGGAGGGCAACGGCTTCTACGGCATCCCGCTGGCGGAGTGGGTGCCCTACAGCCTCGCGCGCACCTGGCACACACAGCTCGGTGTGCTCTGGATCGCGACATCGTGGTTGGCGACGGGTCTGTTCCTGGCCCCGGCGGTGTCGGGGCACGAGCCGAAGTTCCAGCGTTTCGGCGTGAACTTCCTGTTCGTCTGCCTGGTGCTCATCGTCGGCGGGTCGATGGCCGGCCAGGCGCTGGCGATCCACCACCGCATCACCGACGGCGGCACCAACTTCTGGTTCGGGCACCAGGGCTTCGAGTACGTGGACCTCGGCCGCTTCTGGCAGATCTTCCTGCTGGTGGGCCTCTTCGTGTGGCTGGGCCTGATGCTGCGCGCGCTCTGGCCCGCCTTGAAGAAGTCGACCGGGGCGAGCAGGCACCTGCTGGTGCTGTTCGTGCTCTCGTCCGGCGCCATCGCGCTGTTCTACGCAGCGGGCCTGATGTGGGGCCGGCACACGAACCTGGCCATCGCCGAGTACTGGCGCTGGTGGGTGGTGCACCTGTGGGTCGAGGGCTTCTTCGAGGTCTTCGCCGTGGTGGTGATCGGGTTCCTGTTCACGCGCATGGGGCTGTTGCGCGTGAGCACGGCGACCGCGGCCGCGTTGTTCACGACCATCCTGTATCTGCTGGGTGGGGTGCTGGGGATGTTCCACCACCTCTACTTCACCGGCACCACGCCGATCATCCTGGCCCTGGGCGGGACTTTCTCGGCGCTCGAACTCATGCCGCTGGTCCTGATCGGTTACGAGGCCTACGAGAACCTCTCGATGTTGCGCGGCGCCGCCTGGGCCAAGCACTACAAGTGGCCCATCTACTGGTTCATCGCCGTGGCCTTCTGGAACCTCGTGGGCGCGGGGCTGTTCGGCTTCCTGATCAACCCGCCCATCGCGCTGTACTACATGCAGGGGCTGAACACGACGCCGGTGCACGGGCACACGGCGTTGTTCGGTGTCTACGGCATGCTCGGCATCGGGCTGACGCTGTTCTGTCTGCGCGGCCTGTTCATGCGCCAGCAGTGGCGCACCGGCGTGCTGGGCTTCGCCTTCTGGTCGATGAACATCGGGCTGCTGCTGATGGTGCTGCTGAGCCTGCTCCCGGTGGGCCTGGCCCAGACCTGGGCCAGCGTGGAGACGGGCATGTGGTACGCCCGCAGCGAGGAGTTCATGCAGACGCCGGTGCTCGAGGTGCTGCGCTGGCTGCGCGCGCCGGGCGACACGATCTTCGCCATCGGCATCCTGGCCGTGGGCTGGTTCGTGGTGGGGCTCTCGACGGGCTGGTCGCTGAAGGGCGAGCGGGACGACGTGGCCGGAGGCGCGTAGGGACACGCTCTCGGTGCCGGGCCGGCCGGCAGCGGGCGGCCCGGCCCGCTGCGGGAACCGGATCCGGCCGGGGGAGGCGCGAGGCTCACTGGCCAGACTGACTGGCCAGACTGACTGGCCAGACTGGCGGGCGAGGCTGACGGGCCAGGCCGGGAGGATCTTGGCGGACCTCCGGGGCGCTTTGCGCCTACGGGTGGGAAGGACCCTCGTGCGGGTCCGTCGAGCCCGTCCGGAGGAGAGATCCGATGAAGCGCCTGTTCGTTCTGTTGGCCGTGTGTTCCTGTCTGTTCGCCGCGCCGAACGACGCTTTCGCCCGCGACTGGTACGTCTCCGCCGAGCGCGGCAAGGGCAAGAGCGGCACGCTCGAGAAGCCGGCCAAGGACCTGGGCAACATCATCTCCAAGTTGGAGGAGGGCGATCGGGTCTTCATCGCCGCGGGGACCTACCTCGGGCGGGGCGAGAACGGACACGATGCGATCACCGTGCCGGTGGAGATCTACGGCGGATTCGACGAGGAGTTCAGCACGCGCGACCCATGGGGTGCCCACCGCACGATCTTCAGCGGCAACAACGTCTCCGACAACTTCGACACGAGCGTGCGCTTGTCGATCGACCTGTCGAAGTGGCGCAAGAACGCGGCCCACCGCATCGTGGTCGACGGGGTCATCGTCGACAACGGCGACCGCAACCGCTACGCCGGCGAGGCGCAGCTCAAGATCGTGCGCACCGCCAGCCCCAAGACGGGTGAGATGCCGACCCCCGAGAGCGGCGGCATCAGCCTCGCCCCGTGGAAGCAGGGCGACGTGGTCGTGCGCAACTGCATCGTGATGAACACCGCTCCGACGGGCGGCGCGTTCTCCATCTGGGGGCACCAGGGCAGCTCGGTGCTGGTGGAGAACAACCTGGCGATCAACAACACGGGCGACGGCTTCGCCCTGAAGACGGCGTGGGCCGGCACCGGCGACGGCGTGCCGCAGTTCAGCTTCCGGGCCAACACGTCCGTCTTCCACGAGAAGCACGATCCCTTCGCGACCTACGGCGGCGCGGCGCTCAAGCTCGAGTCGAGCACGGTGGTGGAGGGTCATGGCAACGCGCTCATGTGCAGCGACTACTACGGCATCGACAACGCCAAGCGCTCGCCGGGCGTGATCATGAACGCCACGCTCTTCGCCGGGAACGTGGTCGCGGACTACCTCGAGTTCGACACCAAGATGGACGCCGACGAGATCGAGGACGAATCGGACCTGATCGACGAGGCGGAGGACTGCGTGATCGCGGAGGTCACCGTGCCGGTCTCGAAGGAGTGGGCGGCTGCCTACGCCTCGCGCACCGTCATCGACCGCAACGCCGCCGAAGCCGACGTGAAGGTGCTGCGCACGCGCGCCAACGCCCTGCGCTCGATCCTCGGTCTCAACCTGCAGGGCAGCAGCGTCGACGTCGACTCGGCCGTGTGGCTGCCGCGCCTCTCGCTCGAGGAAGCCTTGGCTGCCGGCAACGAGCCGTACCTCGGCAAGTACGGTTGCCGCAAGCCGGCCCCGGGCGGCATGCCGGAGTAGGCGTCACCGTCGGCCAGGTCTCCAGCTCGCATTCGAGACGCCCTCGGGCGTCGGGGGGTGACCGGGGGCCCATGGTATTGTCGCCGCCATGGCACCCAAGACCACGACCGTCGCCGAGTACCTCGCCGCGCTCCCAGAAGATCGTCGTCGCGTGATCAAGGCGCTGCGCACGGTGATCCGCAAGAACATCGACAAGCCGTTCAAGGAGTCGATCGAGGGCGGCGCGCTGGCCTACACGTTGCCGCATTCGGTCTACCCCGACGGCTACCACTGCAACCCCGAGCAGCCGTTGCCCTTCGCGGGCGTCGCATCGCAGAAGAACCACATCGGCCTGTACCTCTTCTGCATCTACTGCGGGGCCGACGGGCCCGAGCTGTTCCGCAAGCAGTGGCTCGCCAGCGGCAAGAAGCTGGACATGGGCAAGTCCTGCGTGCGGGTGAGGAAGCTGGAGGACATCCCGCTCGACGTGGTCGGTCGCGCCATCAAGCGCATCACGGCGAAGAAGTTCGTGGCAGCCTACGAGGCCGCGCTGCCCGCCTCGGCCCGCAAGAAGAGCGCGCGGCACAAGGCGGGGCTCGAGCAGCCCGCCCGCAAGCGATCCGTGCGAGCGAAGGCCGTGAGCAAGCAGGGCACCCGCAAGCAGACCGCGTCCAAGCGGGTCGTGGCCAAGAAGGCCGTGGCCAAGAAGGCCGTGGCCAAGAAGGCCGTGGCCAAGAAGGTCGTGGCCAAGAAGGTCGTGGCCAAGAAGGCCGTGGCCAAGAAGGTCGTGCGCAAGAAGACGGCGCGCCGAGGCTAGGCGCCGGTCGGCTTCGGATCCCGGGGGGATTGGGCCTCGCCGCGACGCGACGTCGGCATGGGCGCCGACGCAGCGGACCCGAGACATCCCGGGCCGCTGCCCAGCCGGCGCCGCGGTGCGTGCGGCTCAGCCGTCGTTGACGGCGGGAGCAGGTCGCAGTGACAGCGACAACGTGATCATGCCGGCCACCGCGGCGACACCGCTGGCGACGAGCACGCCGACCTTGGCGGCGTCGAGCACCTCCGGTCCCAGGGCCAGGCCCGCGATGAACAGGGCCATGGTGAAACCGATGCCCGCCAGCAGGCTGCCGCCCAGCACGGCACCCCAGCCCACACCCTGGGGCAGACTGGCGATGCCGAGGCGAGTGGCCAGCCACGAGGCGCCGACGATGCCGATCGGCTTGCCCAGCAGCAGACCGGCGATGACCGCGATCGACACCGGCTGACCCACGGCCTCGATGCTCACCGGCACGCCGGCGTTGGCCAGGGCGAACACGGGCATGATCACGAAGCCGACCCACGGGTGCAGTGCGGTCTCGATGCGTTCGAGCGGCGAGAGCGCCTCGCGACTGGCGCGCTCCAGTCCGCGCAGGGTCGAGTAGCGCGAGACCTCCGGGGCGCGTCGTTCCAGCGCGTCGTCCGCCGCCGACACGGTGCGCCGCAGCAGCGACTCGTCGACCCAGCCGGCCGTGGGCGTGATCAGTCCCAGGATCACGCCGGCGATCGTTGCGTGCACGCCCGACTCGTGGAACGCGAGCCACACGAGCACTCCCAGCAGCGTGTACACGCCGATGCTGCGCACGCCCAGTACGGCCAGGATGCGCACGAGGGCGATGCCCGCGAAGCCCAGGGCCAGGGCGGTCGTGTCGATGCTCTCGGTGTAACCGACCGCGATCACGAGGATCGCCCCGATGTCGTCGACGATGGCCAGGCTGAGCAGCATCACGCGCAGTCCGCGCGGCACGCGCGGGCCGAGGAGCGCCATGCAGCCCACCACGAAGGCGATGTCGGTGGCCATGGGGATGCCCCAGCCCGGCTCGCCCGGCTGCCCGTGCTGCAACGCGAGGTACACGCCCGCCGGGACGACCATGCCGCCCAGGGCCGCCACGATGGGCAGCGCCGCGCGGCGCCTGTCGGCCAACTCGCCCAGCACGAGTTCGCGCTTCACCTCGAGGCCGATGACGAAGAAGAACACCGCCATCAGGCCGTCGTTGATCCAGTGCTTGAGCGATCCGTCCAGGGTGAAGTCGCCCAGGGTCAGGCCCACGCGCGTCTTCCAGATGCCGAGGAAGCCGTCGGCCCAGGGGGAGTTGGCCAACCCGAGCGCGGTGATCGTGGCGATCAGCAGGACGATGCCGCCGGCCGCCTCCACGCGGAGGAACTGCTGGAGCGGATCGAGGACCCGTCGCACCGGCTGCTGGGGAAGTCGCGGCAGCGGGTTGGTGCCGTGTTTGCCGTGGGCCATGGATCCTCCTGTGGAGGGCGCCACGTTAACGTTGCCGCGACTCGATCGGAATCAACGGCCGGAGTCCGGCCGGAGAGCGGGGCAGGGGGAGTCGGCGGGAAGGCTCGGGGCGCGCGTCGGCGCCGGTTGCCGGGTGACGCCGCAAGGCACCACCGACATCCGCAGTACCTGTACGGCGGCCGGTACGCGCGCGGCAACGTGTGCAGGATTCACCGGGGGCGGAGCATACCAGGGAGCGAACGGATCGAGTGCTGCGTGTTGCGTGTCAGCGTGTCGTGTTTCCCCCGACACTGCGACGGGCCTCCGGGCGCGCCGCCTGCGCGTGACACAGGAAGAGGACTTGTCAGCGGGGGAAGTCGGCCTACGATCCCCAGGCATCGGGCACGCGGCGACGGCTCCCCGTACCGTCGCCGCTTCACACGTCGGGCAACCCCTGGAGGAGCTCGCATGCATTCGAGCACGCGGTCCATCGCCACATTCCTGCTGTCGCTTGCACTGATCACGACTGTCGCCGCGCAGGCTCAGCCGCCACAGGAGTCCAAGACTCCTCTGTCGCCGCGATCCGCAGCGAGCGCCGTGCCTGCACCGCACGTCACGCACGACTGGCGCTGGTACCCGTACGCCGAACGCCCGCCCTTCATCGGCGAGATGTTCGAAGACGACACGCACGAAGTGGTGTACGCGGGCTCGTCCACGTTCACCGTCGGTGACCCGCCCGCCGTGCCCGAGCGGCTGCGCAAACCGGTCGACCTCGAAGCCTTCGAGCCCGGCTACTTCATCGTGCACTTCGAAGCCGACCTGCGGCCCGCCGACAAGGCGCTGCTGGACACGCTCGCCGGCCCCACGCAGCGCGCCGACGGCAGCGCCCTGGCGCGCTGGTACATGCCCAACAACGCGCTCATCGCCTGGGTCGAGGACGCCGGCGTGCTGGCGCGCATCGAGAACGGCGAACGCGTGGACTGGGTCGGACGCTATGAGCCGGCCTACAAGCTCGACGCCACCATCGGGTCCAGCGTGCTGAGCAGCCCGCACCGCGTGGGTCGCGACACGTGGCAGCTCAACGTCGACCTGATCCCCGGTCATCGCTTCGCACCGGTGGAGGCCGAACTCGCGGCGCTCGGCGTGAGCGTGCTCGAGCGCGTCGACCTGCGCGGCCGGCAGACCTACGACGTGCGCTTCCTGGTCGTGGCCGCGACCACGCGGCAGGTGGTCCAGATCGCGTCCATCGAGGGCGTGCGCATGATCCAGGAGAGCGGCGACGGCGTCGCCCTGTACGATCTGAGCGGCGGCGGCAAGCTGCAGAACCGCCAGCTCGCGCAGGACGACGGCACCAACTCCCCGATCGTCACGGCAGCCGATTTCCCGCTGTGGCTGACACACAACCTCCAGGGACAGGGCCAGCTCATCGGCGTGGTCGACACCTCGTTCGACTGGAACAACTCGGGGACGTCGGGCTGCAACTTCGGCTACCCCGACACGGCCATCGACAACTACGGCCTCGCACTCCCCAACCTCTCCCGCGTGCTGCTCGGCTCGGTGGGATCGGGTGGCGTGAACCTCAAGATCCCGCGGGCGGACCTGCTCGGCGGCGCCACGCTCCAGGGCAGCTCGGGCGGTGAGCACGGTGCGGGCGTGGCCGGCGCCGCACTGGCGGACTTCTACGGGAACAACGACACCAAGTGGTGGGAGCACGACGTCGACAGCTGGGAGTCGTGGGCACCCACGAACTACTCGGGCCTGCTCGGACCGGGCATCGCCCACGAGGCGCAGCTCTACGCCACGCCGGTCATGAACAGCTCCGGCGGCTTCCAGTGGCAGAGTCCGGGTGAGTTCCCCGCGAACATGGACACCACGCTGGGCAACATGGCGGCGGCAGGTGTGTCCACCACGGTGCACAGCACGGGCATCGTCGAGTCGGCCAACACCTACACCCAGACGTCGGTCGTGCACGACACCAACGGCTTCGACCACCAGGGCATGCTGCAGTTCATGGCGGCCGGCAACTCCGGCGCCGGCACGAACAAGCTGTCGTCGCAGGCCGTGGTCAAGAACAGCATGACCGTCGGCGCCAGTGACGACGTGCTGCAGCCCGAGAACCGGGCCAGCTTCTCCAGCACCGGTCCGCGCTTCGACGGCGCGCTCAAGCCCGATATCATGGCGCCGGGCACGGACGAGGCCGGTCGCGCGGGCGGCGTGCAGTCGCTGCTGATCCTGCCCCAGAGCAACGGAACCTCCAGCGCGTCCTGCGCTTACCAGTGGACCAGCGGGACAAGCTTCTCGGCGCCGACGGCGGCCGGTGCGGGCGCGCTGGTGCACCAGTACTACGAGGAGGGGCGTTACCCCGGCTCGCAGCCCCTGTCGGACGCGTCGGCCGCATTGATCAAGGCCACGCTCGTCAACGCCGGACACCGCCTCACGGGTGCCAACCTGGGCAACGGCCTCTACCCCAACGACTACCAGGGTTGGGGCGAGCCGAACATGAGCGAGGTGCTCGACTTCGGTGGCGGCTCGCGCAACCTGATCGTGTCCGACGTGCCCAGCGCGGCGGGCTTCACGTCGTCGGGCAACACGCCTGACGTGCTGGCCTTCAACGTCAACGGGTCCTCCGAGCGGCTGCGCGTCACGATCGCGTGGACCGACGAGCCCGGCAGCACGGGCTCGGGCAAGAAGCTGATCAACGACCTCGATCTGATCGTGACGGCGCCCGGCGGTGCGACCTACCGCGGCAACGTCATCAACGGCTCGACGGGCCTGTCCACCACGGGCGGCTCGGCCGACACGTTGAACAACCTCGAGAACGTGATCCTGAACTCGCCGGCGAGCGGCGCCTGGACGGCGACGATCGACCCGGGCACGGGCAACTACTCGGTGGGCCAGGGCTACGCGCTGGTGATCACCGGCGACGTGTCCGAGGGCGGCGGTCCGGCCGCTCCGGTGGCTGAGTTCAGCGGTTCGCCCACGAGCGGCACGGCCCCGGTGCTGGTCAGCTTCAGCGACCTGTCGACGGGCAGCGTGACGAGCTGGTCGTGGACCTTCGGTGACGGCGGCACGAGCACGGCCCAGAACCCGTCGCACTCCTACACGAGCGCGGGCAGCTACAACGTGACGCTCACGGCCACGGGCCCCGGCGGCTCGGACGGCGAGACCAAGAACGGCTACATCACGGTCAGCGCCCCCCCGACGCCTCCCACGGCCGAGTTCAGTGGCTCGCCGACGAGCGGCAACTCGCCGCTGCTGGTCAACTTCAGCGACCTGTCGACGGGCGACGTGACGAGCTGGTCGTGGACCTTCGGTGACGGCGGCTCGAGCACGGCGCAGAACCCGTCGT